>NZ_FQLF01000007.1 GCF_900120175.1 Oceanicoccus sp. KOV_DT_Chl
ATTCATGCCGCCGATGCTACGGGCGAGCGGTTCTGAAACCCTCAGCCAACAAGCCTTGGCGGCTGCCAACATTCACATCTATACCAGCGTGTCGCTATTGATTTAGTCATGCAACAGCAACGCTGTCATGGTGCTTATGTGCTGGATAGGAACTCGGATCATGTCGACCTTTTCCAGGCCAAATTTGTGGTGCTTGCCACTGGCGGCGCCAGTAAAGCTTACCTTTATACAAGCAATCCCGATGGCGCCAGCGGTGACGGCATAGCGATGGCCTGGCGGGCCGGTTGTCGGGTCGCCAATATGGAATTCAATCAATTCCACCCTACTTGCCTGTATCACCCACAGGCAAAAATCATTTTTGATTACTGAAGCCATCCGCGGTGAAGGCGGCAAGCTATTACTGCCAAACGGCGAGCGATTTATGCACCGTTTTGATAAACGGGGCGAGTTAGCCCCGCGCGATATCGTAGCCCGCGCCATCGATCATGAGATGAAACGACTAGGTAGCGATTGTGTTTATCTCGATATTAGCCATAAATCGCCTGACTTTTTGCTACACCATTTCCCCACCGTTAAAGCTCGTTGTCTGGAGCTAGGTATCGATATTACTCGCGACCCCATCCCAGTGGTACCCGCTGCGCACTATACCTGCGGCGGGGTTATGGTAGACATTCATGGCCGCACCGATATCGACAATCTCTACGCTATTGGCGAAACCTCCTTCACCGGGCTGCATGGTGCCAACCGCATGGCCAGTAACTCACTCCTTGAATGTATGGTTTACGGCCGCTCAGCAGCCAACCATATCGTTGCGAACTTCGAGCAAGCCCCCGCGCCTCGCAGCGCTGCAGACTGGGATGAATCACAAGTCACCGACTCTGACGAAGATGTAGTCATCTCACACAACTGGGATGAGCTGCGTCGATTTATGTGGGATTACGTGGGAATTGTTCGCACGGACAAACGCCTGGAACGTGCTCTACGCCGCGCCGAGTTACTGCAGCAGGAAATTAACGAATACTATCGCAATTACAAAGTTTCTAACGATTTAATTGAGTTGCGAAACCTGGCAAAGGTAGCTGAATTGATCATCCGCTCCGCCATATCCAGAAAAGAAAGCCGCGCCTGCATTACACATTGGACTACCCGGAAACCCTAGCGACCTCCAGCGATACCATCCTGATCCCCACCACCTCTATTAAATAATAGTATCCCTATACACCGGGTAATGTCTGAGCATAACACGCAACTGCCGGAGTTGTTGTTTAGCTGCACTCTCAGGCCACAGTATCAAGCTGCATTTTGAGCCATCACCGATTGCACAAAAGTTCATCACCACCAAGCTGCGCCACACCGTTGCCTGATAAAGGTCAGCCAGTACCGTCTTGTCACCAGTAATAAGCTGCCAGCATTGATCACGATAAACCAACTGTCCTACTTTCTTTGTGCTAAAAAAGCTGCGCAGGCAAATACCTATAACTAAAAGTGAGACAGATAAAAACTGCAGCGAATCTAACGGCAAATAATAAAGCGACAGCAACACACTAAAACACAGCAGAAACAAATACATCAACAGATAGCGAGAGGGGTAAAAATGGAGAGTAAATGGAGCTACTTTCATCGGGCCATCCATAGCCTTAAACATTCTACTCAGGAGTTACCTGAGAGATTTAGATTTTATTAGCACTGCGAGCATATTCAATAATCAATTTGATAATCGCTGCATCATCCGGATCAGTGGGGACTTGCCGGCCCAGGCACCAGACAAATAAATCGTTATCTTCACCTTCAAGCAAATTAATATACCGACGTTTATCCTGATCATTTAAACCCCGAAATTGGTTTTCGACAAAAGGCACCAATATCAAATCCAACTCTAGCATTCCCCGGCGGCTAGCCCAGCGAATCCGTTTATAGTCATTCTCGTCAATCATTAAATTGCTCAATTCATTTATCCAAGCTGCGAATTATAACGACAAAGAACCCATGCGCCTATGGTCAATCTTGCTATCGCCCGGATAAAACTACTGACAGGTGTCCACTCAAGCCCTACTATTAGCGGTAAATATCAACGCATTTTTTGCCACAATAGATAATCGACATGAGCTCAAACCAACAACTTCTCTCTTTGTTAGATTCACTGGGGATGTCATTAGACCAACACCACCACTGTCACAGCAACAGTACTGACAGCGTATTGGCTGAGAATTTTATCAGCCCACTCACCCACTATGGGCTACTGGCAATAGCAGGCCCTGAAAGTAGTAAGTTTTTGCAGGGCCAAACCACCTGCGATGTCTCCAACGTTACTGACACTAGCAGCTGTAGCGGTGCCTTCTGCTCACCCAAAGGCCGCCTGCTTAGTAGCTTCCACTTAGCCAGAACCAGCCGGAGCGGCACTTGCTTCGAATGCATTATTCCATCGTGGAGAGTAGCAAAACCGTGCTCGGCAAATACATCGTTTTTTCCAAGGCCGAGCAGCAGATTGTCAGTGAAGAACACTTAATCATTGGTCTTTACGGGCCTGGCGCACGCAAAAATATTGCGCAATGTTTTGGCCAATCATTTAGCGATAAAAATCAGTGCCTGCAAACTGAACACGGGCTGGCGGTCCAGCTTGATGACGACGGCCTGATGTTTGAATGCTGGTTATCACTGGCGTCAGCTTTAGTGCTCTGGCCACAACTGAGCCAGGGTTTAGCCACTAAAGGCTCTCATCACTGGCAGAGGCTAACCATCCAACAAGGCATAGCCGACATCAGCAGCGAAACTGTCGACCTGTTTATTCCGCAAATGCTGAATTACCAAACCACAGGTGCAATCAGTTTTACCAAGGGCTGCTATACCGGCCAAGAGGTCGTCGCCCGCATGCAATACAAAGGTAAGCTCAAGCGACGCCTTTATCGCATTGGTTTTGACTATCCCAGCGACCAGACGCTACCAGCAGCGGCATCTGAACTCTATAGCGACGGTGAGCAAAGCATCGGTAATTTAGTGAATACGGTGGCAATAGGGCCAGGACAGTGCGAGGCTCTAGCCATCATCACCAATGATGCGGTCGAAAAAAATCAGGTGTTTGTCGGCGCTTCACGCCATCCCGTACAGATTCTTTCGCTACCTTATGCTATAACTTAATTCGATATTATTTTAGTAAGCAGCATCCGCTACCGATTGACTTAGGACTCTTCATGAACGAACAAATACTGCAAATCAAAAACGAGATTATTCAGGCCATAGAAAATGATCAGTTGACCCTGCCCACGCTGCCCGAAGTGGCGTTACAAGTTCGCGAAGCTGCCTCCGATGAAAACATCGACATCCAAAAATTATCCAATGTCATTACCAATGATGCGGCCCTGACGGCACGTATTATCAAAGTAGCCAATAGCCCGCTATTACGTGCGGCCCGTGAGATTGAAGACTTAAAAATGGCAGTCAGCCGTCTGGGCATCGATTACACCGCAAACTTAGCTACCGGCTTGGCCATGGAGCAAATGTTTCAAGCGACCTCGGACATCATTGATGAAAAAATGCGCGAAGTGTGGACCCGCAGCACCGAAGTTGCCGGTATCAGCCATGTACTCGCCCGTCACTACACCAAATTAAAGCCAGATCAAGCGACCTTGGGAGGACTAGTCCATAAAATAGGCGTACTGCCAGTACTGACCTATGCCGAAGACAATCGTAAATTATTAAAAGATGTCGCCCTACTGGATCAGCTGATTGAAGCGGCTTATCCAGAGATTGGCAGTAAAATATTAGCGGCTTGGGATTTTCCCGATGTATTGCGCTTGGTCCCCGAAGAGCACATTCACTTTGATCGCGTCGTCCCCACTGTGGATTATGCGGATGTCATTATGGTGGCCAACCTACAAAGCTACATTGGTACAGATCACCCGCTGACACAGATGGACTGGAGCAACATCTCAGCCTTTGAGCGCCTAGGCCTATCGCACGAAGTGAACGCCCATGAGGCGGAGGATTTGTCTGAAGACATGGAAGCGGCAATGGCATTTTTGCAATAACACCATTGGCACACAGTGCAACTACAATAAAAAGGGTCGAATCTTCGGCCCTTTTTATTGTTCGATAGATCGCCAGCTCAACCGCTTATACCTGCCAACTAATCGCACTACGGCCACTCTTCAGCAAAAAAACATTGGCCTGGGAAAAGTGCCTGCATCCTAAAAAACCACGATGGGCAGATAATGGTGATGGATGCGGTGCGGTTAATACCAGATGCTTTTCCTGATCTATAAAGCGCCCTTTACTTTGTGCGTGACTGCCCCAAAGCAGAAAAACCAAACCTTCGCGTCGCTCATTTAGCTGCGAAATGACCTGGTCAGTAAATTGCTCCCAGCCCCGCTTCTGGTGAGAGCCCGCTTGACCCGCCGCCACTGTCAATGTTGCATTTAGCAGCAGTACGCCCTGATCGGCCCACGTCTGTAAACAGCCATGGGAGGGCATGGGTAACTGCAAGTCTGCGGCTAACTCCTTAACGATATTACGCAGCGATGGCGGAATGCGTACACCCGCGGGTACTGAAAAGCTCAAACCGTGCGCCTGCTCAGGGCCATGGTAAGGATCCTGCCCCAGAATCACTAATTTAACATCGGTAAAACCGGTGCTGTTAAACGCGTTAAACCAATCCTTTTCAGCAGGGTAAATCGTTCTCCCTGCTGCTTTTTCCGCCAATAAGAACGCTTGCAACTGCTGCATGTAAGGTTGATTAAATTCTTGTTCCAGCACTGCTGCCCAAGATTCATCCAGCTGACATGAAGGTATTTTTTTAAAAGGCTTAATCATAAGCGTTGATCTGAATCATTAACTTTTCATCTGCTTTACGGGAGGATAAACTTACTCACATTGCGTCATAAATACCACTGGAAACCTTTAATGTCAGCACAAACGCCTTACCAAATCCTTGGCGAAGACGGTATCCGTCAATTAGCCGATGCCTTTTACGATGTCATGGACGAACAACCGCAAGCAGAGACCATCCGCCATATGCATGCGGCCAATCTGGACCTCATTAAACAAAAATTATGTGAATACCTTACCGGCTGGATGGGCGGCCCCCCGTATACTCGGAAAAATATGGCACTGTTTGCCTGACTGACCCACACAAACCTTATCCGATTGGCCCTGACGAAAGAGATCAGTGGCTACTGTGTATGGATAAAGCGCTGGAGCGCATCAATGCCAGCGAAGAACTCATTAACATGCTCAAAGATCCCATGTATCGAATCGCTGATACCATCCGCAACCGCGACACATCTGAACCCATTGAACAGGCTCCAAATCAAATCCCGCTAACTAACTTGTAATCTACAACGCTGCAGAGGTGGTCTGCCCCACCTCTTACAGTAAAATCTAATCAAGTAACTCTGCAAGCACAGCCAACACATCTTCATGGTGAGTTTTGGTTTTAAATTTATCCATTACTTTTAACAGCTTGCCGTTTTTGCCAATAATAAATGTGGTACGAATCAAGCCCATGAACTCTCTACCCATAAATTTCTTCATCCCCCAGCAACCATACTTTTCAGCGATGGCATGATCTTCATCAGACAATAAGGTGAAATTAAGATTTTGTTTATCAATGAATCTTGGCAAGCGCTCCACTGCATCAGGACTCACACCTAGCACGACAGTATCAAGTTTATCAAAAGCCTTTTTATTATCACGAATACCGCAGGCTTGAACCGTACAACCGGGTGTCATTGCTTTTGGGTAGAAATACAGCACAACATTTTTTTTACCTTTAAACTCTTTCAAACTAACTTTATTGCCGCCCTGATCCAATAAGGTAAATGCGGGGGCCAGATTGCCTACTTTAGGGTGCGCCACGGATGGACTCCTTCTCTTAATGATTAATCGTGTTAAAAATCAAATCACCAGCTACTTAGCTGGCATCATCGTCTTCGTCAGCATTTTCTACTATCTCATCACTGCCTAGTAAACCGGATGTCATAGTGTTAGGCAGTGATTTTTTTACTTTTGCGCCGAGGCTTTTCAATTTTTCAGCGCTGGTAACCAAGTTACCTCGACCACTACTGAGTTTTGACACGGCATCTTGCTGTGCCTTACCGGCTTTTTGAATATAGTCAGCGACCTTATCCAAATCACCTACAAACCCGACAAACTTGTCATACATCGCGCCGGCCTGCCGTGCAATTTCTTCGGCATTTTTGTTTTGCCGCTCATAACGCCAAATACTCTGGATAGTCCTAAGTGTCGCCAATAACGTGGTGGGGCCAACCACAATGATATTTTTTTCGTAAGCTTCGCGAAACATCGCCTGATCGTGTTCGAATGCTGCCATAAAAGCCGATTCGATCGGGATAAAAATCAGCACAAAGTCCAATGTGCGCAAGCCCTCAAGCCCTTCATAATTTTTAATGCTAAGGCCTTTGATATGCGCACGCACGGAGGCCACATGGTCTTTTAAGGCCTGCTGCCGATTGGACTCATCAGGGTCATTGCAATATCGCTCATAGTGAACAAGCGATACTTTGGAATCGATGATCAGGTCTTTGTTTTCTGGCAAGCGGATAATGACATCGGGCTGACTTCTACCCTGATCAGCCTTGAAACTGACTTGTGTGTCGTACTCCCGCCCTTTATGCAAACCCGACTCTTCCAGCACGCGCTCGAGAATGACCTCCCCCCAATTACCCTGCGCCTTGTTATCCCCTTTAAGGGCATTGGTCAGATTTAAGGCATCAGCGCTCATTTGCTGGTTCAGTTCTTTTAATTGATCCAGTTTGGCAGCTAGCGTTACCCGTTCTTTGCTGTCCTTATCATAGACATCTTCAACTTTGCTTTTAAAATCTTTGAGCTGCTCCCGCAGCGGGGTTAGTGCGGTATCCAATGTGGTCTTGCTGTGATGATTAAAGCGTTCGGTTTTCTCTTCAAAAATGCGATTGGCCAGCAATTCAAAGTCACGATTTAGTTGCTGACGCGTTTCCTCCAACGTTTTAAGGCTTTCAGCTGCTCGTACGCGTTGCTGTTCCAGCTCGGTTTGCAAAGATGCTTTGGTCGCCGCTTCCTGCCGTAGTTGTTGTTGTAAATCCGCAATCACCTGCTCACGTTGCTGCAGGTAACTTTCCGCTTTAGCAAGCTGTTCGCCCATCCCTTGCTGCTGCGTTTCCAGCACTAGTTTATGATTCTGGACTGCAACTAATTGCTGCTTAAGCTCAGCCAGCTCCCCCTCCAGCGCCTGCTGTTGCGGGGATTGCATATCGGCCTTGCTACGAAACAAAAAAGCACCCACAGCAAAGGCTATGATGGCGGTTAATGCAGCAATGATGATAAAAGAAGTTTCCACGCAAACAGCCTGTCTGTTATTTTTCGCCTATTGTATGCGTCCTTGGCAGAGACACCAAATACAAGATAAAATTTCTTTTCTCTACCGTAAGCAGCCGTTAGACTAGCGCCAAAGTAAATCTAATAGTGAACAATAATCCGGCTATATAATTGCTCAAAATGAATTAGATACCCATGCTCGAAAATTCATCAACCCTACTCGATCCCGAGATCGACAAAAATATTCGCCAGCTTTGTGAGCAGGGTTACCTGCATTTTGATCAAGGTGACACCAAAGCGGCTATCCGTACTTTTTATTCTGCCTGGACCCTGCTGCCCAAGCCTCAAACTGAGTGGGAGCAAGCTGGCTGGATATTGACCGCTTTAGGTGATGCCTATTTTGCCAAAGGGGATTTCAATAGCGGACGTGAAGCCCTTAGTTCAGCGCTACATTGCCCAAAAGCTGCAGGAAACCCGGTCATTCATTTGCGTCTTGGACAATGTGAATTTGAACTAGGCGCGCTCGATAACGCGCAGCAACAATTCGAACTGGTCAAACAAAATGGCGGTAATCAGTTATTTGCCCAAGTAGACCCAAAATATCTGCTAAAATAATGGCCAGCACTTTTTCAGTTACGCTTTTTATACTCTCGGAGTTGCTTGATGTTTATTGAAGTTAAAAAGAATCCACAGGTGTATGTCCAACATAAAGATATGGACAACCAGTATCTCGCCCCGGTAACCAGTAACTTTCGGATAAATTTGGGGTTTATTGCCGAGGTATCGACTTATACGATCAAAGAGGTAAAAGCCAAGAAAACCCTGGATGGTCTGGATTTCGAACTCCCCATCAATACCCGGGTTATTCACCTTGAAATGAGCTACACCCACTCCACCCACAAGGCTGGTATTGGTACTGCACATGAACATACGGTCAACGAGCGTTATTTTTATAAGCTGGTATTTTTGCCCGAAGCTGAAGATGAGTTTTTAAGAATTCGTAATATCATCGATCGCCAAACCCTGTCATAACTATCATCACTATTTAACAATCACTATAAAAAAACCGCATTCATAACGCGGTTTTTTATAGCAATGAATAGTTAAATCACTGCGATCTATTTATGGTGCCAAATAGGTTCTACTTCTGACATTCGCACAGGGAATATGTCTTTTCGTCTATCATCAAACCATTCTTTCAGAGCATCTGTTACCACCGGAAAAGCAATTTCATCCCACGGAATATCCTGCTCAGCAAACAACTGTACTTCAAGACTCTCCTGACCAGCAGCAAACGCTCCGCCGGCCAGATCAGCGCGAAAAAAGATATACACCTGATTGATATAGGGCAGGTCAAACAAACGATACAACACGGCGTTGACCGGCTTCGCACTCGCTTCTTCCCATGTTTCCCTCAACGCACCAGCTAATGTGGTTTCACCATTTTCCATAAAACCCGCTGGCACAGTCCAAAAACCTTTACGCGGCTCTATCGCCCGGCGACATAATAATACCTTGTCACCTTCCACCGGAATAGTTCCAACAATGATACGAGGATTTTGATAATGAATAGCTTCGCAGTTATCGCAGACATAACGTAAACGATCATCTCCTTCCGGAATTTTTTTGCTGACCGCATGTCCACAATCGCTGCAAAATTTCATTTCAATCCTTTTTAAAGTAATACGTTTTAACGCAACTCGCGATAAGCACCAGCATTAAATAATAGCGGCTGCTTATTAGTATTCACTTCCATGTCTGTCACTTCACCGACTATGATCACATGATCACCGCCAGGGTAACGTGCCCAGATATTACACTCAAAACTGGTCACTACACCGCGAACGATCGGGCTACCCGATTTGCCTATACGAAAATGCTCCGGGGCTAATACATGGTCGCCCTTTTTCGCATAGAGATTAGACAAACCCTGCTGATCGCTGGCTAAAATATTAACCGCAAATTTATCCGCCTTCTCAAACGCAGGAATACATTCCGAATTATTTTGCAGGCTCCAAAGTACCAATGCGGGATCCAGTGACACTGAAGCAAAAGAATTTACTGTCATACCAAATGGGGCATAGCCTTCAGGGTTAGTAGTGATAACACAGACACCGGTAGCAAAATTACCCAGCGCATTGCGGAACTCGCGACTATCAAGACTCATAAAGCGTCCTTAATGTTTAGTTTATATTCGGGGGTCAATACAGCCGGGCATTATACACCGACATCGACTAATTAAAATAAACCCACAGCTAATTCAACGCAGTGTAGTGCAGCACCTTGGGAAGATCATACCCTATATAGGCTAGACTAAAAGCTTGACTACTTCCAACGCTCAGCCGCCGCCGCATCAGAAATACGCGCATCAACCCAGTGTTCACCATTAGGGCCTAATTCTTTTTTCCAAAAGGGCGCCCGAGTCTTCAAATAATCCATAATAAACTCACAGGCGGCAAAAGCATCACCACGATGCATACTGCTCACCGCAACCAGCACAATTTGATCACCGGCTGCGAGCTTGCCCACCCGATGAATAACCCTTGCGCCGATAATTTTCCAACGGACTGCGGCTTGCTGAATAGTTTCATCAATACTACGCTCGGTCATACCGGCGTAATGCTCCAACTCCATCGTGGCTACTTGCTGGCCCTCATTGACATCACGAACCACGCCGACAAAACTGGCAACAGCACCGACCTGGCCATTTTGTTGTTGCAACAAATTTACCTCATGGCTTAAATCAAAGTCTTGCGGTTGCACACTGATATAACTATCCATACTTTTTAGCCGCCCGTCACTGGAGGGAAAAACGCAACTTCATCGTCATCACTTAGCACATGCCCCGTTTTTACTACTTGTTGATTGACCGCTTTAACGACATTATCAGCTAATAATACCTCTGCCCAATACGGTTCATTTGTTGTCACCAACTGTTGCAGTAAATCATCTATCGTCATTGTGGCAGAGCTAAGTGGCAAACTTAATTGATCAACCCCTAACTGCTCACGAATTCTGGCAAAAAATAAAATAGTTAACATGGCCATTTACCCCTGCGACAGAACTGATGACGCTTGCCACAAGCCCGACTTGCCACCAGACTTTTCTAACAAACTAATATTGCCGATAGTCATGCCCTTATCCACCGCCTTGCACATATCATAAATGGTTAATGCCGCCACTGAAGCCGCGGTTAATGCTTCCATCTCGACTCCTGTTTGACCTGCCAGTTTACAGCTAGCCTGAATGACCACCCGATTATTAGCCTCATCGGCTTGCAGCTCGACTTTAATGGACGACAACATCAAGGGGTGACACAAAGGAATTAGCTCTGAACATTTCTTGGCTGCCTGCACACCGGCAATTCTGGCAACGGCAAAGACATCCCCTTTTTTATGGCCGCCTTCAATAATCAGCCGCAACGTAGACGGTAGCATGGTAATGGTGGCTTCCGCCGTTGCTTGTCGCTGAGTCACGGCTTTATCAGTAACATCCACCATTTGTGCCTGACCGGCTTCATTCAGATGGGTTAGTTGGCTCATAGTCGTTTTCCTGAAAGTGATATTCGGCACGCCGTATTAAGCGATATTGTATAAAAGTCCAGCTCATCGTGCCCGCGGTTTTTGCAACACTTCCGTTGGCGCACAATAAGCTAAAATTAAAGCGACCAGACAGACCATCGCAGCGGCATAAAAAGTTAATTCGGCACTGATATCCCACACCCAGCCACTCAGAACGGCGCCCACAGCACCGCCAGCACCAAAACTCAGCCCGCTATACAAAGCCATGCCCTGCCCCTCCAAGCCGCCCTTAAAGGTTCTACGGACCATCTCTACAGCGAAAGCATGAAAACTCCCAAAGGTGGCAGCATGTAAACACTGGGAAACAATCAACACCGGCCAGCTATCGACAAACGCAGCAATTAATAACCAGCGAATCACCGAGAGCAATAAGCTAGCCAGCATAATGAGACGTAAACTAAAACGATTCAGCAAGCGATGCATAAAGATAAACACGACGACTTCTGCCAGGACACCCAATGACCACAGTAGTCCGGTAATACTGCGGCTGTATCCATGATCTTCCAAATACACGCTGAAAAACGTGTAATAAGGCCCATGCGATACCTGCAATAAAAAGCAGCTAACCAGGAAAGCAATAACCGCGGGCTGTTTCAGCACAGATGTTAACAATGGTGTGGACTGATGGTTGCTAGTCAGAGGCTTTTTTTCGTCTACCAATAAGCTACTTAGCCAAATCCCCAGTAGTAACAGCACAATAACCCAGGGCAAAACGGTGACGGCATACCAATCAAAGTAAAACCCCAGCAACGCCACCGCCACAATAAACCCAACAGAACCCCATAAGCGAATTTGGCTGTAGCGTTGATAGCGGCCATTTAAATGTGACAATGTTGCGACTTCGAATTGCGCCAGTACTGCATTCCAAAAAAAACTATAGCCCGCAATCACTAAGGCAAGCCACCAAAAACTTTGGTTAATAAAAATACCCAGAAAAATAATTAATGCGGCCAGCGAACCGCCGCGAATAATTGCCATACGACGGCCGGTCACATCAGCCAACCAGCCCCATAAATTAGGCGCAATAATTTTGGTGGCCATCATAATACCGGCTAGATAACCAATATCAGTAGCATTAAAACCCAGGTCCTGAAGATACAGCGGCCAGAACGGCAGCCACGCACCCAGCAAAGCAAAATAGAAAAAATAGAAACTGGACAGCCGCCAGTAAGGTACTGACGAGGAACTGCTAAACATTGTCAGTTAAAACCTAATCGATGCTCGCGGGAATAACCGGTGTTGCACATTGCACATCCGCATTTTGGCCGCGATGACGCAGAAAGTGATCCATCAAGATAATCGCCAACATGGCTTCGGCAATCGGTGTCGCTCTAATACCGACACAAGGGTCATGGCGACCCGTAGTGATCACGTCAGTTGAATTACCATCAACATCGATAGTCTCGCCGGGAATTAACATGCTCGAAGTCGGCTTCAAAGCCAAATGCACTACAATATCCTGACCACTGGAAATCCCTCCCAGGACACCACCAGCGTTATTAGATTTGAAACCCTGTGGCGTCAACTCATCGCGGTGCTCGCTACCAATCGCATCCACACAATCAAAGCCGGCACCTATTTCAACCCCTTTAACCGCATTAATCCCCATCATGGCATGGGCTATCTCCGCATCCAGGCGATCAAAGACAGGCTCGCCTAAGCCGGGTTTAACCCCTGTTGCCACCACAGTAATTTTAGCGCCCACAGAATCACCACTTTTGCGTAGCGCATTCATATACTCTTCCATCGCTGGGACTTTATCCTGATCGGGGCAGAAAAAAGGGTTGGTTTCAACCACACTCCAATCAACCGTCTCGGCCTTGATTGGCCCTAACTGTGAGAGATAACCGCGAATTTCAATTCCCTGCTGCGCTAAATATTTTTTCGCTATGGCTCCGGCCGCTACCCGCATTGCGGTTTCACGCGCGGAAGATCGGCCGCCGCCACGATAATCGCGAATTCCGTATTTATGCGCATAGGTGTAATCGGCATGCATAGGCCGAAAACGGTCCATAATTTTTGAGTAATCTTTGGAACGCTGGTCAGTGTTTTCTATCAATAAGCCAATCGAGGTGCCGGTGGTTTTACCTTCAAACACACCGGATAAAATTTGTACTTCATCAGCCTCGCGGCGTTGGGTAGTAAACCGGGAGGTACCTGGTTTTCTGCGATCAAGATCGCGCTGCAAATCCAGTTCCGAAATATCTAAACCCGGAGGGCAACCATCAACTATACAGCCTAATGCTTTGCCATGACTTTCGCCAAAGCTGGTGACAGTGAATAATTTGCCTATGGTATTGCCGGACATGTAAATACTCTCAAAATATAAATAAATTTTCAGGATTGGCGGCGATTATACGGCATATCAGCCCAAGGGTCAGAGCTTTAATACCGGCCTATCGCTATTGCCTGGCCTATTCGCTAAAAAACGATTGATACTGCAGCAGTTCATCTCTGGTCATCACGAAAACCCCATGACCACCACGTTCAAATTCTAACCAGGTAAACGCTACATCAGGGAAAGCCTGTTCTAACGCAATACAGCTATTACCCACCTCAACCACTAACAGCCCATCAGCACTTAAATACGCTGCGGCCTCTCGCAATATCTGGCGGCATAAATCCAGACCATCTTCACCTGATCCCAGCGCCATCGCAGGTTCGTGCTGATATTCTGCCGGCATTGCGGCCAAATCCTCTACATCCACATAGGGTGGATTGCTGACAATCAAATCGTAAACCTGACCACCCAACTGAGCAAAAACGTCAGACTGGATCGCCGTTACCCGATGATTAAGTTCGTAGCGACTAATATTACTCTCCGCAACTACAAGCGCATCCGCAGATAAATCAGCCAAATCAATGCTCGCTTCTTCAAAATAATGCGCGCAGGCAATACCTATACAACCGCTTCCGGTGCATAAATCCAAAATGCGATTAAGCGGCCTTCCCGACACCCAGGGCTCAAAACCCTGCTCCGTTAACTCTGCTATCGGCGAACGCGGAATCAACACTCGCTCATCAACGTTAAATGCCAGCCCGGCATACCATGCCACGCCGGTGATATATGGCACCGGAATACGCTCCTCTACACGCCGCTTAATCAACCCCAGCACCTGCTGACGTTCGATGAGCGTAAGCTGCGCATCCAGTAGATTCGCCTCGCTGCCCATGGGTACTGCTACGCTGTACAACACCAATTGCAGCGCCTCATCCAGGGCATTATCAGTACCGTGGCCATAATAGATTCCAGCTCGGGTAAATTCCGACACTGCCCAGCGAATATAATCGCGCAGCGTGGTTAATTGTTCAGTGAGTTCATTGGGTGAAGCCATAATGATTTTTTAGCCATATGAATACTGTGGCTAATATCCTCTGTAAATAGACTAAGTATATGATTAATAATATTTTAACCTGCCTATGATCCAATTAAATACCGTCCACGTACTTTATTTTAAATAGACTGATCTGGTACTATCGCTGCCTCACAGCCTGTCCTTCCAAGCTCAGCCTACTCAAAAGCGATTAAATTAACAGGAACTGCCGTGGCCCAACCTATCAAGCAAGACTCAATAGAAACCCCTGCGTCCACCATCGAGAAAATGGAACAATCCTTTGCCACTATTATTGATGGCGTAGGTGAAGACCTAACACGCGATGGTCTTTTAGACACGCCTAAGCGCGCAGCAAAGGCGATGCAGTTTTTAACGCGTGGCTATCAGCAAAGTGTAGAAGAAGTCGTCAACGGTGCGTTATTTGAATCAGACGCCAATGAAATGGTATTGGTTTCCAATATTGAGCTTTATTCGATGTGTGAACATCACATGCTGCCTTTCATCGGCAAATGTCATGTCGGCTATATCCCCAATGGCAAGGTGTTAGGCCTATCTAAAATTGCTCGCATTGTTGATGTATTTGCCCGGCGTCTACAGATACAGGAAAATCTCACTTCCCAAATAGCACAATCAATTATGGATATTACTGGCGCGGAAGGGGTGGGTGTCATTATTGAAGCGAAACATATGTGCATGATGATGCGCGGCGTGGAAAAACAGAATTCGCAAATGCGGACGTCATCACTCCTTGGTTCTTTTCGTAGTGATGAAAAAACGCGCCATGAGTTTTTAGCGCTGGTCAGACCGCGTTAGCTATGCCGGGTTATTTAACTGATTTCAGCTCAGCGCACTACTGTCATACAGCAAGTGCGCGGATAAATCCCCCAGCAAATCCACATACATTTCTCGACGACTAAACCGCCACTCCCCTGCAACCTTCTTAAACTCATCGCGATAGCGACCGCTAATAATTACCTGTAGCGGTAAATTTTCGGTAGCTTGTAGCACCGAATAATAGGCTCGTGATGTTGCCGTCAGACCATCCGCTGCAACTTCAATAATAACATTGGTGGTAACATGCTTGGTTTTTGGGTTAGCAGTATCAGCATAAAGCCGCGTTGATTGCTGATACATTTTTAATACTTCATCATAGCCTGCACGACGGCTGTTCATTGCCGGGGCTACAATTTCTGCATCACGAAATAATTCAGCAACCGTTTCCAACTCACCGGCATCAATCGCTTCTGCATAACGATAAATCAGATTTTCAATATGACGGCTATCATCCATAGCAGTATTCCTTCTTACATTATTATTCGGCGGGAAAATCCACTGCCAGTGTGGTCGCTTCCCAAGTAGCTAATTGTTCAAGCTGCGCCTCCAGTTTTTCACGATAACTCGCCAACACGCCGCCCCCAATAACAACTGTGGCGGCGGCGTCACCATCGTTGCCAACATCAAAAAAGTTTGCGCCGCGCGCACCGGGTCACCCGGTTGCTTGCCATCATAAGCGGCAATCATGTCAATCCGACTGGCTACCTGCTGCTGGTAATCAGCAATCGTGTTTTGTGTACGCTGCATCGATCGCCCGGACCAATCTGTACGAAACGCACCAGCCTGCACTGAACTGACAAAGATGTTAAAGGGCGCCACCTCTTTCCCTAGCGCTTCCATCATTCCTTCCATCGCGTATTTGGACGCGCTGTAATAACCGGTACCCGGATTCGCCATAATCCCGGCCTGTGAAGAATTATTAATAATACGACCACTGCGTTGCTTGCGCATATACGGCAACACTGCTTTAGTCAGCACAAGTGCACCGAAAAAATTGGCTTCGAACATTGCCCGCACTTGATCGTCCTCGCCCTCTTCAATCGCTCCTACATAACCATAACCCGCATTATTCACCAGCACATCGATTCGACCGAAATGTTCCAAAGTTGCTGCCACTGCCGCATGAATTTGTTGGCTATCCGTAACGTCTAACGCCACGGCAATGCTGCGCTGAGGATAACGTTGACAAATATCTTCTATCGCCGTGGTGTTTCTGGCCGTCACTACCACGCGAGCACCGGCCGCCAATGCCGCCAACACAATCTCACGACCAAAACCACTAGAGCACCCTGTCACCAACCATACCTGTTCACTAAGCTCCATATAGTCCCCCTTCAATTAAGCCAAACGCCATTGGTAGCTTGCAGCCCGCGCGACCAACTGCTGCTGCCGTTGTTCAAGAGTAAAAACAGGCTGACCAGCCCTTTCATTATTAAATTCGGTGATAGTCAACAAGCGCGACTTAACCCCTAAACTCTCACCGGCCTGATCATTGACAAACTCCGCCCAGCGAAGCGTTAAAATACCTTCAGTCATATCACTGGGATCTAACCAATTGGCTACACCTGGATCATGCAAAGCCAGCACGAACTGATAACTACCATCAGCATTTGCTATCGATTGCGCCTGATTTAAACAGCCATTGCGCTCAACAATTTCATTGCTGGTGCCCCACAAATTGGTAATTGGCGCAATAAAATACTCTGCTCCCCCCATGTCAATATCCAGCACAATAACGTGATCATGACTTGGCAATACAAAATGCCCCATTATATAAACCTGATTTCGCAACGCACCGTCAGTATCACGATCAATTGTAAAACTGAAATCATTAGGCGCTCTATTCATTGCCTGGTTATTCCAGCGGGTAGTATTGGTTGCCCACTTCTGCATATACTCGGATGCTAACTGGATATCCTGTTGACGGCTGCGAGGTTCACGCTCCGCTGCGCCTACACGCTCCACCCGGAGTTCGTTCGGGCGGTCCAGTTGCCAATCGGCAATGACATCGCGAATATAAAATTCATGGGCAGTGTGATCGGTCTGGATATGGTTAGGGCGACTACCCGCTTCATCAGCATCAACGGTAATAGTAAAAAAACCGTCAGCATCTACTACCAGATCTTTACCTGATAACAAACCGACGGTGCGCATATCTTTATCCCAAAGGGTAAAATAATTTTCCAGCAATCGCCGCTTGGCAACGCGGCCATGAATTTGATAACGATGATCACCACTGATCGGAATCACTCGATAAACGCTATCAGGATTATCAATACCCCAACGTGAACCGGGAATTTGTATCTCATCCAAAGCATGCGCTAATCGGGTGATAGTGATCACTTTAGGATAGAGCGGATCCTGATTAAGCGCCCATATCACTGCGGCAAACATCACTTCCTCAAACGCAGCGTCAAAACAGGAAGCTGCCACCGCCGATGGTTTGGCTAAATCCAGCCAATAGTCATGTACTTGCTGGCGTACCTTAATCAGCTCAGGTGTATTAAATAATTCCACCGCATAGCGCTCATGCTGGCGTTGCTGCTCTGTATTAATTGGATTATTAGCTACCGACATAGATAAACCTTTTATTATTTTTGCTGTTACCATATGCAGCCAATATTAAAACAGTTAACCGCGATTTCAATTGATAATAACAAGGTGACAAATTGTTAATGCCACAGTCTAATTCTGAATACCCTCAACCGAGCCAGTCCTGGTACTTACTGGCAATTTTATTTCTGGCATATACTTTATCCTTTATTGACCGACAGATTATTACGCTGTTAGTCGCGCCGATAAGAGCTGACCTTGGCATTAGTGATTTTGAATTTAGCCTACTGCACGGTTTTGCCTTCGCCATCTTTTTTGCTCTGCTAGGCCTGCCAATAGGGCGCATGGCAGATAAACATAACCGCCGCAATATTATCGCCGCAGGTATATTGGTATGGAGTGTTATGACAGCGCTATGCGGTCTGGCGAAAAATTTCAGCCATTTATTTATTGCCCGGATGGGCGTCGGCGTTGGTGAAGCAACCTTAATGCCATCTGCTTATTCCATGCTGAGTGACGCCTTTCCACCAGACAAGCTTACTAAAGCCATCGCTATTTTTAGTCTCGGCGGACCATTGGGAACCGGCATAGCGTTAATTTTAGGAGGCGCCATCATTAACCTGATTGCCGATGCGGGCGAACTATCATTATTTGGCTGGCTCACCCTTAAACCATGGCAAAGTGCTTTTTTGATTGTCGGCATTCCAGGTATTCTCGTTGCAGCTATCATGCTCTCAGTTATCGAACCCAAACGACAAGGATTACTCATCCAACAACAAGAAACTTCGCTTGAAATCCCCATTAAACAAGTACTACACTTTTTTTTACAACACAAAGCTACCTATGGCGTGTTATTTATAGTTACCGCTTTTATGACGGCATTAAATGCCGGCTACCTGATGTGGTATCCCACTTTTTTAGTTCGCAACTTTCAGCAGCCTATTGCTGAAGCGGGTCAAAGTTTTGGTTTGTTGTTTATGGTTTTTGGCACGGCAGGAATATTTGCGGGCAGCAATCTGGCGACGTTTTTCAATAACAAAGGCTATGAAGATGCCAACATGCGGGTGATGGCAATTGCTACCAGCCTGGCATTGATACCATTTGTACTAAGTCCGTTAATGCCAACCATTGCAGGCGCCATGATAATGATGGCAATGGCAATCACCGCGACTCAAATGCTGGCCGCAGTGTGCGTTGCCTCCATTCAATTAATAACCCCAACCAAATGCGAGGACAAGCATCAGCCATCTTTATTTTAGGTGTTAATTTAATTGGTTTTGGCTTGGGGCCCAGCATCATCGCTTTTTTTACTGACTTTATCTTTAGCGATGACTTTGCACTACCCTACTCAATGGCAATGACGGCATTATTAATCGTACCGCCGAGCATGATCGCTTTCTGGCGCTGTTTAGGTGCCTATCGATTACACTTGTCCGAGTCCAACCAATGGCGCTAGACAAGCGCTTTACTGAATACAATGCAAGTTATGATCACTGATCATGTTTAACAAAAAATTCAGCGGCAATGCCGGCAATTTCAACGGCCTGCTGTTCCATGTGAAAATGATGACTACCATCCAGCATTTGAATATTTAATTGTTTATAGCTGTGTGCATAATCAATAAAACCCTGGCTAGCCCCCAAGCCGGCACGTGCAATTAATAATAAATTGGGTATAACCAATGCATCAACTATCGCCTGATTATGTGCAGCAGTCATTTTAACAACCGAGGCGGTAGTTAACCGGGGATCCGTGGTCCAGCCATATCCACCATCAACGGTCTGGATACCTCGTTCGACTATAGGTCTTGCAGTAGACTCTGGCATCATCGCCGCTTTGGCGCGAGCACTCACAGCCTGATCAACAGACTCATACAACGGCATTTTTTTTGTTCGCGCTCGACGTTGCTCGCGTAAGAAACTGCCCATTTGCCTGGCCGTATCAACGGCTTTTACTGGCTCAGGTAAAACTGCATCTAACATCATTAATGAGTGAACACGCTCAGGCATTGCAGCAGTCAGTAACATCGACATAATAGCGCCGCGGGAGTGACCTAGCAGATGAAATTTTTGCCAGCCCATGGCATCAGCAATAGCCAAAATATCCAATAAATCATCCCATATATTGTAAGTGGCCTGTAGGGATTTATGATCGCTGCGGCCATGACCGGCCATATCCATCGCAATAATATGACATTGATCAAGCAACGGCGCCAGTCGATCAAAACTTGCCGCATTATCCAACCAGCCATGACAGGCAATCACTTTTATGGGTGCCGCTGGCTGCCACTCTTTAGCGGTCAGCTGGTAACCATTAACATGAAATTTTCGTTCGATTGCAGACATCAGTAACTGACATCAAAAGTGGGCGCATGACGCAACCATAGCAAATCACAACAACCTGGCAGTGGCGACTCACACCGCAATAACGCCATTGATGCCGGAGCCATTGCCGAACCTGCGTGGGGCGTGCTATCCACCAGCGTGCCAATCAATGCACTAACCAAGGGCTGATGACTTACCAGTAATAAATTTTTCACCGATGCCTTTTGTAAATGATCAATAACTGTAACAGGATGATTATCGGGCGTAATAAAATCCTGAACTATTTGCGGCACCTGATTAAAAGCTTGCATCACTCGCTCTGTCGTTTGCCGAGTGCGAAGATAGGGGCTAAGCCAAACCAAATCAGGGCAAAAATTCTCAGTCAAAAGACATTGTCCCGCTTGCCCTGCCTGCCAGAGACCATTCTCGGTTAATGGCCTCTGGGTATCACTGGGCGCGTTCATACTCGCTTCGCCGTGACGCATAATTAAAATATTCATAGTATCGTCAAACCTTTATTAGCCAACACGTATTAGCCAACACGGAGCCGCGAATTATTTGACTGCAAACTCTACATCGCGGCTTTGCTCCGCAAACATTAATCCACCAATAACTTCTTCAATCGATTTGGCGTTATAAATAATATCGTAAAGTCCATTCACCAACGGCATATAGATACTCAAGTCCTCAGCCTGCTGCTTAAGTAATTTGAGGGTATTAACGCCTTCTGCAACCTGACCCAGCTCAGCTACAATTTGTTCCAGATTTTTTCCCTGACCCAGCTCATAACCAACACGGTAATTACGACTCAAGGGGGACATACAGGTTGCGATTAAGTCCCCTACCCCGGACAAACCCAAAAACGTCATCGGATCAGCCCCTTTTTGCACAGCGAAGCGACTCATCTCTGCCAGGCTTCGGGTCATCAGCATACTGATCGTGTTCTGCCCCGTTCCCATCGCCGCGGCAAGGCCTGCGATAATGGCATAGACATTTTTTAATGCACCGCCTAACTCAACACCAAAAACATCGGTACTGGCATAAACACGAAAGGTACCGCTATGCAGTAATGATTGTACGGTTTCTTTTAACGCTTCATTTTTACTGGCAATGACTGTGGCAGTAATTTGATTAGCGGCAATCTCTTTAGCCAAGTTTGGCCCACTTAGAACGCCAATTCGGGCCTGTGAAATTTCTTCCGCTAACACCTGACTCATCAATTTAAAACCATCAGGCTCAATACCTTTGGTGGTACTCACCACAATAATATCGTTAGCCAGATGCGAACTCAGTTCGCGAGCAACCTGACGGGAAGAGTGGCTGGGTACCGCCATAAAAATAATATCGCAGCCAGCAACCGCAGCAATTAAATCATCGGTTGCATGCAATAAAGGATTCAAGGCATAGCCGGGTAAGTAATCAGAATTCACATGATCGCGATTGATTTCATCCGCACGCTTGGCATTACGCAACCACAGGTTAACCCGATGATTGTTATTGGCCATGATATTGGCAATGACAGTGCCGAAACTTCCGCCGCCTAAGACGGCTATCTGGTGGCGCTGGCTCATAAATATAGCCCTGATATTATTAATGGATTAAGGACTGAACTAGTGTAAAGGAGACTAGCACGATGAGCCACCACAAAACCACCTGCCCTACGGAGTAACCTAATACACCGCAGAACAGATAGTGGAGTACTCGCTTGTTAGTGACTTAATTCAAGCAATAACTTATTCAAGCGATGTACATAGGCTGCTGGGTCTTCAAGTTGACCACCTTCAGCAAGGGTTGATTGATCAAACAGGATTTCAACCAAATCGGCAAAACGATCTTCATCACTTTCATGATCCAACTTCTGCACCAGTGAATGCTCAGGGTTAAGCTCAAAAATCGGCTTACTCTCGGGTATTGATTGACCGGCTTGTTCCAGGATACGACGCATTTGTGCACCCATATCAGCTTCGCCAACCACCAGACACGCTGGCGAGTCAGTTAAACGATTGGTGACGCGCACCTCTTCAACTTTTGCTTCCAGGATTTTTTTAACCCGCTCAACCAAATCCTTGTTATCGGTTTCCAGTTTTTCCTTTTCTTTTTTATCCGCTTCGTCTTCCAGTGCGCCCAGATCCAAAGCTCCTTTACCTACATCCTGAAACTGCTTGCCGTCAAAGTCCATCAAGTGACCCATTAACCACTCATCAACACGATCAAACAAGACTAAAACTTCGATGCCTTTCTTACGGAATACCTCAAGGTGTGGGCTCTTATTACCCGTAGTAAAGTTTTCAGCAGCCACATAAAAGATTTTCTCCTGCCCTTCTTTCATGCGACTTACATAATCTTCCAACGACTGATCCTGCACCTCACTATTTGTGTGGGTAGAAGCAAAACGGAATAGCTTGGCAATCTTTTCTTTGTTGGAGAAGTCTTCCGAGGGGCCTTCTTTTAATACCTGACCAAACTCATTCCAGAACGATTGATACTGCTCTGGCTCATTTTTTGCCATTTTAGCCAGCATATCCAATACCCGCTTGGTCAGTGCTGATTTCATTGACTCAACAGCAGGGTCTTGTTGTAAAATTTCGCGAGAAACATTCAACGACAAGTCATTGGAATCGACGACACCTTTAATAAACCGCAGATATAAAGGCAAGAACTGCTCAGCGTCATCCATAATAAAAGTGCGCTGCACATACAATTTTAAACCGCGCGAAGCATCGCGATTCCACATATCAAAAGGCGCTTTTTTAGGCACGTATAGCAAGCTGTTATATTCCAACTTACCTTCAACTTTATTGTGGCTCCAGGTTAACGGCGCCTCAAAATCATGGGAAACATGCTTATAAAATTCGTTGTATTCATCATCAGACACCTCACTGCGCGAACGAGTCCACAATGCAGTGGCATCATTAATCGTTTCAAATTCTGGCTCTGTAGGTTTTTCAACAGCTTTTGGTTTACCTTCTTCGTCATACTCTGGCGTAATTTCTTTTTCCATCATTACCGGCAGTGAAATATGATCGGAATATTTTTTCACGACAGAGCGAATACGCCAACTGTCAGCGAAATCCAGGCTATCGTCACGCAGATGCAAAACGATAGTGGTACCACGGGTTTCTTTCTCAATAGGCTCTACACTAAAGTCTGCTTCACCGGTGGATTCCCAGTGCACACCTTCAGTTTTATCCAGGCCCGCACGGCGAGTCAGCACTTCAACGCGATCTGCAACAATAAAAGCTGAATAAAAACCTACACCAAACTGGCCAATTAATTGTGAATCTTTCTTCTGGTCGCCGCTCAGCTTGCTCATAAATTCGGCGGTACCCGACTTGGCGATGGTGCCTAAATGAGAGATCACATCATCTTTGGACATACCTACACCATTATCGGCAATGGTGATGGTCTTGGCGTCCTTATCAAAAGTGATGGTAATTTTTAACTCGGAGTCATTTTCATACAAACTACCGTCAGAAAGTGCTTCAAAACGTAATTTGTCAGCTGCGTCTGACGCATTGGAAATCAACTCCCGCAGGAATATCTCTTTGTTGCTGTATAGCGAATGGATCATTAACTGAAGCAGTTGCTTGGCTTCAGTTTGAAAGCCCATAGTTTCTTTCGCAGTGGCTGTGGTCATTAGTCTAGCTCCTACCATCGTACTTTTTAGTTCTGGGTTTGATGTTCATTAACACTCAGGCGCATTATGGCCAGAAGATTAACTGCATATGGGGGTTAACAACGAGAATTCAAGGGCATTTAGCCTAACAACTGCGTACAATACGCGGTCTTAGTGAATAACTGATAATCGCCGCAAAACTACTAGCCAATGCAATTCCAGCCACCTGAACAAAATTTCATCAAAGGCATTAGCCTTGGCATCATGACGGTGGCAATAGGCAGCTGCGTGGGCGCCATCGGTAAGCACCTCACCACCCTTGTTGATATTTCGGCCATTGTATTATTTCAGTATCTCATTTGTTTTCTGTTCACCTTGCCATGGATCATCAAGCACGGCCCTACAGCATTAACAACAGCCCACCCATGGCAGCATATTATTCGCGGCGTCAGTGGCTGCCTGTGCTTTTATACCTATTACGTCGCACTTAAATATATTCCGCTGGTTGACGCGTCATTACTTCGCAATACCGCACCATTAGTGGTGCCCTTAATTTTGTTTATAGGCTTTCATGCAGCTATCCCTAAAGTTCGCTGGCTACCCTTAATAATCGGATTTATTGGTATTGCCGTTATTTTACGCCCCGCTCAACAGGGTTTGAGCTTATGGCATTTAGTTGGATTCTCGTCTGGCGTTGGTTTGGCAATATCCATGGTATTTACCCGTGTACTGGCGCAGCATGAACCTGAGAGCCGTATTCTGTTTTATTATTTTTTCATCTCACTGTTATTTGTCGTACCTTTTTTTGCTTTTAACTACGCGCCGATACCAATGGCAGCTCTACCCTGGTTAATTCTGGTAGGAGTCGCCATGTATTTTACTTTTATTTTATATACCCGTGCCTACGCCTATGTAAACGCGTCGGTAGTGGCGCCAACCAGTTATTTCGCGGTGGTTTTTGCCGGTATTCTCGACTGGATTTTTTGGGATCACTTCCCCGATATCTGGACGTTAGTCGGCATCACGCTGGTAATACTAGGCGGTCTACTGCTACTCCGGCTAGGCGATAAATAAACGAGAGGACCCAATGAGCATCGAACACTTTCTAAAACAATTACAGCAACACCCGGATAGCATAGAATTTGATCAAACGATGAATGTTATTGGCCAGCATTTCGACTATTCACCCAGTCGCTTTACTAATGGCCCAACAGTAATCAATGAGGCCGGGACCAACGAAGGCTCCTGCAAAATATTCGCCTTTGCCCAACTGATGAATCTGGATCAGAGCAGCACTCTGGCCTGCTTTGGTAAATTCTATCGGGAAGAAGTATTACAACAACCAAACGCTGATAATCACGGTAATATCCGCGCATTTATGCAATATGGATGGGAAGGTATACATTTTCATACGACAGTACTCACGCCAGTCCAGGCTGCGTTTTAAACAAATTGTATACCCGACCTTACGACGACTACACTTTAGATCCATCTAAAGCTTTTTGACTGTACAAGAATCCAGCATGAGTACATATATTTATGCCACTCACAGAGGCTGTAATACCCAACAATCTAACGCCAAAGAAAACACTATACCCCCCTATATTTCATAGGGTATATTGAGCGACACGACTAGCAACAATAAAACTCTAGTCAAAGGCAGCTCATTCGGTGAATCACTCGCGCCTCCGCCACCTTATTTCTTAATCATGACATCAATGCTGAAGCCATATTAAATCAGCAAACAAAGGACCCGGTTAGCTCAGGCTGACCCTTAAAATATACGATAGGACAAATCATGTCGTTAATATTATCACTGCTGATAGCCGTAATGATCGGAGTCTACTCATCTGCGGCTATCGCCAATGAACTGCCACCCGAAACATGCCATTCCGCGCCCTTAAATTACCAAGTCGCTGCAGTAAACGCTGCCAAGCCCAACTTACACAAAAAATCCAAGCGGCTTTAGGTCGAGCTAAATTTTTAAAATAGTGTCAATCAGCTCTAACAAGATAGCTTAATCGAGATCACCACTTCACAAAGGATGTTTATCATGAAAGTACTTGGCAAGTTAACGATCAACACGACAATATTGATTGCGACGCTCTGCATAATCGCCTCCGCTCAGGCCGCACCTAAATTGGAAGAAGTCGCGGAACGCTCTTATCTCTATGGGCTGCAGCAGGCTATTTTCTATGGGCAACGCTGGATCTACACCCAGAACAACGTCAAAGACAACGAAATTTATTCCGGTATAAACCGGATTTTCTGGGTACGCAAGCAAATCACTCCCGACTTTCCGGTAGTGACACCGAATGCGACTACGCTGTATGGCTCAGGTTTTCTAGATTTAGAGGCAGGACCAGTCGTTATTGAAGTACCCGAAATTACTGATCGCTACTTTAGTGTCCAAGTGATGGACCAATATGGCATTTTTCGCATGATCGTGGGCTCACCTTTCAATGGCACCAGTGCGAGAAAATATATTCTGGTACCGCCCGGTTATGACAAGAACCTTCCTGCGAGTTTCCCTACTACCGATATCGTCCAATGGCAATCCAAGACCGCCTATATCGTAGTCCGCATGGCCGTTGAAACCGGCACGGATAAAGAAATTAAAACCATTAACCACCTTCAGGATCAAGTTACTACCACACCGTTAGCCCAATGGATCGCCAACGATTACAAGGGTTGGCACAGGCAGATACCAAAATACAACCTGGCAAATACATTATCCCCAAAGACTTGCCCGCCTATGCCATGGGGCAAGTGGACAAACAAACCGCTCAGCAATACTTCACACTGCTAAACATCATCCTCAACGACCCGACCATGACGCTATTACCCGACTCCGCACTGGAAGCTGAAATGTTAACGCAGCTTAAGGCCGTTAATATTGGCAAAGGTCTTAACTTTGATTGGTCAAAACTCTCCTCCAAACAACAAGCAGCGCTGGAAAACGGTTTCAAGGCTGGCTTTAACAGTGTACGCACCACCCTCAAAACCAATCTGATCAATATGAATGGCTGGGGCTCAGTTCGTAACGCCGGTGGCTTTGAAACACGCTGGATGGATCGCGCCGTTATTGCAGATGCCGCGTGGGCAGCACCAGATAAAAATATCTCCCATGCTGGTGCATTTCTATTCACTGATGCCGATGGCAATCCACTGAATGGCAAAAACAAGTACACAATGACTTTTGATATGAATGACCTGCCGCCGGTCACCCAATTCTGGTCAATCCCCCTGTACGACGCCAACGGTTACTTTGTCGCTAATGAAATCAATCGTTACACCATTAACAGCTTTATGCTGAAAGCCGGTGATTTGGTGGTCAAGGATGACAAGCTGGTTGTTTACATCCAGAAGGACAAGCCAACGGATCCCGATCAAGCCAAAAACTGGCTGCCAGCACCAGCTGATGGCATGCGTTTTACCGCTCGTTTTTACGGACCCTATACACCGTTAACCAACGGCAGCTACAACATGCCTAAAGCCATCAAAGTAAAGTAACCATAATCTGATAACAACTTATAGGTTTAACAATGAATCAAACACTCAGAGGATTACAATGAATATAGCAAATTCGTTCACCGCTATCCTGACAACAGCTGGTATAGCTTTATCGAGTTTCTCGATTGCCAATGCAGAGGTTAGCCAAAAAACACTTGACTCGATTTCTATTGCCGACAAACTCGAAACGCCCATCGGAAACCTTGAATTTTTTGATGGTGTCCCGACTGACGCCACTATAAATAAACTCTATGACAACCTCGATCGCTCACGGGGACTGGGCGTCTATCTTGATAATATGGGCGGTGTATCTATCAACGCCGTACTTGACGGTCTTAGCGCAGCGGGGGCCAATGCAAGTAATAAGGTTGCTTTGTTCGAGCAATTAATGGATTCGCAAACGCTGGTAGTGACCGCCAATACCTCGACGTTATACGCCTACGCAGGCACTGACCTCGGCAATGACGGGCCAACAGTTATTGAAGTCCCCCCTGGCATGCTGGGTTTCCTCGATGACGGTTGGCAGCGATTCGTCGGCAATATTGGCGTTACCGGCCCGGATAAAGGCAAAGGCGGAAAGTATTTGGTGCTCCCCCCGGCTATGACGGCAAAGTACCCAGTGGCTATTTTTTACTTAAACCTAAAACCCATCGTAACTTTCTGTTTCTGCGCGGCTCCATCAAAAAGGGGCTTGAACCTGCAGTGGCTAACATCAAGTCCGGGCTTAAAATTTATCCGCTGAAAGACGCAGCTAAACCCAAAGCCACTGAATTTATCAATGTCTCTGGGAAAGCTTTCAATACCGTTTTTCCCAATGACCTGGCTTATTTTGAAATTCTCAATGAAATGATTCAACGCGAACCACTGGATGCAATTGAGCCAGAAATGCGGGGGGCGATTGCCGCCATTGGTATCGTCAAAGGGCAGGCTTTTAAACCCGATGCGAGAATGAAACAACTGCTAATAGAGGCAGGCACACTAGGCAACGCCACCTCGCGCGCAATCACCGTGCAACCGCGCTTTGACGGTGTCGCCATCTACCCGATACTGACAGCGGTTGGACTATGGCCTACGCCAACAAAAACACCTCCTTCGAAGCAGACGGCGCGATGAATCTAAACGCAAGAACGCTGTTCTACTTTAACGCCGGTGGCGTGACGCCTGCAATGGCTGTGACTACGGCAGGAGCAGGCTCTGATTATGCATTGGCTTATCTTGATGCAAACAAAAAACCTTTCGATGGTGGCAAGACTTACAAACTCCATCTGCCGCCAAATGTTCCCGTTAACAATTTTTGGGCTGTAACTTTGTACGACACACAAACACGGTCACAGCTTCAAACCAGCCAACAGTTCCCAACCGTAGGCAGCCTCACGGAAGGCATGAAAAAAAACCAGGACGGCTCCTACGATGTATTTTTCGGACCCAAAGCGCCTGATGGAAAAACAGGTAATTGGCTAGCAACAATGCCCGGTAAGAGCTGGTTTATGATTCTAAGAATGTACGGCCCATTAGAACCATGGATCAATAAAAGCTGGCGGCCTAGTGAAATCGAACAGGTTAAATAGCCCAAGTGTTTAACGCATAACTTGTATAAACAAAAAAGGATGCCGAGGCATCCTTTTTTGTGCTATTTCAACAGTACTTACCAACCAGTGATCTCACTTAAGGCTTCACCGATATCTGCCAGACTGCGAACGGTCTTAACACCCGCATCTTGCAGCGCAGCGAACTTCTCATCAGCAGTACCTTTACCACCCGAGATAATCGCCCCGCGTGCCCCATACGCTTACCAGCAGGTGCAGTAACACCAGCAATGTAAGACACAACAGGCTTGGTTACGTTGGCTTTGATGTAAGCCGCTGCTTCTTCTTCAGCAGTACCACCGATTTCACCGATCATCACAATCGCTTCAGTCGCTGGATCGTTCTGGAACATTTCCAAAATATCGATAAAGTTAGAACCAGGAATTGGGTCGCCACCAATACCAACACAAGTAGACTGACCAAAACCGGCATCAGTCGTTTGCTTAACGGCTTCATAAGTCAAAGTACCAGAACGAGATACGATACCGACTTTGCCAGGCAAGTGAATGTGACCAGGCATAATACCGATTTTACATTCTCCAGGAGTGATAACACCTGGGCAGTTAGGTCCGATCAAACGCACACCTAGCTGATCGCACTTCACTTTACACTCCAGCATATCCAACGTTGGAATACCTTCAGTGATACATACGATCAATTTAATGCCGCCATTGGCCGCTTCTAAAATAGAATCTTTACAGAAAGGCGCAGGTACATAGATAACTGAGGCTTCAGCACCAGTCGCTGCAACAGCGTCAGCAACGGTGTTAAATACCGGCAGGCCTAAATGCTCTTGTCCACCTTTGCCTGGCGTAACACCACCAACCATTTTAGTACCATAAGCAATGGCTTGTTCTGAATGAAAAGTACCCTGAGAACCAGTAAAACCCTGACAGATGACTTTAGTATCTTTGTTAATTAGGATGCTCATTATTTGCCCTCCGCTGCTTTAACCACTGCATCGGCAGCTTCTTTCAAGCTGTTGGCAGCAATAATGTTCAAACCACTTTCAGCCAACAATTTTGAGCCCAGCTCAGCGTTGTTACCTTCCAGACGAACAACCACAGGGACTTCAACGCCCACTTCACCAACAGCACCGATGATACCCTCAGCGATTAGATCACAGCGGACAATACCACCGAAGATATTAACCAAAACGGCTTGTACAGTATCGTCAGACAGGATAATTTTAAACGCTTCTGATACGCGCTCTTTAGTGGCACCGCCACCCACATCCAGGAAGTTAGCAGGCTGGCCACCGTGTAACTTAACGATATCCATAGTACCCATCGCCAAGCCTGCACCGTTAACCATGCAGCCAATGTTGCCGTCTAGCGCAACATAGTTGAGCTCCCACTTAGCCGCTTGTGCTTCACGTGCATCTTCCTGCGAAGGATCGTGCATTTCTTTTAGCTTGGGCTGACGGTACATCGCATTGCTGTCAACGCCTAATTTAGCGTCCAGACAGTGCAAATTACCTTCGTCAGTAATGACCAGCGGGTTGATTTCAATCAACGCCAGATCCAGGTCCTGAAACAATTTGGCCAAGCCCATAAAGATAGTCACAAACTGTTTGATCTGAACGCCTTGCAGACCCAGTTTAAAAGCCAACTCGCGACCTTGATATGGCTGGGCGCCCGTCAATGGGTCGATTTCAGCTTTAAGAATTTTTTCAGGGGTCTCTTCCGCTACTTTTTCAATTTCCACACCACCTTCGGTAGATGCCATGAAAACAATACGGCGAGAAGAACGATCAACCACAGCACCCAGATACAATTCCTGATCGATGTCAGTACAAGACTCAACAAGAATTTTAGAAACTGGTTGGCCATTTTCGTCAGTCTGGTAGGTCACCAGATTTTTACCCAACCATTGTTGCGCAAAGGCTTTGATTTCGTCTTTGCTCGATACCAGCTTAACACCGCCCGCTTTACCGCGGCCGCCAGCGTGGACCTGAGCTTTAACTACCCACTTATCGCCGCCAATTTGATCAGCAGCTTGGGCTGCTTCCTCGGGTGTATCACAGGCATAGCCCTTTGACACAGGTAACCCATACTCAGCAAACAATTGTTTACCCTGATACTCGTGAAGGTTCATGTTGATTTACCATCTTGGTCTGTGAATTCAAGTTGGCTGCCGCACTAATAACAAGCGGCTAACCACTGTTTCGAATTAGGGCAAAAACCTGAAATTGCTTGAGAAGCTTAGCGCCCTAAATTCGGTGGCGTATTCTCCCGAATTTCACGCTCAACCGCAAATAAAAATGTAGAAGTTTCAGTAAATTAAGATTATAAGCCACAAAAGACAGCTGACATGGCCGCAAATGCAATACGGGGCGAACCATAATGACCCACCCCGCACTATTTCGATGCTCAAATGAAAAATGAACTGATTAAATTATAAGCACACTAGCGTTTTTTCTTATTAGGGATGTGAATGGCATGCCCCTCAACGGCCAGCGCAGCTTCATGTACAGCTTCGGACAATGTTGGATGACCAAACACAGTCAAGCCAATATCTTCAGCACTGGAGCCAAATTCCATAGCAATCACTACCTGCTGAACCAGATCTGCAGCGCTAGGGCCAATGATATGGCAACCGAGTATACGATCTGTCTCCGCATGCGCAATCATCTTCACAAAGCCATCACTATCGTTCGCTGCCAATGCACGACCACTGGCCACAAAAGGGAATACCCCGACTTTGTATTCAATGCCATCAGCTTTCAGCTGCTCTTCAGTTTGCCCTACCGCAGCAATTTCTGGATGGGTGTAAATAACACTGGGGATACAGTCATAATTCATTGCCGCTTTTTTACCGGCGATGCGCTCTGCAACCATCACCCCCTCTTCGGAACCTTTATGCGCTAACATCGGCCCTCGAACAATATCACCCACCGCAAAAACACCAGGCACTTCCGTTTCACAATGATCATTAACATAAATAAAACCGCGCTCAACCAAACGCACACCGCTATCCGCGGCCAGCAGGTTTTCACTCTGCGGACGTCGTCCGACCGCGACTACCAACTTATCAAACACTTCCTGCTTTTCACCATCCGCATCCTGATAGGTGACCGTGACCTTGCCGCCTTTTACTTCAGAAGCTGTGACTCTAGCCCCCAGACGAATATCCAATTTTTGTTTTTTGGTGAAAATACGCTGCGCTTCTTTTGCAACTTGTTGATCAACCGCTGGCAAAAATACGTCAAGCGCCTCAAGTACTACCACCTCCGCGCCTAAACGCGCCCATACACTGCCAAGCTCCAAACCAATCACGCCTGCACCAATAACACCCAGACGCTTAGGCACTTTTAAAAATTCCAATGCGCCCGTTGAATCTACAATCACATCCTGATCAATGGGAGCAGGCGGAATATCAATGGGCGCAGAACCTGCAGCAATAATAATATTCTCAGCGTCCAGTGTTGAAACGGAACCATCATCAGCAGTCACTTCTACTTTCTTACCTGCCAATACTTTACCAAAACCTTTGATTTCTTTAACACCATTAACCTTAAATAACTGGCCAATACCACCGGTCAACTGACCCACAATTTTATCCTTGCGGTCAATCATTTTCGCCACGTCCATGGATACACCTTTAGCAGCAATGCCATGAAATTTAAAATCATCTCTTGCTTCGGCAAATTTATGTGAGCTATCAAGTAAGGCTTTAGAAGGGATACAACCTACGTTTAAGCACGTACCACCCAAACCAGTCTTACCCAATTTATTAGTGCTCTTTTCAATACAGGCGACACTTAAACCAAGTTGAGCAGCGCGAATAGCCGCCACATAACCAGCGGGGCCAGAACCAATAACGACTACATCAAATTTTGACATGATAATTTCCTAATAAAATTTTGAAACAGCGCCTTGCGAAATTCACCCGGCGTAATATTTGCGATTGCAGGACTTACCCGAAGACCATTAAATTTCTAACAAAATTCGCGCGGGATCTTCCAGCAAATCTTTAATGGTTACCAAAAACTGCACCGCTTCTTTACCGTCAATAAGACGGTGATCATACGACAATGCCAAATACATCATCGGCAATATTTTCACTTCGCCATTCACCGCCATTGGCCGATCCTGGATTTTATGCATGCCCAGAATTGCTGTTTGTGGTGGATTAATAATTGGCGTAGACATCAGTGAACCAAACACGCCGCCATTGGTAATAGTAAACGTTCCGCCTTGCATATCATCAAGCGATAATTTGCCATCACGCGCACGCAGACCAAAATCGCGAATAGTATTCTCGACGGTTGCCAAGCCCATATTATCAACATCGCGTAATACAGGAACAACTAACCCCTTGTCAGATGAGACTGCCACACCCACATCCTGATAACCATGATAAACCACATCATCACCATCAATTGATGCATTCACTGCAGGGTAACGCTTTAACGCCTCACAGGCTGCTTTTACAAAAAACCCCATAAAGCCAAGACGGACACCATTATGGGTTTTTTCAAATAAATCTTTATATTGACTACGCAATGTCATTACCGGCTCCATATTGACCTCATTAAATGTGGTCAACATAGCGGTATTTTGGGTGGCATCTAACAACCGTTCAGCAATACGCTTACGCAAACGCGTCATAGGTACACGTTTTTCAATTTTTTCGCCGGCATCGAGCACAACCACCGGCGCAGCTACCACAGCTTTTGACACTGGCGCGACGACTGGGGCACTGGCCAAATGAGCCATCACATCTTCTTTGGTAACCAAGCCACCTTTACCGGTACCAACAACTGCCGCAGGCTCAACTTTATTTTCTTCGATCATCTTTCTTGCAGCTGGGCTAAGTTTTAAATCACTGGTAATTGGCTGAGGTTGAGCCGCAGTAACGGGCTGCTCAACAACAGCTGCCACAGTACCTGCCTCACCAGCGGCAAAAAGGCCTATCAACTCATTACTTAAAACCGTTTCGCCTTCGGCTTTAATAATTTCACTAATCACACCATCGGCTGGCGCGACAATCTCCAGCACAACTTTATCCGTTTCAATGTCAACAATCAGCTCATCGCGAGACACCGCCTCACCAGGCTTTTTGTGCCATGTCGCTACAGTGCCATCGGCAATGGACTCAGGAAATGCTGGCGCTTTAATATCAATGGTCATGTTCTTTCCTTTTATAAAATCTATCGCTAAAAATGTTATTGGACGCTAAAGCCTAGGGCATCGGCAATGACTTTTTCCTGTTGGGCGACATGCAATGCCATATAACCCGCTGCCGGCGAAGCTGATGCATCGCGGCCCGCATACTCCAAATATAAACTGGAATTATGGACATTAATGACTCGACGCATATGGTGCTGACTGGAGTACCAAGCGCCCTGATTCATCGGCTCTTCCTGACACCAGACAATCTCGGTTAAATTCGCATAAGGCGCTAACACGGCTTGCAACTCTTGTTCTGGAAATGGGTACAGCTGCTCCAGTCGAATAATTGCCACATGATTCATTTCCCGTTCACGACGTACTTCGCGTAAATCGTAATAAACTTTACCGCTGCACATGACGACTCGGGTTATTTGCTCTGCAGGTAACTCATCTGATTCAGGCAACACATTATAGAATTGACCATCAGCCAGATCCTCCAATGTGGAAACAGCATCTTTATGACGCAACAAACTTTTTGGTGACATCACGATTAATGGTTTGCGCAATGGCCGTAACGCTTGACGCCGCAACATATGAAACACCTGGGCCGGCGTTGTTGGCACGCAAACCTGAATATTATGCTCAGCACACAATTGTAAATAACGCTCTAACCGCGCCGACGAGTGCTCTGGACCCTGCCCTTCATATCCATGCGGCAACAACATAGTTAAACCACATAAACGCTGCCACTTATGCTCACCGCTGGCAATAAACTGATCGATAACCACTTGTGCACCATTAGCAAAATCACCAAACTGCGCCTCCCAAATCACTAACACATTCGGCATAGTGGTTGCGTAACCATATTCAAAAGCCAACACGGCTTCTTCTGACAGCAACGAGTCGTGAATAGTAAATCTGGGCTGACCTTCAGCAATATGTTGCAGCGGCACATAGATGCTTGCATCTTTTTGGTTGTGCAATACGGCGTGCCGGTGCGAGAACGTACCACGACCCACATCCTGCCCTGTTAAGCGGACCGGGTTGCCCGCATCAAGTATCGTGGCGTACGCTAATGTTTCAGCGTAACCCCAGTTGATCGGTGTTGCACCGGCGGTCATTTTATTGCGGTCTTCGTAAATTTTGGAAACCTGACGCTGAATAGGAAACCCTTCAGGAATGGTATTAATATTGGTGGCGATTTCCTGTAATTTCTTTAAATCAATGCGGGTATCAACGGTACAACTATTGTCATGACCAAGATACGGTGCCCAATCCACAAACAGTTTTTCATTCGGCTCATGGACTAAACACTTGGCAACATGAGCGCCGCTTTCTACTGCCTTGCGATAATTATCGATCAACTCACTATCAAACTCTTGCGTTACCACACCACCGGCAATCAAATGGTCGGCGTAAAGATCGCGAGTGGTACGCTGCACTTTAATTTGTTCATACATTAACGGCTGTGTACCGGATGGCTCATCCGCTTCATTGTGACCACGACGGCGGTAGCAAACCAGATCGATAACCACGTCTTTATTGAATTCCTGACGATAATCCACCGCCAACTGACTGACAAACAATACCGCTTCAGGATCATCTCCATTCACATGAAAGATCGGTGCCTGTACCATTTTTGCAATATCAGTACAGTATTCAGTAGAACGGGAATCTTCTCGTTTACTGGTAGTGAAGCCCACCTGATTATTGATCACCACATGAATAGTGCCACCGGTTTTGTAGGCACGAGTTTGTGACATTTGGAAAGTTTCCATGACCACACCTTGGCCAGCAAAAGCAGCATCACCGTGCAAAATAATTGGCACTACTTTTTTGCCAACAGGATCTTCGCGACGATCTTGCCTGGCCCGCACCGAGCCCTCAACTACTGGCGCGCCGATCTCCAAATGCGACGGGTTAAATGCCAATGCCAAATGCACTTCACCGCCCGGAGTGGAAACTGTTGATGAAAATCCTTGGTGGTATTTCACATCCGCCGAACCGGTATAGGCCGCTCGACCTTCAAACTCATCAAATAATTCAGAAGGGTTTTTACCCAACACATTGATCAACACATTGAGTCGGCCGCGGTGCGCCATGCTAATAACAATTTCTTTAGCCTTATAGGAACCGGTGCGCTGAATTAACTCATCCATCATTGGAATCAGACTTTCGCCACCTTCCAAACCAAAGCGCTTCACGCCTGGGTACTTTGAGCCTAACAATTTACCTAAGCCTTCTGCCGCAGTAAGACGCTCAAGCAAATGGATCCGAACATCTTTGCCATAGTTTGGTTTGGAGCGAACACTCTCCATGCGCTGCTGAATCCACTGCCGCTCTTCGGTTGCGACAATGTGCATAAACTCTGCGCCTACCGAGCCACAGTAAGTTTGATTGAGCGATTCGACAATTTCACTTAAGCTGGCCTGATCTTTACCAATGAATAAACTACCCGTCTGAAAATGGGTGTCCAGATCAGCCGCAGACAGCTGATGGTAATGCAAATCCAAATCCGGAACTGGCGGACGAACATGCAAATCCAATGGATCAAGGTCGGCTTGTTGGTGACCGCGCTGCCGATAAGCACTACACAATTGAATAACGCTAACCTGTTTACGCTCATGTTCAGTAACACTGCTGTCGCCGCCGAGTGACTGGTGTTTGATACGCGCTTTAGCGAGCTGGGCGAATTGATCACGCACAGTAGAATGCGGAATATCCTGACGGACATTACCATTGACCTGAGGTAGTTTTTCGAAGTAGGTGCGCCACTCTTCTGGCACATCATTAGGATTGAGCAAATAGGTTTCGTAGAGCTCTTCTACATAGGCGGCATTGCCACCGGAAATATGGGAGCTACCCCATAACACTTCCATTGAGCTTTCTTGCATTTTGTCAGCCTCGATAACACGTGCCACTGACAACGGGTTAATTCCCTGTCAGCAGACCTTTCGCGGGTAACGTAAAGGCCCATTAACGTGTTGGATATAGCAGTTAAATAAAAAGCACCGGTAAGGGCCAGTGCCATATCCGTATTTGAACTTTGTAATCATCTAAACAAAGTGTTATTCAAATAGACGGAAATCAGCATAAGTGTAGTTGAATCCTACACTTACGCTGCATTCCTAAATAAAAAACCAGGCTTTTGGCCGTTTTTTATTGCTTCTCGCCATCAGGGCAGATAGCGGGAAGTTGGGGGTTTAGCCTACGTGGCAGTGCTTAATAGCATATTGCGAATATGCCCGATTGCCTTGGTAGGGTTCAAGCCCTTAGGGCATACACTCACGCAGTTTTGAATGCCATGACAGCGAAAGACACTAAAGGGGTCATCCAGTTCGGCTAAGCGCTGCTCAGTGGCTGTATCACGACTGTCCGCCAAAAAGCGGTAAGCCTGCAATAAACCAGAGGGACCAATAAACCGATCGGGATTCCACCAGAACGACGGGCAAGCAGTAGAGCAACAGGCGCAGAGAATACACTCGTAAAGACCATCCAGCTTTTCGCGCTCTGCTGGAGACTGTAACCGCTCAATGGCGGGTGCTGGAGTATCATTGATCAGATAAGGCTTAACCTTTTCATATTGCTTGTAGAACAAGCTCATATCAACAACCAGGTCGCGGATCACTGGCAAGCCGGGCAATGGGCGCAGTACCAGTTGATTACCGCCCTTCATCGCTTCAGATAGCGGCATAATACAAGCCAAACCATTTTTGCCGTTGATGTTCATGCCATCTGAGCCACAAACACCTTCGCGACAAGAACGACGGTAAACTACAGTGGTATCCTGAGCCTTAATCAGCTCCAGCACATCCAATACCATCAGATCCTTACCACCGGTATCAACCTCGACGTCTTGCATGTAAGGCTCGGCATCGGTTTCCGGGTTATAACGATAAATACTTACTTTCAACATTATTTTCTATCCCCTTAACCTTAATAGGTACGCACTTTAGGCTGAAATGTGTCGACCGTTTTAGGCTTAAAGTTAACCGCACGCTTGCCTACGCTTTTATCGACCGGAAAGTAAATCGAATGGCATAACCAATTCTCGTCATCACGATCTTCAAAATCTTCACGGGCATGCGCACCACGACTTTCTTTGCGCTCTTCAGCAGCAATGGCCGTTGCTTCAGCAACCTCAAACAGGTTGTGCAATTCCAACGCTTCGATGCGTGCAGTATTGTATGCATTACTTTTATCTTCAAGGTAAGCATTTTCAATACGTGGGCGCAACTCAGCAAGCTTCTTAATACCTTCTTGCATAAAGTCACCTCGACGGAATACGCCAAAGTGATTCTGCATAATGTTTTGCAACTCTGCGCGCAACGCGGCAACACTTTCGCCACCCGTGGTATTATTCAACGCGGTTAAACGGGATGCGGCTGCTTCAATTTCTGCATCGGTAGCATCTTTCATTTCAATACCGGCACGTAATGACTTCTCAATATGCAATCCGGAAGCACGACCAAAGACCACCAAATCCAACAGTGAGTTACCACCCAAACGGTTGGCACCATGAACAGAAACACATGCCACTTCGCCGCAAGCATAAAGTCCGTTAATGACTTTATCGTTGCCTTCCGCATCGACCGTTAGCGCCTGACCATTAATATTAGTGGGAATACCACCCATCATATAATGACAAGTAGGAACTACTGGCACTGGCTCTTTAACAGGATCAGCGTGAGCAAAGGTACGTGACAGCTCACAAATGCCCGGCAAACGGCTTTCCAACACCTCTTCACCCAAATGATCGAGCTTCAAGTAAACGTGATCACCATTGGGCCCACAGCCACGACCTTCAATAATTTCCAGCGTCATCGAACGCGCTACCACATCGCGACCCGCCAAATCTTTTGCGTTTGGTGCATAACGCTCCATAAAACGCTCGCCATCTTTATTCACCAGATAGCCACCTTCACCACGACAACCTTCGGTTACCAGTACACCTGCACCCGCAATACCAGTGGGGTGAAACTGCCACATTTCTATATCCTGAACTGGCACACCGGCACGCAAGGCCATACCGATGCCGTCACCGGTGTTGATGTGAGCATTGGTGGTAGACGCATAAATACGCCCAGCGCCGCCAGTCGCTAAAACAGTCGCTTTCGATTTGATATGAACGACTTCACCGGTCTCAATACAAATAGCAATAACACCAGTGACATCACCGTCCTCGTTTTTAACCAGGTCTGTTGCATACCACTCGTTAAAGAAAACCGTTTCGTTCTTCAAATTGCCCTGATACAGGGTGTGCAATAAGGCATGGCCAGTACGGTCTGCTGCTGCACAAGTACGGGCCGCTTGACCGCCCTCACCAAAATTTTTCGACTGGCCACCAAAGGGGCGCTGATAAATACGACCCTCTTCAGTACGTGAAAACGGCAGACCCATGTGATCCAATTCAAACACCGCTTCAGGACCGACATTACACATATACTCAATCGCATCCTGGTCACCGATATAATCAGAACCTTTCACCGTGTCATACATATGCCAACGCCAATCGTCATTGGGGTCATCACTAGCGATTGCACAAGTAATACCACCTTGCGCAGATACCGTATGAGAACGTGTTGGGAATACTTTCGAGATAACTGCTGTTTTATAACCCGACTGGGACAATTGCAATGCCGCGCGCATACCTGCACCGCCACCGCCGACGATTACACCGTCAAAAGAAATAGTTCTAATAGTCATTCTTACTTAACCCCACAGAATCTGGATGCCCCAGACAACATATGTGAAAAGGACAATCGCGCTGGCGGCTTGAAAAGCCCAACGCAGCACATTAGCTTTAGCACCTACAGCAGGCCCTAATTTAATTGTCAAAACATGCTTAACCAGATAATCGGTAGAAACACACCACAAACCAATCCATGCATGGGCTGCTACAGACAGAATTGCCGCCACACTAAATACCTTCATCCAGGTTTGGTCAAACAAACCCTTCCAAGCTGCATAGTCTGGAGAACACCACAATAAAACCACAGCAATAACAATGGTGTATGCCAGCAAAATTACACCGGAAACTCGCTGTACCACCCAATCAGATAAACCACTACGGCCAAAATTTGTTACTTGCGTTACCATATCAGCGCCCCCACCATAATAATTAAGACAGCCGAAATGCCGAATACCATCTTGGCCATGGAAATGCCGCCTTCAAGTGTCTCACCAAACCCCATGTCCATGATCAAGTGTTTCACGCCAGCCACACTGTGATAGATCAACGCAGCGAGTACACCCCACACAATTAATTTGAAGAAAACCGAATCTCCCAGCGACATAACGGCATTAAAGCCCTCTTCGCTAGCCAGGGATTCGTCCAGGAGCCAAAGCAGAATGGCAGCACCAGCAACTAAAATCACACCGGAAATACGGTGAGTAATAGAAGCAAGCGCAGGTAATGGCAGATCAATAGTGCCAAGATCTAGATTTACAGGTCGTTTATCAGTCACGGTTTTATCACACTTGTCGGGCTGTCACTTTTATACTTTCAATAACAAGAAAAAAGCCACAGCAGTTAAGGTCAGAGAAACAGTTTGATTGCAGTCGCATAGCTGCCAAATCAATTGAGAAAGAGCAAAAACCCTATATCTACGAAAGACTTAGCAACGACTTTAAATTCGCGGCGAATTATAGGCACATAGATTAGGAAATACAAACGATACAACTAATACACCGATGCTAAATCCGATAAATCCGGCGACTCACTTTAAACTCCTAAGCGCGCCCCAAAACGAAGCCCTGTGCACCAAATTCAAGCCGCATAACAGGGACACACAATCACTTTACCGGCCCCCAATCCAAACTATTTCAAACGGGCCCAAATCCAATAGTCATTTACCCGGATTAGCTCTTAATTTACTGATCCCAAAGGGAAACTCACCATTGACAAATTGCGGCAAAACTCTATAGTTGGTGCCCTTCGGCTAGCAATTAACATAGAAAACGCTACAAAAAGCCCACTATGTACAACGCCAATATGCAGAACAAGTAGCAACCGCATAATCGCTACCCTCTCGATTTAAAAACTACGTTTAGGAGCACTACATGTCCGACAAGAAAGCGACTCTGACCATACCCGGCAAAGACGCCATAGACCTCCCGATTTACTCCGGCACTATCGGCCCCGATGTGGTTGATGTAGGCGCACTCACCGGACAGGGCATGTTTACGTATGACCCAGGCTTTGTATCCACAGCGGCCTGCGAATCCAAAATTACTTATATTGATGGCGGCAAAGGCGTGCTACTTCACGCTGGCTACCCCATCAAGCAACTCGCTGAAGAATCCGACTTCCTGGAAACCTGCTGGCTACTCTGGCACGGCGAATTACCCACCGCTGCCGAAAAAGAAGAATTCGTTAATCGCATCACCATCCATACCATGGTGCATGATCAAATGAACTCTTTCTTCAAAGGCTTCCGTCGTGATGCCCACCCAATGGCCATTCTCTGTGGCGTGGTTGGCGCACTATCTGCCTTCTACCACGACTCACTGGATATCAATAACGAAAAACATCGCAACATTTCCGCGATTAGACTGATCGCAAAAATGCCGACACTAGCAGCCATGGCTTTCAAGTATTCGACTGGCCAGCCTTTTGTTTACCCCCGCAATGACCTTAACTACGCTGAAAACTTTCTCAACATGATGTTTTCTACCCCTTGCGAAGAATACAAAATTAGCCCAACCCTATCTAAAGCCATGGATAAAATCTTTATCCTGCACGCTGACCACGAGCAAAACGCCTCAACGTCGACAGTACGCTTGGCAGGTTCAACCGGCACTAATCCCTTCGCCGCTATTGCTGCCGGTATTTCTGCTCTATGGGGCCCTTCTCATGGCGGCGCCAACGAAGCGGTATTAACCATGCTGGAAGAAATTGGGGACGTTTCACGTATTGATGAATTCGTTGCCAAAGCCAAAGACAAAAATGACCCATTCCGCTTAATGGGTTTTGGCCACCGCGTTTACAAAAACTTTGACCCACGCGCCAAAGTAATGAAAGAAACCGCCGATGAAGTGTTGGCTGAACTCGGCCTGGAAAATGATCCACTATTAGCGATCGCCAAGCGCCTGGAACAAATTGCACTTGAAGATGAATACTTCATCGAGAAAAAACTCTACCCCAACGTAGACTTCTACTCCGGCATCATCCTCAAAGCCATGGGTATTCCAACCAGTATGTTTACAGTTATTTTCGTACTGGGTCGCACCCCTGGCTGGATTGCGCACTGGAATGAAATGATTAGTAACCCGTATAAGATTGGCCGTCCGCGTCAGCTGTATACTGGACCTACTGAGCGGAATTTTGTAGAAATTAGCAAGCGATAGAAGACAACGCCTTTTATCTAAAAATCACTTACGCTTTGTTAATTACACCATGCAAACACATAAAACGGGCTTTATTTAAAGCCCGTTTTTTATATCTTTAAAATTTCTCATCAGCAAAAATAGCACCCCATAAAAACCCAGCCCCCACTCGACTACTCTAGACCCGCCTGGGCAAACCCTCAAAAAGAATCATCTACTTCCCAGTGAAAAATATCCCCCCCCAGCTAGAGAATCATTAGATATAACACCAAGCCAACACGATCAACCCAAGTACAAGTCATTTTACTCAATATACAGCCACAAAAAAGGCCCCGCATAGTTAATGCAGAGCCTTCTGGATTAAATCATCAATAACTCGATATCGATGATTTAAACATCCAACAACATTAGAAGTTATATTTTATTGTTGTACCAAAAGTTGCCGGAGCGCCATAGCTAACAATATATTTATTAAATAACGCCAGAGTAAAAGTTCCTGAGACATACTCTTTATCAAATATATTCTTACCCCAAACAGTCACTTCCCAAGGACCTGAAAATACATTCAGATTCGCATTCCAAATAGTACGAGATGGAATGTAGGCTTGATTTAACAAGTCAACCCACTGACGAGACTGATAATTACCATCCAAGCGAAAACTAACATCCCAATCGCCAACCATCGTATTGTAGTTTACACCCCAGTTATATTGCTGTTTAGACACCTTGGAAAGATCATTGCCACCAATGTCATCATTACCACAAAGCTCACCAGGATCTATATAGGAGTTAAAGTTACCACCAATAGATGACCCATCCGCATTTCTATCATCCTTAAGATGTTGCTCAGTACACTCAAAATGATAATACCGTTTTGCGGCATCATACTTCACACCATCTTTATATCTAGGATTGGTATACGCGGCACCAAAATCAATTTCCCAGCTATCATTAATAATAAACCGGCCGTCAATCTCCATACCATAGTTTTCAACATCACCAATATTTGCTTGAGCAGTATTGGCATTTGGGCTCTGGAAACCACCATCTGTAATTGGCGCCTGACCACCAACAAGATCCGTCCAATCAATAAGATAAACCGCGGCATTCAACTGTAAAAAACCATCTAATAGCGTATTTTTACTTCCAATTTCATAGGTCCAGTTTTCTTCAGCATTAAAAGTAGATTGCCGGCGAACAGAGGTATTATTAAAACCACCGGCTTTCAAGCCGTTAGCCGCATAAGCATAAATAAAATTATCTTCTGTGATACGCCAATCGATATTTACCTTGGGGGTAAAATAATAGAAATTACGCTGATCCTCTGAAGGAATACAGTTAGGGTTATCATTATCACTAGGCGCACAAACCGATGAATCAATCTCAATCAAGCCAGTAACTGAGCCAAAACCTGAAGCAGTTTCACCTGCGCGAATAGCCAGATCATCGCTAAAACGCTCAACCGACTTATCTTCTTTGGTATAACGCCCTTCCACCAAAATAGTGACATCCGAAGTAATATCATATTGAATTGAAGCAAAAGCTGACGTTATTTTATCATCGTAATGCGTCCAATTTCCTTTGTTACCACTCCAAACATTAGCAAAGATGTCATAAATACCCACCTTCTCAACCTGATTTAACGGAGATAAATAGTTCAACTCATTGATGGGCACATAACAAGCCTCAGTCGGATCCTGATCCTGATCTAGCAAGCGATCCGGAGTAGTACAAATAGGCGCATAGTTGGTGCGATCATATTGCTCATCATCAACTCGTGAATAAAAACCACCAAAATTAACTTGTAAAGCTTCACTAGCCGCCCACTCAAAACGCACTTCATGGGACTCAGTAAATAACTCGATAATTGGTCGTGAACTCACGCCATTAGTTTGCATATAAGCATCAGCTCGATCCGAACCATCATTATTCAAGTCAACAAGGTTCGAACCAAATAAAACATCCCTATCAGCTGGCCCCTGCTGAATACCATCGTGATTGATATAGCCATAGTTATATTTTGCAGACCATACATCATTAATATCCCAGGCAAAGCCCAAGGAATAGATTTCAGTTTGAGCCTTAAAACCAAAGCCCCTTGGATCACTCTGACCCAAAACACGCGGATCTTCAGCCGTTTGACCGGCCCCGTAACCCCAATCTAACACTGGATCGCCATTAGCATCGATGGAGCCCACCCACGCCCCCTGACCAGGATCCAGAGGAATACGCCCCCTCCACAAAGTATTACCCTTACTCAAAGAAAACGGTCCACCCTGATCATAAGAGAGTGTCGAAAGAGTCACTTCATTAAAGTTCATATCACTAAAGGGAGTCGCCTGGAATTTTGCCACTTCGCGAACACCATTAATAATATATACCGGCTGGCTCTCCCGCTTAAGGTCAGTATTGTAATAACCCAAGTCAACTTGCATGCCATCTGATGGCAACCAGGTTAGACCGAAGTTGTAGGTTAGATCCTCACGCCCACCAAGCATCCCATCTTTACCACCATCACTGAATCCAGCAGGGTCTATTGTCGCATTGGGGTGTGCATTTTTAGTATGACCATCATATTCACTACTACCGATGGTGAATCGCCCCAGTAAAACCCCTCAGCCAATGGGCCGGTTACTGAGTACTTAAAATCTTCCCTGCCGTCCTCACCCAGTGTTGTCGAAAAATACGCCTCAAGCTCTTCTTGCGGTTTTTTAGTGACATAGTTAATCGCGCCAGCAAATGCATTTCGGCCATAAAGAGAGTTTTGCGGCCCCTTTACAACCTCGATACGCTCCATATCAACCATGCCCATGTTCGCCATGCTTTGACGTGATAAATAAATACCATCAAGAAACACCGCGACGTTTTGAACCCGATCCTGCAAAAAACCCTGACGTAAGCCACGAATAGTTGGACTCTCCTGATAACCAGAACTAGATCCACCACTGTAGGTTAAGCCAACGGTGCCACCAGCAACATCTTCGAGATTGACAAAATCACGACGCTCCATCTGCTCCGCACTAAAAGGGGTGATTGCTAAAGGAACTTCTTGCAGTGATTCTGCCGATTTTCGGGCAGTAACGACAACCTCTTCAATTTGCGCATAGGTTGGCATAGCTATGAATCCTGATAAAACCAAACCCATAGATAAAATTTTATTGTTAGACATTAATCCACCCCAAATGGTACTAATTTTGTATTCAATATGAATGCACTTTATCCAGAATATAAACCAGGTATCGCGCACAAAAATTATTATTGTAAAAACCAAATGATTGGGACAGCCATTGCTAGCCGTCCCCTAATGATTACTGCGGCTCAAAAGTTAAATAATATTTGCCACTAACTGAATTATTTGAAATATAGGTAATTAACAAATCACCCCCAATTAGCTCAACAGAAACCCGGTAGGTTTGCGGGCCTGTTGCAGTAAGGGTACCCGCAGGAATCAAATCATTACTTGCACCAGATGACAAACAACTCTGGAACACACCACCAGAAGTGGATCCAAGACCTAAAGGATCTGTAAAGTTCTCGGTACAAACAACATTACTAATGACCAACGTATCGGCGGACACATTAGCAACCCAATCTGCCAGATAGTCCGCATTAACAGCATAATTACTTGCAGTAACCGCTGCAGCAACATGTATATCGATAGCACCGGTAAATACATTGCCATTAGTTGTTACAAGGCCACCAACCACATCCACTGCACCATCAGCTCTTGGGGCAAGAGTGTTCTCACTCTCAAAGGAGGTTAATACATAACAGGTACCTGCTGTACTTTCATAGCCACCACAATTTAACGATATACTCGCATCAAACGGGTAATCATCATCACCACCATTTGGAAAGTTTTGATCCACAGGGATTCCATTCGTTACAACGCCATTAGTCGCACCGTCACCGTCAATATCAGGATCACAAACATCCCCTAAATCATCGCCATCAAGATCGTCATTTTGGCCGTTAAAATTTGCAACAGCGATACAGTTATCTGAGATATCCGCTATGCCATCTTCATCCAGGTCAGCCAAGCAACCAAATACAACTTTATCCTGTTCTGAAACTGAATCATCAAAACATACACTGTTAATACCAGCGTCTCCATCGTCATAATCTATGCCGAGGTTAATGGCGTAGCTATCAGCAGCCAACAAGGCACAAAAGCCATCACCATCACTATCAACCGACCCATAAGTAAAATTGGTGCCTGAATCCAAATCACACATGTCACCGTTATTGCCAACACCGTCGCTATCAGAATCCGCCCACTCTGAGCTATCAAAAATAAATAGATCTTCGCCATCACAAAACGCATCGGCATCAGAATTAATTTGTTCGTTAATATTACTCGGGCAAGCATCTTCGCTATCAATTACCCCATCACCATCTGAGTCCAAGCCGGGTATAACAACCCTAAGTGATGAAATTGTTAAACTATTATCAACGACAGTATTCGGTGAAAGAGAACCAGCCTCCAGGATTAGAAGTTGCTTGATGTCGCCTATGCTGGTGCTAGCGCCAGGCACCAGTAAGTTATTAGGGTTTTGAGTTACCACCGCCCTTATATCAGCAATACCCTGTAGCGCAGTCAATGTCCTGCCAGGCGTTGAGCCATTAATATCGCCATCGGATAGATCGGCCGCCAAATCAATGAGCAATTGCCTGGAGTTAGTGCTGCCACCCTGATCACCAAGATCAACGATTATGGCGGAAAAGGCCTCTAATGCGACTCGGTAGTTAAATGTATCAATCTGACCGGCACTACCATCAAAAATTGGCGATGTAGTGAAAATATCCAAATCGTCGCCAAGCAAGCCAAAGCCGAAACTGGCCTTAAGAGAAGTAACTGCGCGATCGATAGCACTACTAGCGCCCTCACCGTCTCCAAGCAGCTCTTCAATTGTCACATCGCCATCGTTATTGGCATCAGCAATCTCAACAGCGATATCCAAAGCAAAGGTCGTTAACGGCGTTGCAAAAACCTGACTACCTGAAACAAATACATCAGCGGGTACAATGGTTCTGAGAGGAGATATCAGCGGCGCACTACCTGATGTTAAGTCAGTACCACCACTCACCTCCATAAGGAAAGCACTATCCAATCTGCGTGAATTGATAGTGATACCTGAAAGCCGGGCCTGATCAGTGGTTGTACCGGAAGCAATCAAGTCACCCTTCAACTCTGGATGGGAAGTATCTATTAGGTATATGTCAACCAATGCATCTGCTAAAGGCCCCTTAACAGCCGCCCATTAATAACTACCTCATCAGGATCCTCTTGAATAGGGTCAGCACTATCGCTTGACCCCCCACTACAGGCCGACAAAATGGAAACCATCATCGACACAATTAGGCCAAGAAGCACTCTACGGAGATTGAACATGACTACCCACCATATTACTTATAATTTGAATTATTCGACCAAGTTAACATAATGTTATAACAATTAACATAAGGAGCCGATATTTTATTTAATACTACCCACAGGCACTATTTTGCCCTCTATTACCACAAAATTGCGACAAGCCAACAAGGCAAAAATAAACACAAAATAGAGACACGCGTCACATAAAATGAGCGCTAAAAGAACCTGCAAGAACGCAAACAAATCGCAAATGAACGAGTGAGCAAACACGTCGGAAGGCCTGACGATCCTGGCAGCGGGCGCTGCCCCAAATATCACTTAAGCATGCGAGTAAATGCCCCAACCTCAGCTTAGGGAATGCCAACGCCTATAGAGGCATAATCGCTACAGGGACACGAGCTGCATACAAGCAGCGTGATCGGAACGTTTTAACTTACGATGGATGGACTGCTTTTTTAACTGCCTTCCTATATTCCGAAGGCGTAACAGAGGAATATCTCTTAAACATCAAATTAAACGACGACTTTGAATTAAAACCCGAATCAAGAGCAATATCTAATAGCGACTGGTTACTAAACTCGGCAAGCGACATCAAACGTTTAGCTTCTTTAACTCTTGCACGATTAATATATTCTGAAAAACTAATACCATAATGATCGTTAATAATTTCTGACAAGTATCTTGGTGAGGTACCCAAATCAAGAGCCAGCTGCTTTACTGTTATTGCAGGGTTAAGAAATGGCTTGAACTCGAGCACATAAGCTTCGAGCTTCGCCGCCCTCCCCTATCAGCATTAATACCACTTAAAACATCCTTATCTTTAATATCAATTAAAAGCTTAGCCTCATCGTCATCAAAGTCAGGAATGTTTCCAGACGACTTCAAGCCAATAAATACAAAAAAACCAAACAACACACTTGTCACAAATGCAAATATAAAATCAAATATGTAGGTGACATCCGCATCTACATAGGTTGCAACAACAATTCGGATAGTCTGAAATAAAACAATAGCTGAAATGATGTGGACCGCCCTATACAACCCTACAACCACCTGCGGCAAGGCAGTAGCACGATTGACTTCGGTCAACTTACGGTAATTATTCAGCCTACTATAGCAGGCGAACACATAGGCAATCAGGACAATACAGCTGGCCAAACCAATTTCAGCAATACCGATATAGCCTAAATACTTAAGTGTAAATATTAAAACAAAAGGTAATAAATGCGCGAGATGCCTAAGCCTGTATTTAAACCCCTGCTGCAGTAATTCCTGAATAGTAAAAAAAAACAAAAAACCATAAAGAAAGTTAAATGTGACACTATAATCGACTAACTCAGGCGCTATAACATCCCTCATACCTCTCATACCAGCATGTATGGCATTACAGAAAAAGAAGGCAGCCAAAGCATAACTACGCTTTAAAGAAAGTACGAACAACCCCAGTAAAAGACTGAAGCCAGACAAAAGAAATAGAAATAAGTAAACGGGTATAAACGACATTTATAATTATTTGGACATTAGTTGAATGAAGATTCTTACATGAATTCCATCAATTAGCAGTAAGTACTATTACCGGCCATACAATCAAGAACACTATTAAGACAGCCGTCACACTGCCATCACGGCAATATTGTGACGGAAAAACACCAAGCAAAACGCCTATAAATTGACACCAAGCCAGCCCAAATAAATTAATTATCATAAAAGCGTCCAGCATCGCGATCTTGGTCGATTCATATCTATCAAATGATAATAATGTGTCGCTACAAAGACCCATAAATAACAGAAACAGAATGGGGCCCAATAATAAATTTGGAGATTCAAGCAATGAAAAAGTTTTCCATATCACCGTGGATCGCTGCTGCGGCCACCATCATCTTCAGTACAAACAGCCATGCATTATGGCCGGACACGACTGGCGTCGGCGTTTGTAATTTTTCAAACCCGTATGCAGGCACGAGCGACTGTATCGTTTACTCAGGGGACAACTGGGACGCTACGACAGCGGCAAATGATTGCGCCACTTTATTTTCAGCTAGCTATACCTACTCTTTCTCCCTTGGAGGCACTTGCAACCTGCCCAATGAGGCCGCCGTATGTGTTGAAGATAGCGCAACAGCTGACGAAAAAATAAACATCAACTCTGAAGATCTTAATAAAGACGAATCCCAATGTAATACATTGTCTGGCGTATGCGCCGCCATCATTAAGGGCGACTACTATCCAACACCCGGAGGAATATGTGATACGGAACCAGAACCTACTCCCTGCGAAGAATTGGGCCTTGAAACTGAAGCCTGCGTAGCTCTGGAAGACACAAGCGAGGTGGACGTTACCGAGGACACTGACTACATAAGCTTTATGCCGCTAGGCAACAGAGGCGACTCAAACTTTATTTTTATTCCTGGCGCTTCGATATTACCGGAAGCCTATGCACCTTTAGCTCAGGAGCTCGCAAAGAATGGTATTCATACCACCATCCTTGTAAACCAAGACCCCGCCCCCATCCAGGCTATTATGAATTTACCTGAAAATGGCGCAGTACAAAACTGGCTTATTGGCGGACATAGCCTTGGCGGTGTTGCAGCTTCAAAATACATCCTTGATAATCCTGGTACCATTTCCGGCCTTGCACTACTGGCCAGCTTTCCTGATGTGGTAGACGACCTTAGCTCAGAAGCCATCCAGGTTGTGTCTGTTTATGCAGAAAATGACTTATTGGCAACCCCAGCAGAAGTAACCGGTGCAGCCGCTCAACTTCCTGCCGGTAAAACAATTTTTGCCGAAGTTCGCGGCGGTAACCATGCTAACTTTGGGCACTATGGGGACCAAGGAGGAGACGGTGTCGCAGATATTCCGAAATACAAGCAACTTGAACTTACCTCCGCTTCAATTAGACACCTTGCAGCACGTGTAGCAGCCAACTCAACAAACACATTGCATCCATACGCATTCCTGATGGATAAGATGACCAATATAACAGGCTGTAAATGGACTCAGCATAACGCTGCAAGCTACACCATGGGCCAAATATTGAATGATACCGCTGTTGAGTATACCGACTCTTTAAGTAGCTTTGTGTCTTCTCAGCCAACTCTAACCCCAGGCGGCTCAACACAGTTTCAGGTGAAAAGCTATATTGGACAAAGCGGAAACGCAACTGACTTAGATCTTCCACCAATTGTTGACGGCAGCATTCAATGCAAAGGGATCACTCAGGATCGAGTTATTGATGAACTTCAAATACAACCTTTCAAAGAGCAAGGCCAATGTAAAGACATGCACATGTTTACCGCCTATTATGCAACGTTTTTACTAGGTGACGATGCAAACTTCCTGTCATGGACGTTCAACTTTACAGACGACCTTCAGTTTTCAACAGGCCCTGACTTCATCATTGATCCCACGGCAGTCCCAACAGTTGACATAGACGATGCCACCCGAACGGTAACAATCACAGCACCCGCATTCTTTGCGGAGAACAACCCTGAACTTTACGGCGCTGCAGCAGGACGACAGTACTGCAAGACGCTAAGTTTTGAAAAAATGTTCATGCTATTAAGATACCTGTCTAATAACTAGCATCTATAAAAAACCACAACAAACCGCCAGAATGGATCAGCAACTGGCGGTTTTTTTATCCCATATTTTTAGCCATTTTATCAAGCTAGAACTAACAATCATTCAACAGCTTGCAGCAGGATATTTTCCAGAAACAAAAAAGAAGGAGGGGTACTGGATAAGAAATAAATACTGATAATATTTAGCCCTGCAAGGAAGGAGGATGGACAGCCCCTATTTGATGAGAAAATCACTTTCCGGATATTACATACACTCTATTCTTAGCCACTTAGAAAAGAACACTGCATAGCATAACAACCCCACTCTATCGCATTAGTTGCAACAATATCTCTTCAACTAACTATACTAATTTTCGCACCCAAAATTTATAGCATGCACCAAACATGCCTGGGTTTCTTTGTTCGAAATGATGCCAATTTTCCAGCGAAGTAGCATTGGGATCTGAAGGAAAAGCGCGCAAATATTCAGCCTTTTTAGCAGGAGGCACATCAAGCAGCCCAAGAAATTCTAATTGATACTTTTCAAGCAGTGCTTTGACTTCTAATAGATCATATTGAAATTCATTTTCATGAAAAATCAAATCCCTTACATCAGACGTACTCCAAAAAGCAGAACCCGGTGATGATATTTTTTTTACCGGGTGCTGATCATCAAGACTAAAAACAGCCTCCCGGCACGCCCTCATGCCCTCAAGAGTAGATGAAAAACCTTCTGACTTTATGAACTGCCAACTATCCCTGACTGCTTCTCGCGCAAACTTACTATAGAGACCTAGCATAAGAAAACCGTTAGGTTTAACAACCGAAAGTAAATTTTGAAGCCCAAGGTCAGGATCGCTGACATGATGCAAAACACCGAAGCACTCCACGTAATCAAACTGCCTATTAAATTTTGAAAGCTCAAGGATATTGTAATTGATAAATTCAATCGCCCTGTTTCCTTCCTCACCAGCCTTACGGACAGCGTAAGCCAGGCTCGATGCCGACAAATCAATAGCCGTAATCGAGCTATGATTAAATCTTTTTTCGCACAAATCAGCCTGCAAACCTGTTCCACAACCAGCGATTAATATTGACGGTTTTGATACATTGACATCCCCTACTATCTCAACATGAGGGAAATGAACTTTTAAAAACTTTTTAACTGACACCTGGTTATATTCGGTAACTGTCTTCCACCGTGGAAAAGGTAACTCTTCGTACTGCTCTTTTACCGCCTTGGTGACCTCATCATCAATATCGTCAAGCGCGCCAATCTCTTGCTTAATTCGAATTTCCTCTAATGGATCCAAGACCTGATCCTTAACAAGAGAAACCCAATGAACCTCTTCGTCCGCCCCGAGCAATTTGACTAGCTCCATAGAAAAATCATACTTAAATAAAGGCTGGTAAGAAGCCAACAATGCAACCACCACCCAATCAACAGTTCCTTCCGACAACCCTCCCTTAATTTTTTGCTCCAGCCGAACTAATGCCTCACGCTCTCTTATTGATTCTCCATAGATATACTCATTAATAAAATTCTGCTCTGTTAACGCAGAAATAAATAACGTCATATCAGCAAGATCAGCCGAGCCTTTATCATCAACATACAGCAACAAGGATCGCCGCAATGATGTCAACACTGTTTCAAGCAAACGATTCGGCACAGCGGTGCTCTTAATCAATGAAAGAAATAATGGATCAGATAAAACCACACCAAATTTCTTGCTTTCAAAAATCTGCCTTACTAACTCTTCCTCTTTTGAAGCAGAGGCCATAGCATCGAAAACAGGCCTAAAGCCAGGCTTCTGGATTATTTGTGCTACTGCACCTACAGCTAACGGGCGATGATTTATATACTTTGTCTTAAAGCACTGCAGGTACATTTCTTCTAACTGAGGTATATAACGATCAAACTGAATACTTTCAATAACCGTTGAAAACAGGCTATAACTTTGGGCATGATCCGGCATGAAATGCATAGCCTTATGCAAGCATGCAAGCGTTTCTGATACCTTACCATTAGCAAAATATATGTTTGCCATACCAAAATACGGCAAGCCATTCTCAGGGTCTATCTTTTGCGCCAGTGTAAATGCATTCATTGCACCGTTGATATCCCCTGAACGAGCAAGGGAATTACCTATCTCATATTGCTTGGTGGATTTTGCTGACTTCTTCTTTTTCTGGATGCTTTTTCTTTTATTCATTGTTTAATCACAGCTCAATTTTTATCAAAAAAATACTCACAGGACTGCTTCTACTGCGAAAAAGCCTGCAATAAAGGCTGAATGTGATTAGCAAAAGGCTTCCACCCCTCAACTGCACCCTTATAGATAGGAGACCTTACTTGCAAAGAGCTATTTGTTCTGACATCACGCAACGACAAATGCGGTGTCAAACAAGCACTTTCAAACTTAAGGCCACAGAAGTTTAATAGCGCCCTAACCTCCTCCTCAGTATTTTCTATTAGCGCTTCATACTCGACATCATAAATTTTATAGGGTAATACGTTATGCCAATGTTTCATCAAGTTATTATACAAGGCATAGAAAGCTGCTAATTCCTCGAGATTATTGCTATAGGGGTAATGACCTGCAAAGCTTGTTTTATAAATAGAAAAACAAGTATCTACAGGGTTACGAGCCACATGGATAAATTTTGAATTAGGTAGAATGATTTTGATTAAACCAAGCCACATAAAATTATTCGGCATTTTGTCAACAATATATATTTCTGCTGGATTTTTGTTATACGCCCTGGACTTATCAATATAAAGATTCCCCAAGGCCTTAATAGTCTCTGCATCAAGCTCCCGAACCCCCTCACATATAGGCTTTCCTGAGAGCTTTTCAATACCGCTTACAACACTTCCCATTACACCCATTTCACCGCCAGAACACACATCAGAATGACACGACAATATTTGCTCTACCAACGTTGAACCTGACCGGGGTAAACCGACAATAAAAATGGGGCCAATGCCCGCCTCCCCCGCCCCTTGTCTCTGTGAAATAAAGTCAGTAGTAAAAGTCTGCGCTATCCGCCCAAACAGCGCTTCATGCGCAGCAACACTATAATCAGGCGACATACTGCGAAGCATATTGTTAGCATCACTAAAATACGAAAAGGCTTTATCGTACTCTTTTACATCGCTAAAAACTTTGCCGAGCGCAAACCCTAACAAATAGCGATCAGGCGCTTTAAACGCATCACTGTTATACAACTGTTCCATTACCGAAACCTGCTCGCCAATTTCTTCATGACGGCGAATATTGGCTAACAAATAATAACAAGCAGCAAATTGCGGATTTATGTCCAGGGCACGTTCTGCATATTCTTTCGCCTCTACAAACTGACCTAACGATTGCAAATTTACCGCAATCATATAGCACGCTTGCGCACTTCCAGGGTCGATCAAATAAGCTTTCTGGAAACAACGCAGCGAATCTTCAGTAAATTGGTAGGCAAAAAACTTTTGTCCTAATGCTTCCAGTGCCTCCTTATTACCTTCTTCCAATGCTTCGACTTGCTCAAGATAAAAAAACATCTCGTCGACATTCGCTAACTCGTAGGCAATTTCTGCAACTTTTAGTCGACTATTAATATGCTTCGTATCTAGCTCAGCTGTTTTCTTCATATACACCAAAGCATTAGCCAAATCACCCAGCATGATACAACAATGGCCCGCCTGATAATGAACCTGGGCATTCTCAGGCTTCTCGTGTAGAACTTGCTTGATCAGACGGAGAGCCTCATCGTACCGCTTCGCAGACATCATTGACCCAATCATCTGTTCTTTCATTCTAAATCCTCACGTCTTTCCCAACGAATAATATCTTTAAAAAAATAACCACCAACCAACCTAAAAGTAAATCCAGAGAAGAAGCACAGATGCGCCACCCACCCCATTGCTGTTGTATATAGGCAAAACTATAACTGAATTGCTCTAACGGTACTCACAAACCTCACCAATACGTATTCTAAATATTCCTCCTGACACTTCAACGTGTAAAGATCTAGAATATTTCTCAGTATTTGTCCCGACTCATTGTCGGTGGGGGGTATTTTTCATCGCTATCACTTGCCTCGCTACCAAACTTCCCAAAAGTGCATTCACAGCTGATAAATAACTAAGTTATCAGCAAAATACCGCCAGCCTATAAACATAATGGTTAAAGCGAAAAAACATCTCCGGATAACACCATGTAATTGTTAGCAGCCTCATGACAGCCAACCATGATAGCTCAAAAATTTGCGACAACTTTATCGTCCTGGTTTGAAATTTTGATATAACTCAACGGAAGCACCAACCTGGAATAAAGAAAATATTTCCTGGAAAACACTTCGGCACTATTACGGCAAACCAAGCGCATAGAAAAAGGAAAAACCGATTTAACTATTGAAGCAGCTGACAAACCCTCACTCAGCGTAGCGGGAAGGAATAAATCGAGACCATGATAATAGCCAGCACATTATTATTCTTGAGTACCTTCTCTTTAATATCATGACTCATAACAAACCACTTATAGGCACAAAACCCAGACAAAAAAAACGCGAGCCCAAGGCTCGCGTTTCTCGATTAACAACCCGAAGGTCGCAATCAATTAAGCACGCTTACGACCGATACCAGCCAAACCAACAAGAGCTGAACCGAACAACCATGCAGCTGCAGGTACTGGTACTTCAGATACTGGACCACCAACAGCCTGGAAGTTGAAGGAGTATACATTTGCTACTGCGCTACCTGGCTCAGGAGAAGTAACAGTGAAGTTAGTTGAACCTGGGCCTGCATCGTTAGTAGTTGCATAAACTTGCTCAAGCATGAAAGTAGTACATGCGCCAAACACGTCACCTGGGTTATTAGTACAGCTACGGTTAGAAACAGTCAAAGCACCAGTGATCATGCTTAATGACCAGTCTGCAGTGTAATCAAAGTTTGTTACGTTAGTAACTGAACTGATTGCAACAGAACCAGACAATACGAAAGTATCCAAGTCAAGCTGTAGTGAACCTGAATCAGGAGAGCCGCCCAAGCTACCAGGAACTGGCTGGAACTGGTTCGCTACAAATGAATCAGTCAGGATGAATGGAACGTAGTCCGCTTGAGCGGCAACAGATGCACCTACTAATGCTGTGGCTAATGCTAATTTTTTCATAATACTATCCTCGAGGGTTTACTCGAAGGGTGACCGGCTATCTTGATCGCTTCCTTGTAAACTAACTTCCATTATTACTGGATTAAGACCCTTGGCTTTCCGTCCCCACCTCACGATGAGTTTGGCTTTTTCCGTCTTGTTTTATTGTTTAAGGTTTTATTATTAAGCGACATAACTTTCGTCGCACCGTCTTTCTAAGACATGAATTAATAGTCAATATTGGTGCCAATAAATAATTTATTTTTAAATATCAATAGGTTACAGGCAAACCTATCAATAATCGGACTGCTAAAGAACGACATGTAATGACTTATGTCAAAAATATCGTCGTCCATAAACATAATGACCTATCAATAGGACATAACCACTGCAAATTAGTACCCACCAAATGTTACACCCGTATCAAAAAAAGTACCGACACCCCCTCACAAGGAACATTACACTTAGGAAGCAAAATTTATTGATAACAATGCAATATACTGATTATCCAAATAATTATCAGCATATAATATGAAATATTTTTTCACCCCTGCCTGCTAAATTTACCCTGCCTACCGGTTTAAATTACTGCCCCAAAAAATACACTAAACTATTGATTTATATAACTTAAAAATAAAAATAACCCGCCTTATAGCGCCGAATTCAGTTCAAGTAATTACACCAGTCATTCAAAAACCGATATTAACTTCCTATGCCCAAGCGTCAACCTGTATATATGATACTAACTCTGGACAGTAATCAGTCAATATTCCCGTAAATCATAAGCAAACCCAGCAGTGTTAAATAATCCGACACATTCGACAGGTCGGCATTAATTTTCGCACTATCTTGGCGCAAAAATTACGAGACGACAATGCGAACTACCACGGAAATCTATATGCCGCTGATTTATATAGGTTTTTTTAAATTAGAAAGGAAATCTATTCCAGCAATAATTTACACCCTGACTACAGTAGCACCAGCTCAACGTTTACTACTCGCACCCGATCCCATAGATTTGCCATTTTCGCTCGTGTTTAGCCTCTTTCTGGTCTATACAAAAAGACACAATAAATTTTCAACACGCCCTGCCCCCCCACCATATAGGAGAAAGCAATGAAAGCATCTGACCTTTTCGTAAAGGCTCTAGAAGCAGAAGGAGTTGAATACATCTTTGGTATTCCTGGCGAAGAAAACCTGGACATGCTTGAGTCGTTACGCCATTCATCAATCAAGCTAATCCTGACTCGTCATGAACAAGCCGCCGGCTTTATGGCGGCAACTTATGGCCGTTTGACAGGAAAAGCCGGTGTCTGCATGTCTACACTGGGACCAGGGCGACAAATTTCGTTACCGCTGCAGCGTATGCACAACTAGGTGCTATGCCGATGCTAATGATTACCGGACAAAAACCGGTCAAATCAAGCAAGCAAGGCCAGTTCCAAATTGTCGATGTGGTCGACATGATGGGACCACTGACCAAATTTACCCACCAGATCGTCAGTAGCGACAATATTCCCTCCAAAGTACGTGAAGCGTTTCGGCTTGCTGAAGAAGAGCGCCCTGGCGCTACACATCTGGAATTACCCGAAGACATTGCTGATGAAGACAGCAATACCGCGCTGGTTAATATCAGCACACATCGCCGCCCAATTGCCGAAGAAAAAGGTGTGCGCCACGCCGTAGAAATGATTGAAAAATCTATTCAGCCGTTAATTCTGGTTGGCGCTGGCGCCAACAGAAAATTACCAAGCAAGATGCTCACGGAATTTGTTGCTAAAACCGGCATCCCCTTTGTCACTACTCAAATGGGTAAAGGTGTTATCGATGAAACCAGTGAACTGTTTTTAGGTAACACGACCTTGTCAGACGGTGACTTCGTCCATCGCGCGATTAATGCAGCAGATTTGATTATCAATGTGGGGCACGATGTGGTTGAAAAACCGCCGTTCTTTATGCATGAACTCAGCAAAGTGATTCATGTGAATTTTAATTCCGCCCAAGTCGACCCCGTCTATTTCCCGCAAGTCGAAGTGTTAGGTGATATTGCTAATAGCATCTGGCAGATGAAAGAGCGCATCACCGCGCAACAGCACTGGAACTTTAATTACTTCATGGAAGTAAAATCACATATGGATGCCCACATCCTGGAAGGCGCTGATGACGACCGCTGGCCCGTTTACCCACAACGTCTGGTGGCTGATGTTCGAGCAGCCATGCCCGATGACGGCATCATCGCTTTGGATAATGGTGTCTATAAAATATGGTTTGCCCGTAACTATCGCGCCAAAAAACCCAATACCGTGCTACTGGATAACGCGCTGGCGACTATGGGGGCCGGCTTGCCTTCAGCCATGGCCGCGCATCTAGTCTCTCCAAATAAAGCGGTTACCGCTATCTGTGGTGATGGCGGCTTTATGATGAATTCTCAGGAAATGGAAACTGCGGTGCGTTTAAACATGCACCTCACCATCATCATTCTGCGTGATGATGCTTACGGTATGATCAAGTGGAAACAGGCCAATATGAACTTTGATAACTACGGTCTGGACTACGGCAACCCCGATTTTGTTAAGTATGCAGAAAGCTATGGCGCAAAAGGCTACCGCATAGAAAAAACAGAAGATTTATTGCCATTGCTTAAGGCCTGCCAAGCTGAACATGGCGTGCATTTAATTGATGTCCCTGTTGATTATTCTGAGAATGATCGCATTCTCAATGACGAGATCAGAGAACTTAGTAAGCGCATTTAAGCGACCACTCATTTAAAAACGGGACATCATTATGTTACAAACGCAATACCCCTACTACTTAGCCAACAAGGCAGTACAGGCCAATAATGATCTTGATGTGACTGATAAATATACGGGTGAAGTGGCGACTCAGGTAGCAATGGCTGATGCCGCCACCATTGATCAAGCAATTGCTGCCGCAGTAGATGCCACCGAAGCGATGGCCAAATTTCCTCCTTACGAACGTCAAAATGTGCTTAACCATTGCGTTAAACGTTTTGAAGAACGCTTTGAAGAAATGGCAATGGCACTGTGTATAGAGGCCGGCAAGCCGATCAAGGACGCCAGGGGTGAAGTATCGCGCCTGATTGATACCTTCAAAATTGCCGCCGAAGAAGCCGTTCGTATTGGCGGTGAAGTACTCAACCTTGAAATCGCCCCCAGAGCCAAAGGCTATCAAGGTATGTACAAGCGCGTACCTATTGGTCCCTGTTCTTTTATTTCTCCTTTTAACTTTCCGCTAAACCTGGCCGCTCATAAGGTCGCCCCTGCAATTGCTGCCGGCTGCCCCTTCGTGCTGAAACCAGCAAGTCGTACGCCGATTGGCGCTTTAATGATCGGCGAAATACTGGCAGAAACCAATTTACCGATTGGTGCATTTTCAATTTTACCCTGTCATCGCGATGGCGCCGATTTGTTCACCGTTGATGATCGCTTTAAATTATTAAGCTTTACGGGTTCACCGGATGTAGGCTGGGATTTAAAAGCCAGAGCTGGCAAAAAACCGGTGGTATTAGAGCTGGGAGGCAATGCCGCCTGTATTGTCGACCACGATACGGACCTGGATGACGCCGTGGAGCGAATTATTTTTGGTTCATTTTATCAATCGGGGCAAAGCTGTATCGGTGTGCAACGGATCATGATTCACAGCTCACTGTACGATGAATTCAAGCAACGCTTTGTCAAAGCCACCAAAGCATTGGTAATGGGCGACCCCAAAGATGAAACCACCTTTATCGGGCCAATGATTTCAGAAAGCGAGGCGAGACGACTCGATAGCTGGGTGCAGGAAGCAAGCGCCCAGGGAGCCACTATTCTTTGCGGCGGCCAGCGAGACGGCGCCATGCTGGAAGCGACGGTATTGGAAAACGTGCCATCAGATTGCAACATCAATACCAAAGAAGCGTTTGGCCCAGTCGTTGTACTATCGGTATTTGATGAATTTGATCAGGCACTTGCTGCCGTGAATGATAGTGATTTTGGTCTTCAAGCTGGAATTTTCACCCGTGACATCTACAAAGCCTATAAAGCCTGGGACACACTTGATGTAGGTGGTGTTGTCATCGGCGACGTTCCCTCCTGGCGGGTCGATAATATGCCCTACGGCGGCGTTAAAGACAGCGGCGTTGGCCGCGAAGGCATCCGCTATGCCATTGAAGATATGACGGAGATTCGTCTGATGGTGCTGCGCACACCACAATGAAAAAATGTCATCTTTAAACAAAAAAAGAGAAGCCAATGGCTTCTCTTTTTTTATCTGTACAGTAAACGATGTAACTCGAATAAAGCCATCAGCCCTGATGCGTTTTCAACGCTGTTACATTTTCGGGTAGAACTGGATCCGTATTTCCCCTGACAACATCAGCTGAAGGCTTGGCGATGAAAAAACCTTGTGCATAATCAATACCGTAGCTTTTAAGCAAATCATAGGTTTCCTGATCACCAACATATTCTGCCACCACTTTTTTACCACAGGCCTTGGCAATGTCCACCATCGATTTAACCAGAGCGCGATCAATTTTATCTTCCAATATCCGCTCAACAAACTCACCTTCAATTTTCACATATTCTACCGGCATATTTTTCAAATACGAAAACGAACTAAAGCCGGAACCAAAATCATCCACTGCAAACTGGAAGCCATAAGACTGCAAGCGAACCATTTTCTGCGAAGCATTATAGATATTACCCACTGCGGCCCGCTCGGTTAGTTCAAACACTACTTGAGAGGCATCTATATCATATTCATTAAATGTTCTAACGACACGATTTACAAAATCAGGGTCTACCAACAGCTGCCCCGAAAGGTTGACATAAAACCGAACTCGGCGACCTTCATTATTCAACGCTTCCAACGCCTTCATACTGTGCCTGATTACCCAGTAGTCGATTTCGGTAGCTAATCCAAAGCGTTCGGCTACTGGAATAAATAAGTTAGGCGGTACCAATTCACCCTCTTCGCCTATCATCCGCAGCAGCGCCTCATAACTAGGGATACCGCCTTCTTCTACTCCGACAATAGGCTGGTAATGCAGCACAAATTTATCATTAGCCAACGCTTCAGCAATACGATGTGACCAACCAATATCCAATTTATTTTCATCATTGGCTTGCGCCTCATACAAATGAAAACGATTTCGGCCTTGCGATTTGGCGTTATAACAAGCCATATCTGCGTTAGAGAAAGCCTCTTCAGCACTTTGCTTATCTGCTTCTATCAAGGCCGCACCCACTGAGCAATAAATATTAAACGTCTTACCTTGCTCGATAAACAAAAAATCATACATAGATTTAACGATAGAGTTAGCAATTTCAATTGCGCCCGACTTATCAACTGATTTAGCCAATACCGCAAATTCATCACCACCTAATCGACAAACCACATCATCCGTCCGCATACGCTTTTTTAACAGCTCAGCAATTTGTACCAGCAAGCGATCGCCAGATGCATGACCTAACGTGTCATTAACATATTTAAATTGATCCAAATCGATAAAGAATAACGCGCTTTTATCCTTTTCTTTAACAACTCGCTGCTTCTCTTGCTCTAATAAATTATTAAAACTACGCTTATTTATTAAACCGGTTAAGGCATCGTAATCTGCCAATCGGCGTAACTCTGCATCGCGGCCTTTAATCGCATTAATCGTGGCATTTAACGCATTGCTAATTGCGACGATTTCTTCATCGCCATTTTTACTGACCCAAACATCAGTATCACCTTGAGCCAGACGATTTAATGGTTCACGTAAATCAAGTAGTGGTTTTAGCGCATTGGTAGTTAACTGACGACCAATCACAGCTGCTATACAAAACAATATTGCGAAGAAAAAACTGCCCTTGATAATATTGTCCACCAAATGACTTTGGTGTGAACTAAAATCAAGACCCATATCAATATAGCCGATGACTTCCACGCTCTCAGCAGCAGAGTCATCCATATCAAAATCCAGCATTTCATCCGCGCGCATTGACACAATCGAGACCGGCGCAATCATTCGCATCAACGAATGCTGCACAGTAATCACATTGCTTATAGCGCGGCCATTTTTTAGCTCGGTACGGGTAAAATCATCAAAGACACTCTTATTAAAGACAGGCACATCAAGGTCAGCTGAAGAGGATGCAATATATTCAGCCAGCACACCAACGCCATCAGCTTTATAAAACTTTAAATAGGATACTTCCGAATAATTATTAATGTAATTTTCTATTGCAGTAAATTCATTGATATCTTGTGACACATAAAGCGGAGTACTGAGTTCGTCCAGTTTATTCATCCATTGCCCAGCTTGCTGTTCAAAAGTATTTTGAATGGCATTGCTGGAAATGATCCAGAATCCGGTTACCGCCATGATATACACCAGCACCCCCAACTTAACAACAACAATTGGAAGCGGCGCACCAAACTACCTGATTTCTTTCGTCCATGCCTACGTGTCAACAGCTCTGACTGTCGTAATCGGCTGCCAAATTGCGCCCACTTCATTTCAATACAGCCAACTAAATCCTGTAGGCTTTCTTTAACTTGAAGTCGCAATTTTTCTGACATTATTTGTAATTTCTTATACGTCACTTTCATTCAATCCGTTTAATTGCCCCGGCATCTACAGGGCTAAATTTAGCTGTTCCACAGCTCGTTGATTTATTTCGATTACTGCTTTTTCTAATAATCTAAATGAAGGCCCGGTTGTCGATAGCTGTACAATAGCCTGCTGAGCAATATCGTCTGGATCTGCACCCACGTACATTAAACCGCCATACTTCAGTAACTGCTGATTAAAGAGTGCGACCTGCTTGCCCTGCTTGACACTGATACTCATGAAGTCCTTCATCGTGCGACGACTTAAAATGCGATGATCCGGCAATAGCCAATAGCCCTGCACCTCTTCATTTAACTGCTTTAATTCATACAGCATTTCTTTATCATTGGCGGCCTCTCGGTGTAAAACCTCAATATCAAAACGCTGCCCAGCCAATTTAATCTGTGCAATAGTCTGTTCATTTTGCGGGCCGGTAATAATGCCGACATGAGTCAAGTTTGGCGCTAACGTTTTCCATGTCGAAAACAATTGATCCGCATCAGGCACCATACTCACACCTGAAAACCCTGCCTCCAACAAGCCTTCCTGCTGATGATTAAAGACTTGCGCAAATACTCGATGTCTATCCTCAAGGTCTACTGCCCAACGGGCGGCTGCAGCACCAATTAGCAACACTTGCTGATGCTTTGAGTTTTTCAAGCGATTAATTTCTGACGCTTGGGGCGCTGGGGAAGACAGCTCAAAGACTTCACTTTCGCCTGCAAACCTCTGGGCGACCGCATTGGCAATTTGCTGGTAATTTTCATTGCCCTTAATCAACACTATGGCCAACGATTGTGGCTTTGGCTGCTGAGTCGGCACCACGCTTTGCGGCAGCGGCTCCGAAGTTGGCGAGACTTTAACCGGCGGCTTTACCATTACCACCACCTCATTCGTACTAACGGAATCAGTAGCGGTCTTCATGGGCTCATCACGCACCTCAATCGCACTACAACCCTGCAACAATACCAGCAGCAACGCACCTAATTGCAACGATCGTTTAGACCATACCCCTGCATTATACCCAGCTTGTACAAGCAACTCTCAGCACCCCGAAACAACAATTAATTGACTAATCAGGCCGGAATTATAGCCAATAAACTGTCGGAACTGTGATGCGAATCACGGTAATAATAAGGGTCCGATATACGAATAATTTATAAATAAATCAATAAATTAAATAAAAAGTCATTAGCGTATTTAGATACACCGCGATGCGACAAGGAGTTGTCAAACTCAAATAAATGACGACCAATTCAAAGTTTTTGCCAGTAAAATGGCGTATCTTCCAAAGACTAACAACATCAGCATATTGACCTATACTCAACTCTCATTGATCAGCCAAGGACACACCAGTGAAACTGCTAGCCACACTGCCGCTCCCACTAATACGCACAACACTCCTGCTGAGCAGCCTGCTTTTAGCGCTCACTACTCATGCTCTGGAACTCGGTGAGATATCCATCAAATCCAATCTAGGGGAACCCCTGAATGCTCAACTGCCTATTCGCAAGCATGAGGATTTTGGTCCAGCTGAATTATTGATCAACCAGGCACCGGCTGATATTTACAATCAAATGGGCGTTGACCGCAGCGCGCTGTATCAGGAACTGCGGTTTGATGTGAACGAGCTAGGGCTGCTAACGATATCCTCACCCCAGCCCATTAAAGAACCCTATTTAAATTTCATCCTGCAGTTTCGTTGGGCCGACGGTGAATTGTACCGGGAATTCAATTTGTTACTGGATCCACCGGCGCCATAAGCCAGCAGTATCAGGCCTTCTCCACGGCTTTCGCCAGATGATCTATCTGGCCGTCCTCACTCCCTAACAACACATCATTGTAATGACGCTGACCGCGGTGATGCTGGAAATCACGATCAAAATTCAGCAACACACTGATCCGGTATTCATGACTCCCTAGTGCAGGTGGTGGCGCGCAATGCATAACATCACTGTAGTGCAAGCTCACATCTCCCGCCTTCGCCGCAACCGTCACACCAGTTGGCGCTGCATTATCGTTGGCATCCATAAAACCAAAGCTAGCCTTATGCGAGCCCGGTAAAAACTTTAATGCCCCGGCTGCTGGTGTTGCGTCATATAAATAAATACTGCAGATAATCTTCGGGCACATCACCGCATGACCTCCCAATCCGCAATCGCGATGCCAGGGTAAATCCGATAAGCCCGCCACCATAGCGGGATTTTTGTAGACAACCGTAACCCCGTCCACTTCATCAGGGCTCATCGCTTTTAACTCCGGCAACATCGCTTCGATTTTTTTGACTTGGGGATGTTGATACAAACGGTTAAACTCAGCCAACACCGCAGCGTGAATCACCCGGGTCAAGACAGCATCGCCCCTTTGATTTTTCCCCCACCAGGAAGTGTTATCCCCCTCTTTCGCCATCGATTTCAATTTTTCTGCACCCGACCGAAACAGAGTTAACTCCTGCTCTGAAAACACATTTTTCAACAGCACATAACCTGTTGCGTCCAGAAAATCTCTTATCGGTACCGTATCATCCGTTAAAGGAAATACCGCCGCAGGATCTATCACCACTCCCCTGCTAGACGTAATCGGCAGACTCGCGTCATATAAAGGCCTACCGTGAAACATCGCACGTATTGCCGGCTCCCACCGGATGAAATTCATCGGGTCACCTCGCACTACCGTAATACTATTGCCATACACCAAACCGGGGCCGACTCTAAATCATGTACCAAGCCCTGCCAGCTACTGGCCTCGATCTCAATAATGGTTTCCGCCTCTGTGCCTGCAACAATAGCAATACTCTCGCTGCCAGGCATATAACTATAAGCGTGATCAGAATCCTTTAAGATAAAACCAATACTGGGTAATTCTCGTGCTGCCATCGCAGCGAGTACACCGTTACCTGAAGCTAATCGACCGGGTAAATCCCGCAAATGGAATTCATGGAAGTCAATTTCAGGAAAATCATTCATGGTTTCTTACCTATCAAATAGTTTTGTTTGGCAAACAACATATGCGGATAACAATTAACTACAGCCAATTGAAAACGGATTCGTTACTATAGCGTCCTTACTTGTATTGCTGCAATTTGTCTGCGGACACCATAACCATCAAAACACTATAAAGCGATTATGAAAATACAATTATTACTCACCGGTAATGAACTTATGTCGGGACATACCGTGGACTCCAACTCGGCTATGATCGCAGAATTATTGGCCAACAAAACCTATAACATTCACCGTAAAGTCACGATCAGCGATGATATCAATGGCTTGGTAACAGAGATGGATCTTATCAGCCAACAAGCCGACGTGCTTATAGTCAATGGCGGTTTGGGACCAACTGTTGACGACCTGACGGCTCAAGCACTGTCGCTGCTAGTCAAGCAGCCCATCGAAGTAAATCGCACCGCAGCAAACCATCTGCAACAGTGGTGTGATCGACGCAAACTGCCGATGAATGATGCCAACCTGAAACAAGCACAACTCCCCAAGGGCGTCGAAATCATTCCCAACCCCACCGGCAGTGCCGTCGGTTTTTGCATCAATCACAACGACTGCTTGATCATTTGCACGCCGGGTGTACCCAGTGAATTACGCTTAATGATGGAACAAACCATCGTCGAACTCATTTGCCAGCGCTTTCCCAATGACGAATATATTTCAACGATCCGCCTCCAGACTTTTGGGCTAGGTGAATCCAGCTTGCAGCAATTAGTGAATAAAGAACTGACTGACTGGCCCGCCGAAGTGGAACTGGGATTTAGAGCGGGCCTACCCTTATTGGAAGTAAAACTCAGCATTCATAATACCGCGCACCAAGCCTTGCAAAAAAAGTGCTACCAGCAATTACAAGAAAAAATTGGTGACTATATTATTGGTGAAAACAACTGCACACTAGCGTCAGCAGTGATTGATTTACTCAACAGAAGACAACAAAAAATTACCACCGCCGAATCCTGTACTGGTGGTTTAATTGCCGCATCAATCACTGAAATAGCCGGGGCATCTGCGGTGTTTGAAGCCGGCTTTGTCACCTATTCCAACAGTATGAAGCAGCAACTAATCGGAGTTGACCCCGCAATATTGTTAGCGCATGGCGCGGTCAGCGAACCCGTAGTACTGGCAATGGCTGCCGGCGCTATTAGCCGCAGCGGCGCTGATTATGCCATCGCAGTTTCTGGTATTGCCGGACCAGACGGCGGTAGCGATGACAAACCCGTCGGAACTGTTTGGATGGCTTGGGGGGCTAAGGGCAACCTGCAAAGTCGGCGTTTACAATTTAACGCTTCACGACAATGGTTCCAGCAAATAGTCACCGCTACTACGCTGGACTTAATCCGCCGGGAATTATCAGGCATAGAAACCACCCCGCGGTATTTTCAAAAAAAGAAGTAATAGCCTTGAAGGCTAGATTGGCAGGAATACTGACAAGGTACTTTTCAAAACGGTATTTATAGTGCGATTATCACGATCGGCAATAATTTTCGCCATTAAATCCTGCGTTTGAATGAGTTTACCGTACAAGCGATCAAAACTCGTGTTATCCAATACACCGTTGCGTCGGTTACTAATAATAAACGCCCTGCCAGCGGTGTTCTTTTTATGCTTCAGTTTCCAGGCCATAACCTCGATATTTCTGGCACTGTTATAAAGCACCTGCGCATCCAACTCGTCCGTCAGAAAAAAGTCATCGTTGTAATTATACGAATGCCGCAACATGCCTGTTAAACCCACCATCAGTGCAAATACCCGATCGCCCTCAAAACGGGAATCAAACGCTAAACTCATCGCCGATATCTCTTCTGCAAACTGCAACTCGGCAAAACGTAAATGGCCAGATTGCTGAAACAACATCTGCTCTCGCTGCTTTACCGTCATAGCCACATTTTTCGCCAGCTCGGATGGGTTTCGCTTATACAGTTTTTGTAGCAGTCTAATTAAAACCTGCTGATTTTCTTGCCACACCATGTCCGTCACCATATCAATATCGGACTTGGCTAATTGCTTGATATGAAAACCCTGGGTACTACAACCCTGCAAGAATACAACTAACAACACGGATAACAAATAACGGTAGTTACGACACAACAACTTCATGTATTAACCCGCATCAGCCTCTGGATCTTTTAGTTTGATAGCATAGAAAAATAAGGGGACTAACACCAAACCGGCGAACCAGTAAGTATAACTGGGCTCTATAGAATAAATAAAACCGCCTAGCAACGGACCAATCACATACCCCATGCCTGGTGCCGAGGCTGACAAACCTGCCAACGCGCCTTGCTCGTCATGATTCACCGTCATAGTGGCCGTGACGTTATAGCCGGGTGATGCCATCCCCATGCCCATTCCAAATAGACCCATACCCACCATCAACCAGAATAATGCTGCGGTATTTGCAAGTAATAAATAACCAGCAATCACCAGGGGTAAACCTACCCGAAACAACCTCATAGGGTGAACATTCCAGCGCTGTACAATCACTAACTGTGAAAATAACATCGCCGATGAACACACCACCATTGCCAAGGCAAACTGCTGTACCGCCTGTTTGGATTCCAACTGCAATACATCCTGAAAATAAAACCCCAGAGTTTGCTGCACCATACCCATCATCGTATACAGCACTAAGCCGATACCTAAATAAACACGGTAACGTTTATCGAAATAGCGCAGCCTGGGCAGCTCCCGCCTCTTCGAAATATCCAAACCACTATCGGGCAATAAACGCCACACCAAAATAGCCGCCACAAAGGTAAGAAAAGCTTGTAAATACAGTGGCGCTAAATAACTAATTGCCACCAGTGTACCCAACGCGGGCCCAACCATAGTGCCTATTTGGCTCGCCGCAGACATCTTCCCCATGCCTTTGGTACGCTTCTGCAAGCTAGTCACATCGATCATATAAGCCGACGCCGCCGGATGCGTTGCGGACATTACCAGCACCAATAAAATCCGCGTCACCATTAACATGAGATAAAGCCCAAAGCCCGCCAGCACCCCATTCAAACCCAATTGCGCACTGCCATTAAATGCCAGTGTCCCCAGTGTATAGCCCAGCAACCCAATGATAATGATCGGCTTACGGCCAACCCGGTCACTGCGCCGCCCCCAATAAGGCGCAGCTATAAAAAAAGTAAGCGACGCTATGGAGGTCAATGAAGTAATGGCTAGCTCTTTCAGCGCAAAAGCACCAAAAAATGGAAGATTGACGACCAACTGGTCCAATGCCAGTTCCCGTCCCAGCATCGGAATAACCGCAAACACCACTGTCTGGCCCATACCAGTAGCCATAATGGCAAAATACAGAGCAAATAATTGTTTTTGAGAAACTTTAACAGGCGTTTGCATTAGGACGGCAGTTCAATAAGACTATGTGGGAATGTTAGCAACAACAGTAACGAGCAAGCAGTGATTTAGCAAGGCGCGTTACTTGTCAGCGGCTCAGCTTACTAAACTGATTAGATAATAATTTTGTGGCCACCAAATGAACTATCGGCTATCACTACTCAAAGAGAACACACCATGAACCACACCTCGCTCAGTGAGCGACTTCTGATAAAAATTGAACAGGCGGGAAATAAACTGCCTCACCCCACTCTATTATTTATTTATCTGTGTGGTTTTATTATTGCCCTCTCCGCAATAACTGCGGCAATGGATATACACGCCATACATCCGGTTAGTGGCGACACCATCACCGTAAGCAGCCTACTCAGCCGTGATGGTCTACATCTCATATTAACTAAAAGCGTTAGCAACTTTACCCAATTTGCACCCGTAGGCTCGGTGTTAGTCGCTATTATGGGCATCGGTGTCGCTGAGCGTTCGGGATTAATCGCTGCAGTGCTGACCGCCACAGTATTAAAGGCACCCAGACAATTATTGAGTTTCTTTATTGTATTTAGCGGTGTGCTATCAAGCCTGGCAATGGATACTGGCTATGTGGTGCTCATACCTTTAGCCGCGCTGGTTTTTCAAGCTGCTGGACGTCACCCAATTGCCGGTATTGCCGCAGCATTTGCTGGCGTATCCGGAGGCTTTAGCGCCAATCTTTTAATCGGCCCGGTGGATGCAATTCTGGGCGGAATCTCAGCAGAAGCTGCATCATTGGTCAAACCCGGTTACGAAGTTAGTGCCGCCGCCAATTATTATTTTATTATTGTGTCAACATTACTCATCAGCGTAGTAGGTACATGGATCACAGAAAAAATTGTGATCCCCCGCTTGGGTGAAACGACTGCAAACATTACCGAAGCCGTAAGAACCACTCTGAATCCTGCAGAAAAAAAGGCGTTGCAAAGCGTAGGTCTATTTTCAGTTGTTTGCATTGCCCTATTATTAGCCACTCTTATACCGGAACAAGGGTTACTGCGTGCGGATAACGGCAGCATTTTAAACTCGCCTTTTATCAAAGGCATTGTGGTTCTCATTGCTATTTATGCTGCCATCGCTGGCTTACTGTACGGCAAAGTCAGTGGTAATTTTACTCGACAAGATGATTTTATTGACGGTATGGAAACCAGTATCAGCATGATGGCAAGCTACATTGTGCTGATGTTTTTTGCGGCGCAATTTGTTAGTTATTTTAACTGGAGTCAACTGGGTGCTATTAGTGCAATTAATGGCGCGCAATTTTTGCAGTCGATGAATTTGAGTGCGCCCACCCTAATGGTGAGCTTCGTTATTATGTCGGCGTTAATCAACTGCTTAATTGGCAGCTCATCCGCCAAGTGGGCATTGTTTGCCCCCATCTTTGTCCCGATGTTTTTATTATTGGGCATTAGCCCTGAAGCCACTCAAGTCGCTTACCGGATCGGTGATAGCTCGACCAATATCATTACGCCACTGATGCCGTATTTTGGGGTGGTCGTCGCTTTTGTACAGCGTTACGACAAAGAAGCTGGGATAGGCACTATCATTGCAACCATGCTGCCTTACTCGATAGCCTTCCTGGTCAGCTGGTCAGCCCTATTGGTATTGTGGATTTTGCTGGATTGGCCACTGGGACCGGGGCGGGAATATTTTTATAACTGCTTACTTAATAACCAACAAAAAATAACTATGTCAGTCGAGTATTGCACTCGCTTCTGTCCGGGATAAATCTAAAACACACCAGATAAGTTGAAGTCATCCCCGACGCCGATCTGGAATGACGAATAAAAAATTGAGTCTCCGTCTTATCTCGACACGTTTCGTGCTATTAGTGAAGGCTGAAACTCTAAAACTGCTAATTTATCCCGGACAGAAGTGAGCCCAATATTCGACAGATAGCCAACAAGCTCTCTATTTTTTGTCTTCAACTTCAGCCGTCATTGCAGTAATACCAATATGACGAACATCTTTTCCTTTCACTAAATAAATAACATGCTCGGCAATGTTCCGGGCATGGTCACCTACTCGTTCCAAAGCACGCAAGGTCCACAACACATTAATCATCTGACTAATCGAGCGCGGATCTTCCATCATAAAAGTAATAATACTGCGTACAGCACTCCCATACTCTTCATCAACTAACTTATCTTCTTTCGCTACTGCCAGTGCCATATCGGGGTCAAATCGGGCAAAAGCATCAAGGGCATCACGCACCATGTAACCGACATGATTACCGATATGACGAATTTCTTTATAACCGCGCGGCGATTCTCCAGTTTCAATTAGCTGTAACGCCTGGGTAGCAATTTTTCCAGCCTCATCACCAATCCGCTCCAAATCAATTACGGCTTTACTGATAGCGATCACTAATCTCAAATCACTTGCAGCGGGTTGACGGCGCGCTAGAATGCGTGTGCACTCCTCATCAATGGATCGCTCCATATAGTTAATTTTTTTATCGTCTAATTTAACCAACTCAGCTTTCGGCGCATCGGCATCTATTAAAGATGAAATAGCTTCGCGTACCTGTTTTTCAACCATACCACCCATTTCCAATAAATGGGTTTTAATTTCATCCAGCTCATTATTAAACTGCTGGGAGATATGATGTCCGTGGGTATCTTTATCAATCATAATAAAATCCTGTGGGGTTCCAGAATTAACACACTAAGCCGCTTAACCATATCGACCAGTAATATAATCTTCTGTTTGCTTTTTATTTGGGTTAGTGAATAGTTTATCCGTCGTATCAAACTCAATCAGCTTGCCCATATACAAAAACGCTGTGTAATCTGAAACTCGCGCCGCCTGCTGCATATTGTGAGTAACGATCACAATGGTGTATTTGGATTTTAGCTCATTTATCAGCTCTTCGATTTTTAATGTTGAAATCGGGTCCAGTGCTGACGCAGGCTCATCCAATAACAGTACTTCTGGCTCAATCGCAATAGTGCGAGCAATTACCAAGCGCTGCTGCTGACCGCCCGACATACCTAGAGCGCTATCGTGTAAACGGTCTTTGACTTCGTCCCATAACGCTGCCTGGCGCAAGGATTTTTCAACCACCTCATCCAGTACGCGCTTTTTATTCACACCCTGAATTCGCAAACCATAAGCCACGTTTTCATAAATCGACTTGGGAAAAGGGTTTGGTTTCTGGAATACCATGCCGATACGACGGCGTAATGAGGCCACATCGATACCACGCTGATAGATATCATCCTGATCCAACAAAATTTTCCCGGTGATTTCGCAGCCATCAACCAAGTCATTCATTCGGTTAAAGCAGCGTAGCAAGGTAGACTTACCGCATCCACTAGGCCCAATAAATGCAGTTACACGCTGCTGGGGTATCGATAAATTAATATCGTAGAGCGCCTGCTTTTTCCCTTCATAAAACAGGTTTAGATCATGCACAGACAAGCTAACTTCTTCATCAGCCATAGTATATTGCTGCGCAGAGCGACCGATACCGTCCATATTTATTGCATGTGATTTCACGTTTAAACTCTCACTATTCATTAATATTTTTTCAACACTATGTATTGAAAATACTTGGGCACTTTACATTTCCAGCGATTTATATTTCTCACGCAGATGATTACGTAAAGCAACCGCGCTAAAGTTCAGCAGGGCAATAATCACGACCAGTAATAAAGCCGTGGCATAAACTAATGGTCTGGCTGCTTCAACATTAGGACTTTGAAAGCCCACATCATAGATATGAAACCCCAGGTGCATAAACTTTTGATCCAAATGCATATAAGGATAATTACCATCAACCGGTAGTGACGGTGCCAGTTTGACCACACCCACCAACATCAATGGCGCTACCTCACCGGCTGCACGAGCAACCGCCAAAATCAAACCCGTCATCATGGCAGGGCTAGCCATTGGCAACACTACACGCCACAATGTTTCCGCTTTAGTTGCACCTAGCGCCAAACTGCCTTCTCGCAAGGCTTTAGGAATCCGTGACAAACCTTCTTCTGTTGCCACAATAACTACTGGCAATGTCAACAACGCCAAGGTTAATGAAGCCCATAATAAACCTGGAGTACCAAAAGTCGGTGCTGGCAACGCCGCAGGGAAAAGCGCCTTATCAATTTCAGCGCCGAGAAAATAAATGAAGAAACCCAAGCCGAATACCCCATAAACAATCGATGGCACCCCTGCCAAATTGTTTACGGCAATTCTAATAATACGGGTCATCAAACCTTGTCTGGCATACTCTCGCAAATATACGGCTGCAACCACACCAAACGGGGTCACCATCACCGACATTAACAACACCATCATTACGGTACCAAAAATGGCGGGGAAAATACCACCTTCAGTATTAGCCTCTCGGGGTTCATCACTTAGAAACTCCCAAAACTTTTCGAGATAGGCAACAGACTTCTGTAGCACATTCATGCCATTGGGTTGATAAGCATGCACGACTACCGCTAACGGAATTTCTACCTCCGCACCACTCATGGTCTCAGCAATAAAACTGTCGCGATTAATTTGCTGATAGAGTGTCACCAACTGCTCTTGTAATACCGCATAGCGCTGATCCAACTCCGCTCGGGTGGTAGCAATATCTGCCTGCGCTAATGCCTTATCTGCAGCACTGATATTGTTTTTTAACTCCAGACTACGACCAGCTAAACGCAAACGTTCAATCTGATAGTTAATGGCGCCAATATCACCTTTTTCTATAGTTTCAATGTCATTATGAATCTGTAGTGCGCGTTGAATACGGGTTTGAAATTCAGCCCAGGTATTTTCAGTGACAACAATATTTCCAGATTCTTTTACCGTTTTAAGGTAACCGTAAAAATTACCCCATTCACGGCGCTCTATGGCCATAATATCTTCAGGGTAGGTTTTATCGCTGACAAAATCCTCTATAATCCAGGCAAAATCCATACCTGAAACATCGCGATTACCCTGCTTGATTAAGCTGCGGGTAATAAACAGACTATCGCTATCAAGATTAACTCCCGCTGATTTCAGCTGTTCAAGCGAGACCTGTTCACTTTCAACCACTTCGCCAATAATCGTTTTTACTGGCTGACCTGGTAATGCGTATTGTGCCTGCAGTACATCACTAGGCCAAAAATGGCCAAAACCCCGTACCGCCAGCAGCAACAGCAAGCCCACAACAGCGACTACACTAATACTAACCGCAGCAGCATTTAACCAAATGAACGGATCGCCATTGCGCAACCATTGTTTAGCTGATTGCGGCTTCACTGATAACCTTGTTTGTTCAACTATTGTCATAAAATTACACTATTTAATAACTTAACCTGAATTCAATCAGGCTATGTTTAATATGAGCTATCACTTGCAGCTCATGCTAATAAATCAACGCGCAACGGTGGTTACAGGGAACCGTACTTCTTACGCAAGCGCTGGCGTACAACTTCTGCCACGGTATTGACTGCAAAAGTAAATAAAAACAGTACGAAAGCCGCCAGGAATAACACCCGAAAATGTGAGCTATCGACTTCTGTTTCACCAATTTCAACAGCGATATTAGCTGCCAGAGTTCGCATGCCTTCAAAAATATTGGCGTCCATCACCGGTGTATTGCCTGTAGCCATTAATACAATCATAGTTTCGCCTACCGCACGCCCCATCCCAATCATTAAAGCAGAAAATATGCCTGGACTGGCCGTAGGTATAATTACTCCAATTAAGGTCTGCCATGGTGTTGCGCCTAACGCGAGTGAACCATAACTCAAAGACTTTGGTACTGAGAAAATCGCATCTTCTGCGATAGAAAAAATAGTTGGCACCACCGCAAACCCCATTGCAACTCCAACCACCATCGCATTACGCTGATCATAAGAAATACCGAGGTCATGAGTTAGCCAGGCGCGCATATCGCCATGAAAAAACCATACTTCCAATATTCCGCTGGCAGCGACACAGCCCCAGCAGATAAAAATGACAACAGGGATTAATAAAATAGGATGCCAGCCATCAGGCACGCTGAGTCGAATTTTATTAGGCAATCGACTCCAGGCAAATCCAAACATCAGCACGCCGATGGGCATCATTAAGAAAATACTAAAAACACCGGGTAAATTTCTTTCCATAAAAGGAGCCAGCCATAAGCCTGCTAAAAACCCTAAAATTACAGTAGGCAGCGCCTCCATTAACTCCACTAACGGCTTAACTTTTCTGCGTACAGTCGGCGCCATGAAATATGCAGTGTAGATTGCACCACACAAGGCTAATGGGGTAGCAATTAGCATGGCATAAAATGCCGCCTTTAACGTACCAAATGCTAGCGGGGTAAAACTGTATTTCGCCTCAAAATCAGTATTGGACGCCGAAGACTGCCAGATGTAATCAGGTTCAGGGTAACTCTCGTACCAGACTTTTTCCCACAGTGCTTGCCAGGAAACCTCCGGGTGCTCATTATATAAATCCCAATAGGTAAACTCACCACTCTGAGTTCGGCTTAGCAGTGCATCAGCTCTTGGTGCCAATGCTAGTTGCTGAATGTTAGTGGTATTCGCAGCAACACTTTTGGCTAATAAATGACGACCAGAGGTCGTATGGTAGATACTCACTTCATTGTTTTGGTCTAACGTGACAAATCCTTTGCGACGATGCTCCACCACTAATTGTTTAATAGCAGTATCACTTTGCTGGAATTGTCTAATGTTTCTCAACCGTGGTGTTTTACCCGGCTGACGCACCATAAAAGTTTGTACTACTTCTCCTTGATCACTAGCTACAAGCAGTGAAATATCGCCCAATAAAAACCGGACATCGGTAACTCTGTCACCATCAAAAAAGCGGCCGGCATCAATCACTTCTTCATCAGCTAAACTGATGACCCGATAATCACCAGACTTGCTAATCAAATATAACCAACGCTGATCAGGTCCCACTAGCAGCCAATCAATATTAATATCCACTTCCGGTAAATTCAGGCGTTCTTCCCTCAGCACCACTTCCTCAGTCAAAAAGTCTTCCTCTTTGATCTGCCGAACGCCTTGTAGCTGACGATTAATTTTTGCAATTAGCAACATTTCATCGTCGGTATCACGAACGACCAGCTGGGTTATAGTGCCCTCTCCCAGAGATATGGGTACCTCGCCATACGGGTATTCCAAAATGGGTGAAATCAAGCGCTGATCATTCGGGTAACTAATCTTGTATTTTGGCGCAGCCAACACCACTTGGTTATTTGCAGCGACAGCAAACAGTGGCTGCTGTTCCGAGTTCAGCGCAAAGCTGGTAATAGCCCCCTCTACAGGTAGCTGGAACTGTTTAATCGTAGCGCCATCCTCAGCAAAGAAAAACTGCACCTGGCCGCCACGATCCAGCTGCATGGCAACCTCGGCCTGTTCTTCCATCGCCAAATAGAGGACATCACCATTAGCTGCTACAGAATAGGTTTGCAGGGGCTCTAAACTGGCCGACTTAAACAGCGGCACAATTTCGTAAAGCAAATAGAAGAAAATCAGCAGGATTGCGACTAATACCCCCATACCACCGGCGGTAATAGTGAAATTAGTTAGGCTATCTTTAGCTTGGCGCCAGCCACCCAGGCGCTCCTGAGTCAAGCTAGTTCGTTGTTTTGTGCTCATAGATGGGGAAACCGTATCAATCATCGCTGGGATTATATGAATCAATTATGACACTTATGTTACAGCGAAAAACTAAATCCCATTCAATTCAGTTGGCCGGACTTTAGTGATAAATGCCCGTACATAAAAAAGCCACGGTCAGGGACCGTGGCGATAATCAGAGCGCAACAAAAGACCCTGAAATGACCTGAATTTGGGTCAGCTAACGTTATAGACCCAATTTTTTCAATTGAATCTCAACGACTTTAGCGGGTAATGGAATATAGCCATCCTTTACAACAACTTCCTGCCCGGCTTTGGACATCACTAACTTGATAAATTCACGCTCTAAAGGGCTTAAAGGTTTGTTAGGTGCTTTATTGACGTAAACATATAAGTAACGTGACAAAGGGTATTCACCTTTTACCGCGTTTTCAGGGGTTGCATCAATTAAGTTACCACCCGCCTTTTCACTTAAAGCTACTGCTCTCACACTGGATGTTTTATAGCCGATACCTGAGTAACCGATACCATTAATCGAAGTAGCTACCGACTGCACCACTGATGCTGAGCCTGGCTGCTCATTCACAGTGTTTTTGAAATCACCTTTACAGAGCGCATTTTCCTTAAAGTATCCATAGGTTCCTGACACAGAATTGCGACCAAACAACTGAATATCGCGATTAGCCCATGCGTCAGTCAATCCCGCTTTACCCCAGGTATTGATATTGCTAGATCCGCCACACTTTAAGGTAGAAGAGAAAATCGCATCGACCTCAGCCATCGCCAACCCCTTAATAGGGTTATCTTTATGCACATACACCGCCAGCGCATCGATCGCTACTGGAACCGCTGTTGGCTTATAGCCATACTTTTCTTCAAAGGCCGCCAATTCTTTATCTTTCATCTTGCGGCTCATTGGGCCCAGATTAGAAGTACCTTCGGTCAACGCTGGTGGTGCAGTAGAAGAACCCGCCGCCTGAATCTGAATATTCACATTGGGGTAGAAACGCTTGTAGCTTTCAGCCCACAAGGTCATCAAGTTAGCCAACGTATCAGAACCAACACTTGATAGGTTGCCAGAGACGCCACTGGCTTTAGTATAATCCGGTAGATCTGCGTCTACCGTAGCATGGGCACCCATGACACTGACTGAACTCAGCGCTAATGCAAAGGCTAGTTTTTTTATAGGGTTATACAGTTTCATCCGACTCTCCAAAGAGTTATTTATAAGCGAGTACACAAAATGTTTGTGACACTTTTAAGTTACAGGGGCTACTTTAAGAATCTTTTGTTACAGTAATATGACGATAAAGAAAATTTTCTGACTTCAGTAAAATAACATCAAGCGCAGAGAGAGACGAAAAGACAATTAGCAGATGGGCCCGTATTTACCGACAGCGAAATCAGGCGGATTCAGAGCAATCAAGCACTCGCAGCTCAGGGAACAGGCAGCAAAAAGTACTACCCTCGCCCACCGTACTCGATATTTTTAGTTCCGCCTGATGACGCAACAAGATATGTTTCACAATCGCTAAACCAAGGCCGGTCCCGCCAGTCTCAATCGAACGGCTATTGTCTACCCGATAAAAGCGTTCGGTTAAGCGGTGTAAATGATGCGCCTCAATACCACCACCATCATCAACAACCTCCAAACAAGCACCTTGAAGACTTCGATACCAGCGTACGTTAATATGGCCTCCATCGTGAGTGTACTTGGCCGCATTCATAATTAAATTAGCAAATGCACTATGAATTTCATCACTGCTGCCCTGTAACTGAAGACTATCATCACACTCGATTGTAATATGGCGCTCAGTTGTGACTGCCGCCAATACCTCTTCTCTAATTGCCTCGATTATCGGGCGGATAAAAATTGGCGGCTGTTCCTGCGCCTCAGGTACAGACTCCAATCGGGACAATGTAATCAAATCATGGATTAAGGTTTCCATTCGCTGAGACTGGCTAAGCATTTGCTGAATCACCCGTCGCCAACGTAGATCATCTGATAACAACTGCTCAGCGTCAGCATCGGCCAGAGTCTGCAAATAACCATTAATAACCGTTAGCGGGGTACGTAATTCATGAGAGACATTAGCGACAAAATCTTTACGCATTTGCTGTAAGCGATCTGTTTCAGTGACATCCCGGGCAAAAAGCAAGCGACTACCCTGACCAAAGTAAGTGATATTGATTAACAGCTTAAAATGATTGTTATACGGCGAGGTTAACAATAACGGCTGCACATAATCGTTGCCGTCAAAATAACGAATAAAATCAGGGGTACGAATTAAATTTACTAACTGCTGCTTGGTATCTTCAGGAAAACGCAAGCCCAGAAACTTTTCTGCCGCAGCATTACTCCATTCAATATTGCCACGTGTATCAATTAACACCGCACCGTCTTCTAACGATGCAAAAGAGTCCTGTAAGTAACTTACCGCAGCTTTTAAGCGTTCATGCTCTTCTTTAGCTCGTCGCTGTAATTGATAAATACCATCAAAAACCTCGCCCCATAGCCCTGTACTTTCGGGCGGCGCCAGATCAATACTTTGATCAAGCCACTTCTGAATTCGTCTTAATTGATAAAAAGTCCACGCTATATAAACCAGAGTGGTCAGCAATACAGCGGGGAGCAGCAGGGAGAAAGGCCAGCCAATCAAAGCAGCTAATACAAGCAGCAATAGTAAATTGCGACATTCGATTTTCCAATCGACAGTATGCATGGTTCAGTTCACCAATAAACAGCCACTAATTAGCAGGCGCGGCTTTGTGTGCGGGTGACAATATTGTAGGCGGTTTTGCCATGGCAAAACACAGTAATGAAGAACAATTTTAGCTAGCTGTAGAAAAACGGTAGCCGGTGCCTCTAACCGTTTGTACCAAGTCGCCGTAATCGGCCTTATCTGTCATCAACGCTTTGCGTAAGCGGCGAATATGTACATCAACGGTACGCTCTTCAACGTATACATTACCACCCCACACCTGATCGAGTAACTGGCCACGACTATAGGCCCGTTCCTGATGCGTCATAAAGAACTTTAATAATTTAAACTCGGTGGGACCAATACTTATCGGCGCTTGATCAATAAATACGCGGTGACTCGAAGGGTCCAATTTTAAACCTGAAACTTCAATGGCATCCTCCTCCTCGATAGCACCCGCTCGACGCAATACTGCCTTAATCCGCGATAACATCTCTCTTGGCGCAAAGGGCTTGGTGATATAATCATCAGCGCCGACATCCAAACCTTGAATCTTATTATCTTCTTCGGTTTTTGCTGTCAGCATAATGACAGGCAGGCGGCTGGTCATTTCATCTTTACGCAAACGCCGCAGCAACTCTACCCCGGACCCTCCCGGCAGCATCCAATCCAGTAACACCAGGTCTGGTGGATTATCAATAATTTGTACGTGAGCCTGCTGAATATCACCGGCCTCCGAACAATCAAAGCCCGCCATCTCCAGCGACATACGTATCATTTCCCTGATGGCGGCTTCATCATCTACGATCAGAATTGTCTTACCTTCCATTTAAATACCTGTAGCTGTTCTCTCAATAGCTGATGATTAAAGCCAAAGTTTATGACAGCAATATGACAAAGCTAAGCAAAAATCGCAATTCTGTGGCTATTTAATGACTTATTTATGACGAATAGACCAGTAAAACTGCTGGCTTTAATACTTTACCCGCTACATTCAAGTATAATGACGGCCGTTCAATCCTGCTGATATCTCCAAACCACACACATGAAATCGTCAACATCCACTAGCCAAGAATTATTCTCCTACCGCAAATACTGGGCGGAGTGCTTTGGCCCTGCACCTTTTCTGCCCATGAGTCGGGCAGAGATGGATACACTGGGCTGGGATAGTTGCGACATTATCATCGTCACCGGCGACGCCTATGTGGATCACCCCAGCTTTGGCATGGCCGTTATAGGTCGCGTATTGGAAGCGCAGGGCTTTCGCGTAGGAATTATTGCGCAACCGGACTGGCGCTCGAAAGATGCCTTTATGACGCTGGGCAAACCCAATCTTTTTTACGGTGTCGCCGCTGGCAACATGGATTCCATGATCAACCGCTACACCGCTGATCGCAAATTGCGTCACGACGATGCTTACTCCCCCAATGATGAAGGCGGCAAGCGACCTGACCGCGCCGTGGTTGCCTACTCCCAGCGCTGTAAAGAAGCTTACAAAGGCGTACCCATCATTATCGGATCCATCGAAGCCAGTTTGCGTCGAATTGCCCACTACGATTACTGGAGCGATAAAGTAAAACGCTCCGTGTTGATGGACTCCAAAGCCGATTTACTGGTTTACGGCAACGCCGAACGCGCTATTGTCGAAGCAGCTCATCGCTTGGCTGCCGGTGAGCCGATTGGGCAAATACGCGATATTCGGGGCAGCGCCTTCGTCCGCAAGGGTATTCCTGCTGGCTGGACGGTGATTGATTCAACCCAAATTGATAGTCCGGGGAAGGTAGAAAAACATCTCAACCCTTACGAAGTTAGTGACTCCGGCGGCAGTAAAGATTGCGCCATTGAAGATAAAGCAAGCGATAAGAATAGCGATATTCAAACCGTGACCATCATCGACCCGCTCAGCGCGCGAAAAAATAAACTCGACCGCAGCAAAACGGTGATTCGACTGCCTTCCTACGAAACCGTAAAGAATGATCCTGTTTACTACGCCCACGCCTCCCGCGTTTTACACCTGGAAACTAATCCGGGTAATGCCAGAGCACTGGTGCAACGACACGGTGAACGCGAAGTGTGGTTAAACCCACCACCGATTCCGCTCGAAACTGACGAACTGGATAATGTGTTTGACCTGCCCTATCAGCGCGTCCCTCACCCCAGTTACGGTGATGCACGTATTCCTGCTTATGAGATGATTCGCACCTCGGTGAATATCATGCGCGGCTGTTTTGGTGGCTGTACGTTCTGTTCCATTACCGAGCATGAAGGCCGCATTATTCAAAGCCGCTCCAAAGAATCTATTCTGCGGGAAGTTGAAAACATTCGCGATAAAACCCCCGGCTTTACCGGCATAGTGTCAGATCTCGGCGGCCCTACTGCCAATATGTGGCGGTTGAATTGTAAAAGTAAAACGATAGAGGAGAGCTGTCGTCGCCTGTCCTGTGTTTACCCTGGTATCTGTAGCAACCTTGATACCGACCAAATGCCATTGGTGGACTTATATCGTGAAACCCGCGCCCTACCGGGCATTAAAAAAGTATTAATTGCTTCCGGCTTGCGCTATGACCTTGCGGTAGAAACCCCGGAGTACGTGCAAGAACTCGTCACCCACCACGTCGGCGGCTATTTAAAAATAGCCCCCGAACATACCGAGGGTGGGCCGCTATCAAAAATGATGAAACCCGGCATCGGTACTTACGAGCGCTTTAAGAATATGTTTGAAAAATATTCCAAGCTGGCGGGCAAAAAACAATATTTAATTCCCTACTTTATCGCCGCCCACCCGGGCACCAGCGATGAAGACATGATGAATCTGGCGCTGTGGCTAAAGAATAACGGCTTTCGGGCTGATCAAGTTCAAGCGTTCTACCCTTCCCCAATGGCCAGCGCCACTGCGATGTATTACTCGGAAAGGAACCCACTGAAGAAAGTCGGGCGCAATAGCGAAATGGTTAAAACCCCACGCGGCCTCAAACATCGCCGTTTACATAAAGCATTTTTGCGTTATCACGATGCAGATAATTGGCCAGCAATCAGGGAAGCGTTATTAAAAATGGGCCGCAAAGACTTAATTGGCCCCGGCAAAAAGCATTTGGTTCCCGCTCGTCAACCGCGCACCTGGGTAGCACCTGCTGGTCAAAAAATGTTGACCCAGCACACCGGTTTACCGCCGCGTTCCGATGGCAGCAATACCAAACGTAAACTGGCAGGCGGTTCCAAAACCCGGAAAAACAGGGCTGTTCGTTCCCGTAGTCGATCACGCTAAGCCAAGTTGAATTTAAATCAGTGGAGATGATGGCGCTAATAACAAGGTTATTGCACCTGAAAGGTTTTGCTGACAACTATCTCGTGGCGATAAATTACGCTAATCACCCATTCTCCAGCCACTAACTCATAAGGCTTTGCCAATAGATAAAAGGCACCGTTCTGGTAGCTGCCATCGGCTTTTATGCGCGCATGACTGTGCTTGGTAAAACCTTTGGACTGGTGACCTAAATAATCGTTAGTGGAAGGATGTTTAATCTGAATGGTAACCGGCACCCATTCCGTATCCACGGTATTGTCGCGAATAATAAAATTAAAACCAAACAACTGGTCTTGCTTTAACGGTACCGTGGCGGTCTGTTTCACCAAGCGGGAACTCACCACACTGGCATAACCTGCGGTGGTATCAGCTTTGAACTGGCTCTCTGATTTTTCTAATAATTGATAAATCCCAAAATCTTTAATTTGCAACGTTATCGGGAATACGATCTGCGCATCTATTGCGGCTTGCGCAGTGCCAATAGACAGCAAACACAGTAATAGTGTTAGAATCCGACGCAATACTAAACTACTGGCAAACCGCATTATTTTTCCTGATGCTTGATAAACCAGCACTGATGAATCTTCTTCGAACGGTGAAAATCTTTATCAAGAGACCAGTCAGATTTATTCTCGACACAGTAATCCGTTAATTGATCATTAGCGAGGCTGAATTTACGCTGGTTATTAGAGAAGATTAACAAGCCGTCGCGAGTTAATAACTTCATCGCATCATGGATTAAGGCCACATGATCACGCTGTATATCGAGAGTGGCATCCATTTTCTTGGAATTTGAAAACGTCGGCGGATCCAATAAGATCAAATCATAGCGATTGTCACAGGTTTTTACCCATTCCAGCACATCAGCCCGTATCATCCTGTGCTTGGTTTCACTAAAGCCATTTAACGCCATATTCTTACTGGCCCACTCCAGATAGGTACTGGAAAGATCAACACTATCAGTGAAGGTAGCGCCACCCATTGCCGCGTGCACACTCGCTGTAGCGGTATAACAAAAGAGATTTAAAAAACGATTGCCCTTAGCCAACTCCGCTATTTTTAAACGCACCGGCCGGTGATCTAGAAACAACCCTGTATCCAGATAGTCTTTCATATTCACCAGCAGTTTAGCCTGCCCTTCCCTTACCTCAAAAAAGTCGCCACTACTGTCTTGCTTTTGATATTGCTTCGCTCCTTTTTGTCGGGTGCGTTGCTTTAGTACCACATATTTTTCAGCGACATCCAATGCCTGCGGAATCGCCGACATCACCTCGCGCAACCGCTGTTCAGCAACGGCGGGATCAACACTAGCCGGTGCGCTGTATTCAGCAACATGCACCCAACCTTCATAATAATCTACCGCAACCGCGTATTCCGGCATATCCGCATCGTACAAACGATAGCAACTGACATTGTTATTTTTTGCCCATTTTTGTAACTGCTTGCGGTTTTTCCTTAAGCGATTGGCAAACATTTGCGCGCCATCCGACAATGGCTGAGGCACCGACGACTTCTCATCGCGCTCCGTTAATGCTCGACGATCTTCGACAAAGTATTCCGGCTGTACATCAAAGCTAAGTAATTTACTGGCAATCGCGCCATTAAAAAGCTGGTACTGTTTTTTATTTTTCAGCCCCATTTTTTTACCCAGCTCCGGGTTGCCGGTAAACACGCCCGCCTGCCAACCGACGAATTCTTTTTTCAGGGTTTGACCGAGATTGCGATACAAATGCAATAACGAAGACTCATCACCTAAACGCTCGCCATACGGTGGGTTGCAAATAACCAAACCGGAATCAATTTCAACATGGGTGGGTTTGGCAAAATCTGCCAATTCCTTGCGCAACACTCGAACTTTACCGTTCAAACCTGCGGCATCGATATTTTGCTGGGCGATATCAATAGCTTTAGGGCTTGCATCATAACCGCGGATTTCCGGCCATTGACGCTGGAGGGCGGCTTCTTTTAACGCCCTGGCTTCTTGTAATTCTGCATCCCAATATTTTGATTGATGGCCCAACCAACCATTAAAACCCCAGTAGCTGCGTAAAATACCCGGCGCAATATTGGCCGACATCATCGCGCCTTCAATGAGTAGCGTACCGGAACCACACATTGGGTCCAAAAGCGCGCCACCTCTGGCCGCTATACCTGACCAATTGGCCCGCATTAAAATCGCTGCCGCGAGGTTTTCCTTTAACGGCGCCGCCCCACCCTCTTGCCGATAACCACGACGGTGTAAGCTCTCTCCCGACAAATCCAGACTAGTAACTAATACACCCTTGGCAACACGAATATTGACGCGAATACCAGGGTGATCTTTATTTACATCCGGACGACGTTCAAACCGCTCGGTAAAATAATCAGCGATAGCGTCTTTGGCTTTTAAGGCGGCGAAATGAGGGTGCTTTAGACCCGGCATGGCGCCGGAGAAATCAATCGCAAAACTACCGTCAACAGCCAGGTGCTGCTCCCACGGCAGCGCTTTAACCGCTGCATACAAGTCATCGGTGTTACGACACTCATCTTGACTCAGTGGCATTAAAATACGGTTCGCCAATCGCGACCATAAACAACTGCGGTAAGCAATGCTCAACGGCCCGTCAAAATAAACCCCAGCCACAGTTTCTTTTACCTTGCTGGCCCCTAAAGAGCGTAATTCTTCCAACAACAGCGTCTCTAAACCTTTGGGACATGTGGCAAAGTACGCATAAGCGCTAACAGCTGGGTGGGACATATAAAGGAAACCTATCGAGTGTGGCTTAGATTATATAGTGCTAAACAACCCCGCTTTGAAGAATTTCAGGGAATAGCTCACATTTTAATCAAAGCTAAGTCTTTGTTTTTAATGATTAATCTAAAGCCGCCTGAGAAATTTATATCACTCGACTTGAATAGGAAAAATCAGTGGTCGACAGCCTTACAATGATTTGCTTAGATAAGGTTGTCAGCGCTGGCGAATTCTACCAAGTCCAGCCTGCAACCACTAACAATAATCTCTTACACAGGAACCAATTAAAATTATAAAGCTCTACCCATAAGCCATTGCTCGTCGCATAGACGATAAACCAGTGGTGTGAAACATGTTGTGTTAACGATAAATATCAAGAATGAGGCGTATTCTATGAGAAGACAAAAACGTGATATGGCAGAACGAGCATTTTCCAAAGGTTACCAGGCTGGCTCACATGGCCGCCACAAAGATACCTGCCCCCACGATAATGGCGATGTTCGCCAACAATGGATGACCGGCTGGCGTGAAGGCCGCACCGATCAATGGGATGGTCTCACCGGAGTCTCCGGTATTCATAAGATGGATATCCATTAATTCATCCATCAAACTTTTAACTTATTCTTTCTAATGTAGATAAAAAATGGCCCTTATATAGGGCCATTTTTTTATGGGCTAACTAAATCTTAAGTGAGGTAAACACACGTTTTAGTCGATTAACCTGCTCACCACTGGCTTTCAAATTGTCGCCAATGACATCGGTAGAGCGACGCCCGGTAACTGCCCAGCGCAAAGTTTCGGGTAAATCCTCATAAGCCGATGCGCCAGCATCCCGTGCCAAAGAAACTAACTTTTCTAAATCCACTTCAGTCATTTGCTGTTTCATAACAGACACCTCACTTGTTATTTGTAACTAACAATAGGAGTACTACGTCACAGAAACCAGTGACTATTGACCGCTTTAAAACGGTAAAAATGCGGGATAAAAATGTTCATAGCGTTTGATCACTGACTTACTGCTGCCAATGCTTGAGTATTTTTCAAACACTACTTGAGATACTGCTGAGATTTGCTATATTGCTGACTGTCTAAGGAATAGACAAAAACATTTAACTTTATAAGGATATAATTATGTTGAACTCTGTAATTTCTCACACCCGCTTAACGCCCTTTCATAACCGCATCCTCTACACAGCCTTATTTGCTATCAGCAGTCAGTACACTGCGGCAGCGGTATTACCCGGCGACTTATTAATCACTGAAGTAATGGCCAACCCTGCTGCTGTCAGCGACGCCAACGGAGAATGGTTTGAAGTTTGGAACACCCGCAATCACAGCATCGATCTCAATGGTTTAACTGTGCGCGATGAAGGCAGTAATAACTTCACTGTCGATGAACCACTGCTAGTTGCCGCCGGTGCTTTTTTTGTTTTTGCCAAAAATGGCGACAGCGCCAGCAATGGTGGTTTGAATGCTGATTACAGTTATAGCAATTTCACTCTGGCCAATAGCAGTGATGCCATCATCATCGAGTTCGCTGGCAACCTGATCGACAATCTTAGTTACAACGATAGCGCTTTATTCGGAGCCGCCGGCAATAGTGCCGAGCGTATTGGCGGTGCTTTTATGCTTACACCCTTTGAATTTAGTTACGGTGACGGTGATATTGGCACTCCAGGTAGCGCCGGCAGTGACATCCCTGTTTCAACAGTTCCGCTGCCCTCGGCGGCGTGGCTAATGGCATCAGCATTAGCAGGGCTGATTTTTCGGCGTAAACCGCTAGCGTCATCAAACTAAGCCGTTATCATTTCAGTCCCGCGTCCATTCGCGGGACTTTATTTAGTCGTAAAGCACTAAACTGCCAACCGCTAGTGCGTTCTCAGTTCGATCTCTGTAAAATGCTGCCACCTTAAACCCTGCTACAGAGAGCTCAAGCGCGTTGAAAACCCAATTCCTCGGTAAAACCCTGTCCGGCCCCTTCACCATTCCATCTGGCATCGTCACCTGTTCCGCTCCTATCATTCAGGCTTTTTTTGACTCCATACCTGAAGTGGGCGTATTAACTACCAAAAGCATTGGCCCCACACCTCGCGCCGGTTACCGTGAACCCGTATTGAGTCAATATGCACCAGGCTGCTTTGTAAATGCAGTAGGATTGACTAATCCCGGTGCTGAAAAAGCTGCCGAAATGATGGCCGAACTGGTTATTCCCGAAGATCGCTTTTTACTGATTTCTATTTTTGGTGGCAGTGTTGAAGAGTATGTCAGCGTCGCCAAAATCATGGCCCCCTACGCCGACGGCTTGGAACTGAATCTATCCTGCCCCCACGCCAAGGGTTACGGTATGGCGATGGGTCAGGACCCAGCATTAGTTCAAGAGATTACCGCTGCAGTTAAAGCCGCCGTGAATATTCCAGTAGTGCCTAAACTAACCCCTAACGTACCCAACATTGGAGAGATCGCACAAGCCGCTGTCGCTGGCGGTGCCGATGCGATTTGTGCCATCAATACCGTTGGGCCAGGCAACCATCTCAGTTATGGCGAGAACGTATTAAGCAATGGTATGGGCGGTATGTCCGGCAAGGGCGTATTACCACTGGCACTTAAATGTGTAAATGAAATCACCAACGCTGTTGACTGTCCAGTGATTGCTTGTGGCGGTATAAGCAGCGCCGATAACGTACGCGCCTTTGAAACATTGGGCGCCAATATATTCGGTATTGGCTCTGCACTAGTCGGTATGACTACTGCTCAAATAGGTCAGTATTTTAAAACACTGACCAATGACCTGACCTCCGCTAAAAGCAATAAAGCCGAAGCGTTGATTCGTTATGATATCGATATGGATTTTCAACCTCTGACATTAGTCAGCAATGAAAAAGTCTGTGACGATATTGCAATCCTGACCTTCGATAAAAAGGTCGGCGTTCAAGCCGGAGAGTTTATTTTCCTGTGGATTCCCGGCTTAGGTGAAAAACCCTTCTCCGCTTTGACCGATGATCCTTTTTCTCTGGTCATTATTAACCTGGGGAGTTTACCGACGCCATGATGAGTCTTGAGCCTGGGACTGACGCCTATGTTCGGGGCCCCACGGTATTCCTGTTAGCCCACCGGAAGACGCCAAGATCATCACCGTCAGTGGCGGCACTGGCTTAGCTGCCGTTTATCAAATTGCCAGGGATCTAGGCGGCGAGAAAAATACGGCAAGCCGCGCTGAAATGTTCATCGGTGCACGTACCGAGGAACGCCTGTACTTTTTAGATGAGTGTGCCGCTATCGCTGATTGCCACATCGCAACTGATGATGGCAGCCGCGGCTACAAGGGTTTTGTCAGCGAAATGCTGCGCGAGCGCTTACAGACAATGTCGCAACAGGAGTTGGATAGTTTGTGTTTCTATAACTGCGGTCCCGAGCCGATGGTACACGCCGCCGTTGCCGTACAAAAAGAGTTTTGCCGCGACGACCAAATTCATAACGCCATTGATTATATGACTAAATGTGGTGTTGGTATTTGCGGTGCTTGCAACGCCCCGGATGGTCGCCGCTTATGCGTAGATGGCCCGTTTTTATCTAATAGCCCAAATTAATGCATATGTTAAAAATTGGGGACTATAAACTGAAGTAATAAAGATTGTTCTATTCGAATCAGCTATGACCCATCTTATCTGCCGCAATTTAGATCGATGCTACTTATTATTTTTTAACTATTAAAAAGCAATGACAGTTAGAACCGGCATCAGCCATTAGTTTGAGAACGGTACTTTACGCTAAAACACGCTAAAACACGCTAAAACACGCTAAAAAGTTAATCTGTAGTATATTTCCTACCGCACAATATAAAACAGTCTTGACTGTTTTATATTGTTGTTTAATAATGCCTTTATAAAAACTAATAAAAATAATAAGGCAAATACTCTCATGCTGAAAACAGCTTAGGCTTGGAAGTCATAGAGAATATTTTACCGAATGCGAGACTGGATAATACTAACAATGAGAATGATTTAATTAAAAGGTCTAGCGGTATATTTTGTAGTTTATCAAAGCGCCAATAGTTAGGCTTTATTAATCTGTTCAACGGCAACTTCCACCAAGAATCTGCCGACGTATATAATTTAGTGATAATTTGAGACGGTGACAACTTTAAAATTAAGCGGCGTTATTTAGTAAACACGCAAGGAACATAAAAGTTTCGGTAGACATTGTCCTTTGTCAGGCATTAACTCTATTCAGATTAATATAAACCCCTCTGGTTGCCGACAAAAAAATGCACCATTTTATTATAAATAAAGAAGCACCAAAATATCGACCAAACGCAACATAGCAGTAAAATATTACTATTATCATGCATAATGACTCTTTCTACTGGCAGTGACAATTTGAAATATGAAGAAAAAAAAAGGAAAAAAATCAACCTATAAATTTATCGACGCTAGTGATTATGACTTATCTTCTCGCGCGATTGCGAATGATTACATTTCTATCTCTCCGCCCTGTTTTAATGACGATGAATTATCCCAACTGATTGAACTTGCTGACAAACACTCACGACCTTCTGACATTCTGGGCGGAGCAGTGAGCAGTGATGCTTTAAGAAGAAGATCCCACAGTTACTGGTTGGCAGAAGAAGGTAATGAGTGGGTTTATGATAAAGTCTGGAAGGTTGCAGCACATGCCAATAAAAAGACGCAATATAAAATTGATTCACTAGAGTTGGCGCAAATTGCTTATTATGATGAGCGCGTAAAGGGTTTTTTGATTGGCACAGTGATGTCACGCCTCAGATGATGCGGCGTAAAATTAGTATTTCAATTCCGCTTAACGACCCTTCAGAGTATGAAGGTGGAGAACTGCAATTTAATGCAGGTGGCTTGCTGCTTACTCCTGATCAAGAAAAAGGTAAAGCTCTGATGTTTCCCAGTTGGATGATGCACCGAGTTACACCAGTCACTTTAGGTAGAAGATACAGCATGGTTGTATGGATACACGGACCTAATTGGAGTTAATGTTAGTCAAGGTTTAAGCATTTTTCATTGAGAGTAATTGCCTATAGTTGACATAAGCTTATTAGCGCGTGAAATTTAGCGTTAGTGATAAAAATGGGAGCATTCAATCCAGTAGCTGCCATACCATTTCGATCACACTCTCTCAATCTGCATGAATTTCCCACGATTATCAAACTGAATGCGAAAACTGCCACTTATACCTTTGTGGGTGACAAACCGCTGCAAAATATTTGCGGGGAACTGAACACTGCGATGGCAACGACTGAAAGTAACCACCACCGCGTCTGGAAATTGATATTGCTTCAAAAACTCATCGGCACTGATGGTTAAATCGATAATCAGGGTTTGCATACTTTGGTAACTGTCATTGCGGCCTATTTACAATACTTCACCGTATTTGCTGCTTTGGGCCATATCTAGCAACTCTCTTATGGCAACTGAGAACATAGCAAATTCGTGAGTTTCACTAGCATGCAATTCTGCCAACATTGCCCGCCATCTTTCAACTAATAAATGCTGTTGTTGCATCCACCGGTTAATACAAGCTTCGACATTACCATCGGCTTCCATGTGCCGCATCGCACCTTCGGTTAAATTTCGCAACTGCCATTCCAAATCATCCCGATAGGATTCTCTCGCCATCGCCTGCCAAAAATTGTCTATTTTTAACTCAGCAATTAATTGCGCAAACCAATCCAGCTCCAAGCGCTCAGACAGCCCAAAAAATAATTCTGCCACCTTCCCGGTGCTAGCACTCAATCCTTTCGACACTTCAATGATATTCAGGAACGGATGCTGTTCACGAACACTGGCAATACACTGTGCTAATTCCTCGGGCATACCCGACTCAATACCTTGCTGATAACGACGTTCAAAATCCAGCTTTGAGTCGCCTGATAAAATATCAGCCAGTGACCGCCTTAACTGAGTGACTTCAGCTTTAAAACCTGCCACCTCCGTTGCGGGTTCTATCAACCCCCTGCGATTACGGATAAACCAGCGGCTAGCGCGACGCACCAGGCGCATCAATTCAGCCATCAAACTCATTTGATGCTCAGAACTTATCCGGTAATCCAGCGTCTCTATCTGCTGCCAAAAAAAAGGCATATCAAAGACATCACGGGCGGTCATATACGCCCGCACAATTTCATTACTACCAACACCGGTGGACTCAGCCACCCTATCGACATAAGTAATCCCCATGTGATTAACCATGTCGTTTGCGATTTGAGTAGCGACAATCTCTCTACGCAAACGGTGATTGTGAATAAGCCCGTTGAAATCAGCTCGTAAACGTTGCGGGAAAGCAGTCTCTACCGCAACCGCCATATAGCTATCATCGGGTATCGACGTGGCCACCAACTCTTCTTTTAACTGTGATTTAACGTAGGAAATAAGCACAGATAACTCCGGCCGGGTTAACCCTTTCCCCATCAACCGACGTTCATTCAATACGTCATCCTGCGGAATAAATTCCAGCTGCCGATTCAATTTACCACTCGCTTCCATCGATTGAATTAAGCGAGCATATTCACCTGATCGTAGTAAGGCTTCCCGCTCAGCAAGGCTCAAGGCCTGCGTCTGGCGATAATTATTCTCAAGCACCAAAGAAGATATACTGTCGGTCATTTGCTCCAGTAACTCATTGCGCTGTTTATAGGTCATGTCATCACTGGCAACGACACCGTTAAGTAAAATTTTGATATTAACTTCATGATCAGAACAATCAACTCCCGCCGCATTATCGATAAAGTCGGTATTAGAACGCCCACCATGCAAACCAAATTCAATTCTTCCCAACTGGGTGACACCTAAATTACCCCCCTCACCAATGACCCTGCAGCGCAGCTCATTGCCGTTAACGCGCAGCACATCATTGGCCTTATCACCGACATCGGCTTGAGATTCAGTACTGGCTTTAACATAAGTTCCAATACCGCCATTCCACAATAAATCAATAGGCGCTTTGAGGATGGCATGAATCAATGCATTGGGAGTGAGTTTATCGGCCGTTATATCAAACCGTAGCTTCATCTCTTTAGTAACCGTTACAGACTTGGCCGCACGCTTAAAAATACCTCCGCCAGCAGAGATTAATTGCTGGTTATAATCATCCCAACTGGATCGAGGCAGATCAAACAGCCGCTGACGCTCGACAAAACTAGCGGCCGCATCCGGGTTGGGATCGATAAAGATGTGCATATGATTGAACGCGCAAACCAATTGAATGTGGTTAGATAGCAACATACCATTACCAAAAACATCACCGGCCATATCACCCACACCGACTACGGTAAAATCTGACTGCTGTACATTAATACCCAGCTCGCGAAAATGCCGCTGCACGGAGACCCACGCCCCCTTGGCGGTAATCCCCATTTTCTTATGGTCATAGCCTGCACTGCCACCCGAGGCAAAAGCATCCCCTAACCAAAAACCATGTTTAAGTGAGAGTTCATTGGCAATATCAGAAAACGTTGCGGTACCTTTATCTGCAGCTACCACTAAATAAGTATCATCTTCATCTTTTCTAATCACCTCACTCGGTGGCACAACTTTGCCGTCGACCAGATTGTCTGTTAAGTCCAGCAAGGCTTGAATAAATATCTTGTAGCAACGAATCCCTTCTTGCTGAATAGCTTCACGATCACTATCGACAGGCAATTTTTTAGGCACAAAACCACCCTTGGCCCCCATCGGTACAATCACAGCATTTTTAACTTGCTGGGCTTTGACCAACCCTAATACTTCAGTACGAAAATCTTCTTGCCGGTCTGACCAACGCAACCCACCCCGGGCGACTTTACCGCCACGCAGGTGCACACCCTCAACCGAAGGGGAGTAAACAAATATCTCGTACATAGGTACAGGTAGCGGCATTTCAGGAATCTGCGCCGGTGCCAACTTAAAGGAAAAATAATTTTTTAATTGACCGTCCTCATTATTTTGAAAATAGTTGGTACGAAGCGTTGCATTAATTAAGGCTAGATATTGACGGATAACCCGGTCTTCACTGAGATTTTCAACCCCCTCCAGTGCATCTACGATGGCCTTATTCACAGCCACCTCCTGTTGCTGCCGCTGTTTCGCAGTCAGTTTCGACGCGACAGCGAAACGGGTATGAAATAATTTAACGATGTTACTGCTGATACCAAAATGATTGCACAGTGTTTCGGCAATGTAATCACCACTTAGATCAAACTTAATTTGTTTCATATAACGTGCATAAGCACGTAGCATCGCAATATCCCGCCATCCTAGCTGCGCACCAAGAATTAACTTATTAAACGCATCACTCTCGGCATCACCATGCCAAATTCGCAAAAAAGCCTGCTGAAATACCTCTTGAGTTTTGGTGAAATCAAGCGTGGCGTCCAATCGATAGGTGAGTGAAAACTCATGCACCCATATCTGACGGCCGCTAGCGGGTTTAATACCATAGGGATGCTCACTTTCCACACGCAAGCCCAAGTGCTCCAGTATTGGCATGACATCTGATAATGACAACGGCGCATCAAGATGGTACAGGCGAAAACGAACCTTATTGTCCTGTTCTCCCAGCTTGCGATAAAAACTCATCTCGATCTGATTTATATCCTGCAAGCTGGCAATTTTATTGATATCGTCAATGGCGGCACGAGGCACAAAATCATCACGATAGCCTGGCCCGAACGCTTTGCCGTATTCAGTAAATAACTTTGTGCCCTGCTCTTCACCAAAATCTTCAGCCAAATAATTTTTAAGATGCTCTTCCCACGACATGGTCAATTGCACCACCTCCTTTTCTAACTGTTGAATATCAACATCGATGTGAATAGCAGGGTCGACTCGCAAGACAAAATGCGTACGCGCCAACACAGACTCAGAGAAATAAGTGGTAAATTCTGCTTCCTTGGCACCAAAGACCTGACAGAGTAATGCCTCTATGGATTCACGCAAATGGGTACGATAAATATCGCGTGGGGTGTAAACCAAACAATTAACAAATTTTCGATAATTATCCCGACGTACGAACAAACGTACCTGCCGCCGCTCCTGAATTTGATTAACTGCCATCGTCGTTGTAAATAATTCATCGATAGAACTTTGAAATAATTCATCGCGGGGGAAGACATCCAATACCCGTTCCAAATCTTTACCCGTATGGTCTTTTAAATCCAAACCGGATTGATCTAACACCGCTGCCACCTTGCCACGGATTATCGGGATTGCCGTTGGTGTCAGCGTATACACCGCCGAGGTATACATACCAAGAAAACGGTGTTTACCTATTAATCGTCCCGCCTGATCATAGCGCCGGATCATCACGTAATCGGGGTATACCGAGCGATGCACACGCGAGCGCCGTGAAGATTTCGCAAATAAAATAACTGAGGATAATACCTGCTGTGTATCTGATTGCTGTGTTAACACGCGACTAAATTCTTCTACCCCTAATGACTGCCGCTTTCGCAATAAACCCAAAGCCGAATTCTTGACTCTTATCGCCTGTCCGGTTTCTTCATCTATCCCTAATTCCTCGTAACCCAGAAAAGTAAAATGCCCCGCGCACATCCACGCTATAAAAGCCTGAATTTCTTCTTGATCGGGGTTGTTAGAGAGCTGTGCCACTTCGCGAATGGCATCTTCAGCTCGCGCAGTCATCTCACTGAAGTCATTTACTACAATACTTACTTCAGCCAATATCGCCGCTAATACATCGGCAATATTTTTTAATTCGCGCTCATCGGTACAGCGCCCTATTTCAAAATAAAGCAGCGCCTCTTCCCCCATAGAACATCCTGCTGGTGGTTTGATCACTGAACGGGATGCAAGTAATTCCTGCAGGGTTCCATCGGCGTTGCGTACTAAAGAAAAAATAGTGCTATGAATGGTGTGAATAGTCAGGTTACGCCGGTTAAGTTCACCGCGAACAGAATCAGTTATAAACGGCATATTTCTGGTAAGTATTGCCACTACCGTATGGCTAGACTGCCAACCATGTTGCTGATAGACCGGATTAAAAACACGCACTTTGGGGCTAGTGAGCTGGTGCTGTTGAATAAATGCCCAGCTGCCAAGAGTAGCGCCGTAAATATCAGATATTTCACGGCCTTTAAAATCTATAGCGGAATACCCCGAATAACACTGCTCAGCAAACGCACTAACCACAGCGGCAGTATCCGCCGCCAAATTATCGTTGATTTCCTCACGTAATTGGGCCAAAAGCCGATCCATGCCCTGATTTAACAATTTTGCTGCGTCCACCATCGTTGGCCACCTCAACTTTAAATTCAGAATACTTTAAAAAAAGCTTAGTTGAAGCTACCGAATTTGTTAGAAATTTGTACAATGGCCCGCGTGCTTGGAACTTGTTTCGATATTTCTGTCAAAGTGTTCCGAAAACGCCTATAAACCCCTAACAAAACCTTTATCTCGTAATAAGAGCCAAATTGAAGCCAATGAGTGAACAAAATTCCATCAACACCTTGAAAAGCTGGTTACAAAGCCAAATCATCGGTCAACATGATTTAGTCGAACGATTACTGATCGCCCTACTTGCCGACGGTCACCTACTGGTTGAAGGCGCTCCGGGACTTGCCAAAACCAAAGCGATCAAAACACTGGCCGATGGCATCGAGGGTGATTTTCACCGTATACAATTCACCCCTGATTTATTACCCGGCGACGTTACCGGCACAGATATTTTCCGACCTGAAGATGGCAGCTTTCAGTTTCAGCACGGTCCAATTTTCCATAATCTAGTGCTAGCTGATGAAATCAACCGGGCTCCTGCCAAAGTACAATCGGCTCTATTAGAAGCCATGGCCGAGCGGCAGGTCAGTGTCGGCAAAAGTACTTATCCGCTACCTGAATTATTTTTGGTGATGGCAACCCAAAACCCGATTGAGCAGGAAGGCACCTACCCCTTGCCTGAAGCGCAACTTGACCGTTTTTTAATGCATGTACGTGTCGATTACCCTGCGGTTGAAGCTGAACGACAAATCCTGCAGCTTGTGCGTAACGAATCCATCAAAACAGCACAACCTATCGCCCCCCGGTTGCAGTAACACAAGCCACATTATTTTCTGCCAGGCAACAAATTTTAACCTTGCACACAGCCCCATCGATTGAGGAATATATCGTGCAGTTGGTCATGGCCACTCGTAACCCAGGTAATTACAGTAACGATTTGGCAGCATGGATTGAATTTGGTGCCAGCCCGCGCGGTACGATCGCACTCGATAGTTGTTCCCGCGCCCATGCCTGGTTAAATGGTCGTGATTTTGTCAGTCCCGATGATGTCCAGGCCATTGCCGCAGATGTATTGCGCCACCGCTTGTTATTAAGTTTTGAAGCGGAAGCCAATGGCATCACTGCTGACCATGTGATTGAAGAATTACTACGGCAGGTTCCCGTTGCCTGATTGCCGAACATCATATTAGCGCATCGATATCATGGCTGAATCTACTAATTACAACTATAAACTTGAACAGACACTGACTGGTGCCTATATCGCACTGGATGAATTAATTGGCTGTCGCTTCACTGCAAAAGATTTAAAACTGCAACAACGGCGCAAAGCACTCAGTTTATTAGCCGGTCCCAATAAAACCAATTTTCGCGGTCGCGGCTTGGATTTTGCGGAAGTACGCGCCTATCAACCTGGCGATGATATTCGTACCATTGATTGGCGCGTTACTGCGCGCAGTGGCCAAGCCTATACCAAATTATTTGAAGAAGAGCGGGAACGCCCTTCGCTGGTAGTGGTAGATCAGCGACAAGCCATGTTTTTTGGTAGCCAAACCTGTTTTAAATCGGTCACCGCCTGTTACCTCGGCGCACTCATGGTCTGGGCAGGTTTGCAAAATAATGACCGTGTTGGTGGTTTGGTTTTTACTGATCATGCCCATCAGGAAATAAAACCAAGACGAAGTCGCCAATCCGCCTTGTCGTTGATTCATTTAATGCAGCAATACAACCAAATGCTCAACCGGGATACCGGCCTGGATACCGAACCAGCCGTTAGTCTGGAAGAATCACTGGTAGAACTACGCCGTATCGCCAAACCCGGTAGCGCCATTTATATCATCAGCGACTTTGCCGGCTTTGACCAAGGCAATGCCGCTAAACAACTCTATCAATTGTCCCGGCACTGCGAAGTCACCGCCTTATATATTTATGACCCGCTGGAACAACAACTACCGCCGCCTGGACAATACACTGTCACCGATGGCCAGCAACGCAGCGTTATTCATACTGGTGGTACCCAACTTCGCCAGCGCTATGCTGACGACTTCGCGCAGCGGCAACAACAATTACAGCAGCAGTTGGGCAAGCTGGGGATTCCGATGATTGAAATCGGCACAGAGCAAGCGCCCTTGCAACGGTTGCTGCAATATTATGGCGTAGCAGGCAAACACTCTGCGGGAGGCCGCCGTGCCTGAGCAAGACCCTTTAGCCCAACTCAGAGATATTCATTTACCAGAAGCTATTAGCGCCTGGCCGCCGGCTCCTGGCTGGTGGATTTTGGCCTTGCTGCTATTAATTTTGGTGTCGCTTGCAAGTTATTTTATTTTCAAGCGTATTCAGGCCAACCGCTATCGTCGACTGGCAAAGAAACAATTGCTAGCTTTGCAGCAATACTCGCTGCAACCACAACAATATTTACAGCAATTAAATGCCTTACTAAAACAAACCGCGATGACAGCACACTCTGTTACGGCCACCGATATTGCACAACTCAGTGGCAAACCCTGGCTAGAATTTTTGGACCAGAGCGCTAACACTGATCAGTTTCAACACGGTGCCGGTAAAGTGTTAGCCGATGGGCCTTACGCACCAACTACTGATGCCAATCCGGAACAGCTTCAACAATTAGCACTGCGCTGGATTAAACAACACAACTTTAATAAACAGGGAGGACAAAGCTAAGATGTTAAGTTTTGAATTTCCCTGGATATTTTATGCGCTACCTCTGCCGGTGCTCGCATACTGGTTGTTACCTAAAGTCCAGCAACAGCAAGCTGCCGTTCGTGTCCCCTTTTATCAGCAACTGGCGGGCTTAGAGCACCAAACCAACAGTAATTTACAGCAGCGAAAACTACGCGTAGCTTCGTTGATTGTCATCTGGAGCTGCTTGGTGGCCGCCGCCTCTGGACCCAATTGGATTGGCGACCCGATTAGCCTACCCGCCAGCGGTCGCGATTTATTACTGGCTGTCGATTTATCCGGCAGTATGAAAATTGAGGACATGCAAGTTCGCGGTGAACAAGCGCCAAGAATTGTAGCGGTTAAAGCAGTACTCAACGATTTTATCGAACGGCGTAAGGCGATCGTTTAGGTCTAGTGTTATTTGGATCACAGGCCTATGTGCAAGCGCCACTTACCTTTGACCGCACCACGGTACAACGATTTTTAAAAGAATCACAAATTGGTTTTGCTGGCGAACAAAACACCGCTATCGGTGACGCTATTGGCTTATCCGTGAAACGACTAAGGGATAGACCGGGCGACCGACATGTAATGATTTTATTAACCGACGGACAAAATAATGGTGGCGAAGTCAAACCCATCCCTGCCGCTAAATTAGCCGCCGATAATGATATTGTCATTTATACCGTGGGCGTGGGTGCTGACGAAATGGTCATGCCCGGTATCTTTGGCAGCAGCTTTGGATCACGACGGGTAAATCCATCCGCCGATTTGGATGAAAAAACCTTAAAAGAAATTGCCACATTAACCGGCGGCCAATATTTTCGCGCCAGAAGCCCTGAACAATTGATGCAAATTTATCATCTATTGGACGAACTCGAACCAGTGGAAGATAAACAACAAACATTCCGCCACAAAAATCATTATTTTATTGGCCTCTGGGATTAGCAATAATACTCAGCGCGCTGATTGCACTGACCTTTCTACCTTGGGTTTATTGGTTTAGCTTGTTGTCACCCAAGCAAGCAGTGGAGCCAAAAATATGACTCTGCCATTTCTGGAACAATTTCACTTCTTACGACCACTGTGGTTGCTGGCCATCATTCCGGCTTGCATACTCGCCTATTTTTTCTGGCAACAAAAAAGCAGCGCCGTCAATTGGCGTGGCGCCATCAGCCAACAATTGCTCTCGTATTTGGTTGATGGCGGTTCCAGCCGGATTAGCCGCTGGCCCTGGGTTATTTTATTACTGGCATGGGTCATTAGCGCTATCGCACTGGCCGGCCCAACCTGGCAAAAGTTGCCACAACCTATTCATCAACGCCAGGACGCCTTAGTCATCGTATTGGATTTATCGCTGTCGATGTTGGCTGAAGACATTAAACCGTCACGGCTGATTCGTGCTCGCCATAAAATTCTGGATATTCTAGAACAGCGCAATGAAGGTTTAACCGCACTCATCGCCTACTCCGGTGATGCCCATATCGTTTCGCCGCTGACCGATGACAATCCCACCATTGCCAATTTAACGCCCGCTTTGTCGCCTGGCATGATGCCGGTTTTTGGCTCAAACCCTGTGGCAGCACTGCGATTAGCCAAACAGTTATTTAAAAACGCAGGCGTCAGTACTGGACGTGTGTTGCTCATAACTGACGGCATTACTAATAATGATCTGGATGAATTGGATAACCATTTATCACAGGCGGGAATAAGATTATCAATTATGGGCGTTGCCACTACCGACGGCGCCCCCATCCCTGCTAGCGACGGTTTTCTAAAAGATAACAGCGGCAATATTATTGTGCCGCAACTCTTACGCCAGCCACTAGAACAACTCGCCAAGCGCAATGGCGGCCGCTATACCGATGTCAGTCTCGCTGATAATGACATCCAATTTTTATTGCCAGCAAATACTAGTGAGACGGATGAAACCACCATCTTAACCGAGCGCGAATTTGATCAATGGCATGATCGTGGTCCACTGCTGGCCATCTTGTTACTGCCAATCGCATTGTTCGCGTTTCGTCGTGGCTGGTTATTGACGCTGCCGCTCTTGCTATTACTTGACCCACAAAGCAGTGTGGCGGATGAGCAAGCAGCATCACTGCCCGAACAATTACAACAACAATGGCAAAACTTATGGCTGCGACCAGACCAACAAGCCGCCAAAAGTCTCGCTGCAGGTGACCCCAAAACGGCCGCACAACAATTTGAAAATCCACAGTGGCAAGGAAGTGCTCTTTATCAAGCAGGAGACTTTACACAAGCAGCGAAGAGCTTTGCCAAAAACAGTAGCGCAAATGATCACTACAATCGAGGCAATGCATTAGCTAAAGCCGGTCAGTTGGATGAAGCCATTACTGCTTATGAGAAAGCCTTAGAGCAACAACCTGAAATGGAAGATGCGATTGCGAATAAAGCGCTGTTAGAACAATTAAAAGAGCAGCAAGAGCAACAACAAAAAGACCAGCAACAATCGGATGAAGATAACTCTGAGCAGGAGCAGTCAGACCAGCAGTCCGAGCAACAATCCCCCGATCAATCTTCAGAACAACAGTCTGGTGAAGATTCGGAACAACAAGATCAATCACAAGATGGCCAGCAACAAGAAGATAACTCACAACCATCCCCTGACAGCAACAGTGACAATCAACAACAGGCTGACTCCGAATCACAATCCGCGGATGAAAAAAATGATGAGCAAGAGCAAAACAAACAGCAGCAGTCCGAGTCAACAGATAGCAAGGAACAGCAAGAAAAACAACAAGCGCAACAAGCTCAAGCTGAGCCGCAGGAATTAGATCCGGAAGAAAAACAAAAACAACAAGCTATGGAACAGTGGTTACGGAAAATTCCCGATGACCCTTCTGGACTGTTGCGCCGTAAATTTAATTATGAATATCGCCTACGCCAACAACAGGGCGACACTGAGAGAGATCAACCACAGTGGTAACAATACGCACCTTCAACGCTTTCGTTATTTTCAGTTTGGTATTACTCTGCCAACCGCTATTGGCCGACCCCATTGCGAAAATCGACCGCAGCGTGATTGCCGTTGACGACACCTTGAGCTTAACCATTCGAGTCGATAAAGCAGGCTCTTTTGCTAGCGGCCCCGATTTATCACCACTGGAAAATGACTTCCATATTTTGGGTAATAGCCAAAGCAGCCGGCACATGATTCGCAACGGCCAATCAGAATCCTGGACCGAATGGGCAATAACTCTGATGCCTAAACGGCAGGGGCAGTTAGTGATTCCCCCGCTCACTATTGATGGCGAGAAAACACAAGCTATTGTTATCAACGTCCAACCCAGTGTGCCCCATTCAGCCAGCAATATGCAGCCGATCTTTCTGGAATCGGAAATTAGTGCTGATACTGTCTACGTTCAACAACAACTGATTTTCACCCTGCGGATTTTTCAGTCCATCCAACTAGACAATATGAATATAAGCGAGCCGGAATTTGACAATGCCGCCATTGAAAAACTCGCACAAAATTCTTTTCAACGACGCATTCAAAATACCCCCTATCGCGTGCATGAATTACGTTATGCCATCTTTCCACAGCAAAGCGGCGAACTTATCATTCCAGAACTAGTTTTTACCGCTAACGAAACTATTGGGCGGCGTTCAGTATTTAGCCTACCGGGGCAAGGCAAAGCGATGCGCAAAATGACGCAACAGCATCGCGTCAGCGTCAAGCAACCGCCGAGCAATTATAAAGGCCAGCAATGGTTACCTGCCGACTCCATCAAACTGGTTGAGACCTGGAGCAGTAGCCCCGGCAATATTCGCGTAGGTGACTCTATTACCCGCACCCTGACTATCAATGCCGAAGGTTTATTGGGCTCGCAACTACCACCATTCAAGTTTGAGTCCATTGAAGGCGCTAAACTCTATCCCGATCAAGGCAACACCGAAACTACTGCTACCGATAATGGCGTTATTGCTACTCGCTCGGACAGCGTTGCTATCATCCCAACAAGGGAAGGCAAGCTACAACTGCCGGAAGTCAGCCTCAGCTGGTGGGACAGCAAAGCGCAAAAGACCCGTATTGCGACAATACCCGCCAGCACTCTAAACGTAAAACCATCGCTGGAATCAGCGACCAGCTCGTCTACCCCGCTAGCTGTCAATCATAGCCAACCCGCAAGCAATATCACCGCTCCCGTCGTCATGCACGGCGACACCCATTTATGGCAAACCGTATCAGCAGTATTAGCCAGCGGCTGGCTACTAACACTATTACTGTGGTGGTATATGCAGCGAGGCAATAAGCCAGCAATAGAAATAGAGACGCGCTCTTCAGAGCCCGAGTCTGAAAAAAAAGCCTTTAAACACTTGACTCAAGTTTGTCGGGCTAACGATATCAGCAAGGTGCGCGCGGCCATGGTGAGCTGGGCAAATCAATATTGGCCAGAACAATCAATCCAAAGTTTGCAGGATATTATTGATACATCCGGGCATGCATCATTATCGAATGTGCTTATGCAGTTGGATAACCAGCTCTATGGCAGCAATAAAGGCAGCTCCGATTGGAATGGTGAAGGCTTGTTATCAGTATTAAAACTGGTAAAGGAAAAAGATCGATCCAAGACTAATACCAGGGAGACATTGCCTCCACTGTACAAAAATTAGCGTAAATTTATAAACCATATTAGCAACTGCAATCATTGATATTCTGTTAATCTCTAAAAAAATCTCTAGCAAGAGCCTCAGCTAATATGATCAAATATCATCACTTCCAATAGCATGCTATATTCAAACGACTGCTTTGACTATGACTAACCCAATACACCTATGGTTTATCAACAATCGACAAAAACCTGCTTTCGCCGTATCTTACAATACCGGCTCATTACCATATTACTAATTTTGACGTATTCATTACCTGCTTACCCAACCGAAAAACCATACCGTATACTAGCCTCTCCATTCCCTATTAACTTACCACCTTATGCATGGCTTGATAAATGCTCCAATGAATATATTGGCTCTATACCTGCCCTGTTAACTAAAGCAGCAGAAAACAGCAAGCTCGATATTGAAATTTACCACGTGGACAAGTTCCATCCCAGCCTCATTAAAGCCATGCAAAAAAGCTTAGATGATCAAACTTTTGATGCAGTTATGTTTCGAGAAGCCAATGATGGTGCCTGGGGGAAATTTAGTAAAACAGATACCTATTTAACTCAAATGCGACTATCAATTGTTGCCCATAAAAATAATAATATTAAAATATTTTCTGAAAAAAATTTAATAGAGTTAGAACCAATAATATTAAAGTCACGCCCATACCCGGAACTAATTCAAAAACTAAACGCCTTGCGAAAAAAGATAACAATTGTCGACAATACTTATGATGCCTTACAACTGATAACTGAAAATTCATCTCGTGTTTTTTATATTAACAACTATTATGCGCGCAGAAAGTTTTTACTTTACCCTGAATTAGCCAAAGAGTTAGACGTCATCAATATTGAAAATCGACAATACGACTCACTGACCTATTTGTATGCCAGCCCCGGAAAAAAGCATAAGCGGTTTAAACAGATGGACGCACAACTATTGAAACTACATCAATCCGGATATTCAAAATTCATAACTGACCAGTATTTCAAAAGATGGTTTCAATCTAAAGATTGCAATGGCGAGGCGATTCAAGAAAGTTCGTATCTAGTTAAGACAATAACGGTAGAAGAATTATTGGAGGGCAAGCTGTAAATTAATCCTACCTAGCCAATGACAAGGACCGGATGAACTAACTGACAGTGAGCATTATAAGCGCCACCCTTCTCCAATTAAGCGGAAGTATGCAATCCACACTCACGACCATCTTCAACTTTAGTCGGATCGAAATAATGGCGACAGCTGGGTAACTCATGTTCTTCCATATAATCTTGTAACTGCTGTTCAGTCCAATAGAAAAACGGGGCGACTTTTAAAATACCGCGGTTATCATAACTGAGAATATCCAGACTTTTTCTGAACTCGGTTTCTTCCCGTCGAATACCGCTAATCCATACTTCGGGCTGCAAGTCATCCAATGCTTTTTGAAATGGCTCCAGTTTCACTTGTCGCGTAAATTCAAGATGCACTTCAGGGTCATCATCAGGGTGCGGAATCCCGCCCATAATGGCGTTGCGGCGCTCAGCAGTCCATTGCGGAATATAAATCTGCATATTGGGCTTTAGCGTTTCCATAATCGTTTCGGCAACGCGGTAGGTGTCTGGCACGTTGTAACCGCTATCGACCCAGACTACCGGGGTCGTTGGATCAGAGCGGGTTATGAGATGTACCATTGCAGCTGCATTAGGCGCGAAGCTGGTCGTTGCGATCACTTTTTTGCCAAGACTATTGGCCCAATCAATTATTTCTGCAGCACTTTTATCGCGCAGTTGTTGATTTAAATTTTCCAGATCCAAACTCATGGTTATTCCACATTATGCTGACTTTTGCGTTGCTCTAATACCGATTCGATTGCAGCACTTTAGCTAGCTCCTTGATATCGGGGCGGCGACTATAAAGTAAAAGTATAACAAAATCAAACACTTATAACATAATGACATAAGCATATAACTTTACGGCACGCCACTACAACTGATCGCTATTGACTCCCCGCCAAAACATGAGACAGATGTAACTTGACTTGCCTTGTAGTCAGTCTTAGCTTGGCATGCAATAAAAACAGCCGCCCAACTTTTACCAATAGGAAATAATAATGTCCATCTATGAACCTCTGGAACAACTGCAAGACAACCGTCGAGTATTGCAACTACGTAGTCCTGTAGACCTAAAACCCTCCGGTACCTTGATTTGCGCCAGTCAGGAAGATGTCAGCAAGGCGGTGGCTACGGCTCGCAGTAAGCAAAAAGAATGGGCCGCATTAAGCTTTGATCAACGCGGCGATTACATGCAAAAAATGCTACAAGTGGTGCTGGATAAGCAGCAAACAATTGTCGATACAGTAATCAGTGAGACCGGTAAGGCGACAGGTGACGCTTTCAATATGGAAGTGTTTGCAGCCTGCGACTCACTCAGTTTTTACTCCAAAAACGCCAAAAAAATGCTGAAGACTGAAAAGAAAAAAGTCCATGGCGTGCTCGGCTTAGCCAAGAAAGTCAAAATTGTTTACAAACCTCGCGGCGTAGTTGCCATTATCGTACCCTGGAACGGCCCTTTTATTTTGGCGATCAACCCTGCCGTCCAAGCTTTGATGGCAGGTAACACGGTAGTAATCAAAGGCTCCGAAGTCACCCCCTATTCCACCAAACTGGTTGAGGAGTTATTTCAGGAGGCAGGCCTACCCGAAGGCGTGCTACAAGTGTTGTTGGGTGATGGTCAAACCGGCGCTGATTTGGTTACTGCTGGAGTGGATAAAGTGTCCTTCACCGGCAGCGTCGCCACCGGCCGCAAAGTTGCCGAATCCTGTGGCCGCCAGTTAATTCCCTGCACACTGGAACTGGGCGGTAACGATGCCATGATCGTCTGCAAGGATGCCAATATTAAACGCGCTGCTGCCGGTGCATTAATTGGCTCATGTATGAACAGCGGTCATTATTGTTGCGGCACCGAACGTATTTACGTCGAAGAAGAAGTCTACGATGAGTTTTTGGCTACCGTTACCGCACTGGCGAAAGAATTAAAACAAGGCCCCCAGCATGGGATGGCTGAGGATGTAGGTGCGGTCTTCTGGGACAAACAAATGGCCATTATCGAAGACCATGTCGCTGACGCTATAGCCAATGGCGCTAAAACTGTGGTTGGAGGCAAACGAAATACCCAATTAGAGGGCCTTTATTTTGAACCCACGGTGATGATCGATGTAAAACATGATATGAAGATTATGCAGGAGGAAACCTTCGGCCCTATTCTCTGTATTCAAAAAGTTAAAAACTATGAGGAAGCCATTCTCTTGGCTAACGACTCACCTTATGGACTTAATGGTAATGTCTGGAGTAAAGACAGCAATAAGGCTTTTGATATTGCCAGCCGAATCGACACTGGATCAGTATGCTTAAATGATATGGCCATTACTTATGGCACCGCCGAAGCGCCGTTTGGTGGCGTCAAAAACTCTGGTGTGGGCCAGGTAAATGGCGAAACCGGGATGAAGGGTTACTGCCATGCAATGCCAATTGTCATTGATCGCTTTGGCAAAGCCGATAACTTAGCTGCAGGCTATCCATACAGCGCTGAGAAAATTGAGGGGATGAAGAAATTTATGAACTTTTTATGGCGTAACCCTATTGGTCGCTTTTTATTAGGCTAGCGTACCCAATTTATCGAACATTAAAAAAGGGCTGATCAAAGCCCTTTTTTAATGTTTATTGGAAAGCAACGATTCAAATTGCTGAGTCATCTCGGGCGATAAAACAGTGATATCGCTTGGCTGAACAGCTAAAAACATAAGTTCCTCCAATCGGTAATCGACTAAATAGTTATTCAATATATCACTAAATTTTCTTTTAAATTTTGTACAACATAGTTGTCAGAATTAACCGCTGCCATAGAAAATAAAACCAAATCTGGATTAAGAGTCGGACCGAGTGGAAAAGTGTAAAGCTTCTCTCTCACCGACAATGGCATGTAATTCACTACGGCTAAAGGAATAACGGCGGCATCAACCTCACCACTAATAACGCTGAACAAGGTTCTGTCATTCCACAAACGTTCCACCAAGCTCACTTTAGCAAAGTCAGCACCCAGCTGTTGTTTTATCAGAGACAAGCCAGCCATCGAAACTAAAGACAACTCATTGACCAGCGTTAATTTTTTAGCTACCAGCTCATCAACATTTTTTATCGGATTTTTTGCATTACTCACCAATATAGGCTGCACTTTAGCAGTTGACCTGACTAACGGCTGATACTGACATTTATCAATAAAAAAAGCCGCGAAGTGACTGGGGGAAAAGACAATATCAAACTGCTGATGGCAGACTGCGCGTAAAAAATCCTCATAACTACCACCAACGTAAATCTTGATATCAACAGCCAGATCGCGCTCAAGAAGCGTCTTAAGTTGCTCTGCCTGCGTTTGTATACTGTCAGGATTTAGATAAGGATAATAAGCAATTGTCAATGAGGCCTTTTCAGCAGCAACAACACTATGCAGAGAAAAACAGAAAAAAATTGTAGCAATTAGCCTGATCATTAAGCATCCATCCAGTCAAAATCCTTGTTGGATATTAACGGCTGACGCGCCAATCAGGTATAGGTGTAAACCCTTATGCTTGCTCCGGCGTTATATCACCAAACACATTGGTCTGATTACGCCCGTGCTCTTTGGAACGGTACAAGGCCCGGTCTGAATTGACTAGCCAATCGGTAGGGTAGCGGGTCTGTTCATCAAGCACAGCGATTCCCAAGCTAATCGTAAATTGTACTGTTTGCCCTTGCGACTCAACGATATTATTAGCTATAGCCTCGCGCAGACGCTCACAGTAAATCATCGCACCATCCAGGGCGGTATCCGGTAATACTATGGCAAACTCTTCGCCACCATATCGCCCAAGAATATCGACTTCTCTGGAGTTCTCCAGCATTAACCGGGATACCGCACGTATCGCATCATCACCAACCTGGTGCCCATAGGTATCGTTAATATTTTTAAAATGGTCAATATCAAACATGACCAAACAGGTAGGATGATTACTTCGTTTACTGCGGGAAAACTCTTCGTTCATCCGTTCTTCCCAGTAACCACGGTTCCACAGTGCCGTCAACTTATCGGTACGGCTTAAGCGCAATAACTCATCCTTGGCCAGCTCTAATTTAGAACGGTTAACAGCACTATCAGTAACGTCATAAACAATAATCCCGACTTTTTCGACCTGATCCGTAGCCGAGTGTAGCGGAACAAACGTTGTATTTTGAAACATGGTCCGTGTTTCATAATGAATCGGGAGCTTAAGATCAAAATCGAAAACATTATCCCGCTGCTCCCACGTGGTATAAACCGGGATGCCTAATTCAAAAACGGTATTAACGCGACGCTTGAACCATTCGTCTTCCAGATAAGGAAATAGATCAAACACATTAGCACCAATAGCATCTTCAGGGCTAATGCCGCTGTGTACCTGCATAAATCGATTAAAGATCTCTATATCAAAACCCTTATCAAGCACCACAATTCCCACATCGGTGCTTTGAATAATATCCAGCAGCCAGTGCAAATCTTGAAAGTCAGAAGTAACCATTAAAAAAGCGCGCCCTAATCGATTAAGAAATTGACTTGCCGGAACAGCGAGGACAATGATGCCTCATGTAACAAGATAATCAAATCGCAGGTGATGGTATAGCCCTCAAAAGCATAGTTTAACTCGATCGCCAGCGTTTTTTCCCAGGGGAATTTAGCTTTGGCAAGAATATCTTTGACTGACGTGTGCTGCCCTAATAGCGAGGGGTGCTTAAGTAAAACATCAATATCCAATTGCGAACAAATGCCCTGAATACATGAGCCGTTGAGCAATGATGCCATTTCAAGTACCAGCTCTACTTGCTGGTGATCATCTTCAAGCTTTTGATAGCCCATTAGCTCAGAAAGTTCAGCCATGCTGGTATCAGTGAAAATCAATAAGGCTTCACCACTGATGCCACTACCAAAAAAGGCTGGGTAACTGCGGTGACTCGCTCACCATCCTCAATAGCCCCCAGCGCCATCATGATATCTGCTGATTCTAATAAATGGACTTTAGGGATAGGGATAGTAACGAACGTCGAGAAACTACGGGCGATCTTGTCTGCAGCAGCGCCTACGGCAATATTAGATATTTCTTGAATCCCGTCTCGAATATCTTCATTAAATTCAGCACTCACCATTTACTATCTGCCAAGGTTAATTGGGTAATATAAACCACCGTGCCTGGAACACCTTATCACTACCAACCTACCCTAGCGTATCCCTCCGGCACTAGACAACCAAGTTGTTGTTTTTATTAAAATTCAGTCAATAGCTAGAGTGTAGACCAGAATGTCATTTCAGCCATCAATAATGCGGAGGCCTTTCTTCTACCACATCTTTCTCCATCTCATTACTGATAGTCTCTAGCTGGTTTTTTTGACTTTTACATAACTCATGCAGGTTTTCGATTTGCTGCTGTTGCCGGGTAACAACATCATTGAGTGCTTGCAAAGTATCCTCCTGAAAGGCTAACTGGCTTTGTAAATCCACCAACTGCTCTTGCAGCCAAGCGATATCGTTAATTGCGGGCATAGTATGTACCTGAAAATTATTTTCCCCAGCCATGAATTGACCAATCAATAAGTCTTGGGGCCATAGATGTTGCTCATTATAATACCCGCGTCTATAAACCAACAGGATTAGCTTATGAACCGCGTGGTCTACTCCACCGATCAGGGACGCCACTGTCCAAAATGTAATCAACCCCTCGCTAAATGTCGCTGCAAAGATAGCAACCAGGCGATTCCAGAGGGAGACGGTATTGTCCGCCTCCAGCGCGAAACCAAAGGCCGAAAGGGCAAAGGCGTGACCCTGGTGACGGGTTTACTGTTAGCGCCACCGGCGCTAAAAAAGTTAGCGACTGAACTCAAGCAACACTGCAGTACCGGCGGCTCGGTCAAAAATGGGGTCATTGAAATACAAGGCGATCAGAGGCAGGTTTTGGAACAGCTTTTGCAAAGGAAAGGGTATACCGTCAAAATTTCTGGCGGTTAGTGCTTGTTACCCTGCTATTGCCTAGAGATACGACTTACCCGCTATGGACAATCTAACTATTATCAGCACAGCGATTACCTTTTTATTGGGAATGGCTTTAGGCGGTTGGGCTATGTTCTCCAATATGAAGGACAAGCTTCAACAGCAGCAGCAAGCCTCCAGCAGCCGCCGTATTGGTATTCTTGAACAAGTCGCCCAACATGTCGGTAAAGTAAGTCACGTCTACAGCAAATACTCTTCACTGGTCAGTGAAATAGGGCCCAAAACCCAGCATATGTCTCCGAAGCAAGAGAAAGAACTGGCGGACTTGAGCACGCAACTGGTCAATGTCTACGAGGAAGTCGCGATCGCAGAGTCCAAGCTTTTACTATTGGGCGAACAAAAATTACAAAAAGCCTTGAAGCTGTATACCGCCAAAATGGCACAATTTCGCAAACAGGTATTCCCTGGTCGCTATACCAACCCCGAGGATGCTAGCCAAATAAAGCAAGAAGTCGCGCAAATGCGTGAGCAATTCTACGATATCCTTAGCCAGCGCTACGATCAAAAACCGTAAGCTGGCAAGCCAATTGGCCGCCCAACCCAAGCAAGCTTCCAACAATCGCTATAGCCCCGAACTTTAATAGCTGAAAAATCTAATAATGGCGAAATAATGCCACTCCATAATCCGCTAGCACTTCTACACTTATTGTAAATCAGTCACATCTTGATTAACTCTGGCTGTCATTGATTTTGCTTTTATGTCGTAGCAGGAGTTACATAATGGATCGAAGAACTATAAATTTTGAAGAAATATTAGCGCGGGCCGCCACCCAGCACATCACTGCCCAAGAGCTGGATTTATTAGTCGCCAAAACCCGTGAGTTAAGCAAGGTCAGGGAGCGGGAGTTAAAACACTTGCAGCAATTACTGGATCAACTTGAAGCACATTTAGATCCACACTAGGTACCCGCAAGTTAAAGCAGAAAAAATTATAGGCAAAAAAAAGCGGCCTTTTAGGCCGCCATTGGATAATTAAGCTCGCTGTAATTAATCCGCTTCCACCATATCAAAATCAAATTTACTAATACCACAATCAGGGCACTCCCAATCTTCAGGCACATCGTCCCACTTGGTGCCAGGTACAATACCGTCATCGGGCAGACCTTCAGCTTCATCATAGATAAAGCCACAGATCACACATTCCCACTTTTTAAAATCGCTCATTATTTAAACTCCAGATAAACCTTGTCTTTAATTGCAGTATTTTTGTTTCACAGTATGGTTGAAAATCAAACTTGCTGAACCACCGGCAAATGCCGCTTTAATATCGACTTTATAACATTGTTCAGGTTCGAGTAAGCCCTGTTAATAGAACGGTAATACATTTTCCCGCGTGCCAGCATGTGCAAGAGCACAGCTAGCTTCAGCGGCCTGACTTAAAAATGCTCGTCTGCTAACGCCATGGTAGTTTCGCTTCCGTACTCAGCAGCCTTAATGAAGGCTGCCGCTCTGGGCATAATTTGCTCTCCATAAAAACGCGCGGTAATGATTTTACCGCTGTAAAAAGCCTCATCTTGCTGTAACTGTTGCTGAGCAATCAAAGCGCCTTTAGCAAGCAACCAACCACCGACAATAATACCAGCAGCCATCAGAAAATTGACCGCCACTGCAGCGGGTAATTGCGGATTATCGCCTTGATGCTGAATGACCCAATCCGCTACTTCTTCAAGTGCATTCGCCCCTTCCAATAAAGAGGCAGCCAAGGTCTGCATACTCTGATCCTGAATCGCTAGCTCCGCCTGCGTTGTTCTAATATCAGTAGCCAACTGCTTTAATTCGGCACCATTATCACGAATCAATTTGCGGCCGATAAAATCATTGGCCTGAATACCTGTAGTACCTTCATAGATGGTAGTGATACGAGTGTCACGCATATATTGCGCAGCGCCAGTTTCTTCTATAAAGCCCATGCCTCCATGAATTTGCACACCTAAGGACGTCACCTCTTGAGACACTTCGGTTGACCATGCTTTCGCTAACGGCGTTAACAGTTCGCCTCTAGCGATGGCCTGTTTTCGCTGACTTTTATCCTCGCCGTGATGACCCACATCAAAGCAAGCACTAGCCACATAACATAAAGCCCGCGAGGCTTCCGTCAACGAACGCATCGTCATCAACATCCGGCGAATATCCGGGTGGCGAATGATGGTTCCCTTGGTTTCGTCACCTGCCGCCTGTCCCTGCACTCGCTCTTTTGCGTAAGACACTGCATGCTGATAAGCGCGATCTGAAAGCGCCACCCCTTGCACGCCTACATTCAGACGAGCATGGTTCATCATGGTAAACATATAGACGAGACCTTTATTTTCTTCGCCGACCAAATAACCGACAGCGCCACCATTATCACCAAAACTCATCACACAGGTCGGGCTGGCATGGATGCCCATTTTATGTTCAACCGATACCGCATAAGCATCGTTACGCTCACCTAAAGAGCCATCTGCATTGACTAAAAACTTGGGCACCACAAACAGGGAAATGCCTTTCACTCCTTCAGGCGCATCCGGGGTGCGGGCCAATACCAAATGTACAACATTGTCAGTCATCTGGTGATCACCCCAGGTGATAAAGATTTTGGTACCGCTGATAAGGTAGTGATCACTCTCAGGAACGGCTCTACTGCGTACAGCAGCCAAATCAGAACCCGCTTGTGGCTCAGTCAGATTCATCGTGCCGGTCCATTCACCTGAGATCATCTTCTCCAGATACACCGCTTTTAACTCGTCACTGGCATGGGACTCAATCGCGCCAATAGCTCCCTGCCCCAACATCGGACAAAGGGCAAAACTGACATTGGCCGCACTCCACATTTCCATCGTCGCCATGCCAACGCTTTCTGGTAACCCCATGCCACCGAATTCAGGGTTACACGGTAACGCCACCCAGCCTCCTTCTACAAACTGCTGATACGCTGCAGCGAACCCCGTTGTTTCCTGTACCGCATTATTCTCACATCTGGCGCCGTTTAAATCGCCAAAGGTATTTAAGGGTGCCAATACGCCACTGGCAAATTTACCGGCCTCATCGAGCACCGCAGCGATCACATCTTCACTGCTGTCCTCAAAGCGAGGTAATTGACACAGCTGCGGCAAGCCCGCAAGTTCATTGAGAACAAAATTCATCTCTTTGATAGGGGCAATATAATCTGACATCTAGGGCTTTCTCCAAGCGTTAGGCAAAAGGGTCAATTATTTCAAAATTACGGGCCTGTCATCAATCCGGGAATTGATAAGTTTTGTATTGATCACGTAAATCTTTTTTGCTGAGTTTGCCGGTAGCTGTATGTGCCAGCTCTTCGACAAACAGGCAGTCAGTTGGTATCCACCAGCTAGCCACTTTACCCTGAAACCACTCCAGCATTTGTTCGCGGCTTAATTCGGCACCGGCTTTTTTAATCACCAACAGTAATGGCCGCTCAGTCCATTTCGGGTGCGGCATGCCAATAACTGCCGCTTCTTCTACTGCGGGGTGATCTACCGCTACATTCTCCAGATCGATAGAGCTAATCCACTCTCCACCTGACTTAATAACATCCTTGCTGCGATCAGTAATCTGCATATAACCGTCCGCATCAATGGTCGCTACATCACCGGTATCAAACCAACCGTCGACATCGTGAGCGTCGCTGTTATCCAATTTAAAATAACTTTTACAAATCCACGGGCCACGAACTTTCAAACTACCGAATGCCACGCCATCCCAGGGTAATTCCCGATTCTCGTCATCGACAATTTTCATCTCCACACCGTAGATACAACGACCAGCTTTGACTCGCATATGGGCATATTCTTCCTCGCCCAACGCTTCACGGTCCAGCTGAGGGTTTACCGTACCGAGCGGACTCATTTCAGTCATCCCCCAGGCCGCATGCACATAGACATCATGCTTATCTTCAAACTCTTCCATGATCGACAAGGGACAAGCGGCCCCACCAACGACCAACCGTTTTAATGGTTTGATGGTTTCACCGGAATCCCGTAGATAGTTCAATAAAGCCAACCAAATTGTGGGTACGCCGGCAGTAAAGCTAACGTTTTCTTCATTGATAAGCTGAGTGAGCACCTGACCATCAATCATTTTTGGCCCGGAAACACAATTTTGGAACCGCTCAATACCGCGCCATAGGGAATGCCCCAGGCATTAACGTGAAACATGGGCACTATCGGCATCACCGCCAATTTACCGCTTACTCCCATCGCATCCGGCAATGAACCTGCATAGGCATGCAGCACCGCCGAGCGGTGAGAGTAAAGCACGCCTTTCGGGTTTCCGGTGGTACCTGAGGTATAACACAATACTGATGCCGTATTTTCATCCAGTGCAGGCCAATTAAACTCATCTGTTTGCTGCGCCAATAAATCCTCATAGCAATAGACATTGTCTAATGTGGTCGCTGGCATATGCGCAGCGTCGGTAAGTACCACAATACCTTTGACGGTTGGCATTTTGTCCTTTAACGCGTCAAGTAAGGGCAGAAACAAAGTATCAATAAAAATAAACTGATCTTCAGCATGATTGATAATAAATTCAATTTGTTCAGGAAATAAACGCGGGTTAATCGTGTGGCAAATCATGCCGGAACAACTCACCCCGTAGTACAACTCAAAATGCCGGTAATCATTCCATGCCAAAGTACCAATACAATCACCAGGCTTGGCACCCAACTGTTGCAAAACATTGGCTAATTGGCGAGTCCGTTTGAAAGCATCGGTAAAGGTATAACGATGACGTGGATTATCCAGCGTGACCGATACAATTTCAGAGTGGGGATTTACCTTTTCGGCATATTGCATCAACGATGTAATAGTCAACGCTGAATCCATCATTAGACCTTGCATTACTTACTCCTGGTTATTTGGTTTTATAGATTTTGTCTGCCCCGAACAGCTAACAGCCTACTGCCACGTCCCAGCCAGAGTAAAAAAACAGCCGGCTATTATAGGTAACGCAGTCGATCACTACATTTCATTTAACTATAGTGCGTATTTGCCATCATGATAAACCCAGCTTGGCGCTACACATCCCCCGCCATTTCCTCCACAATAGCCGCTGACAATATTCTGTGCCATGACAACGATAATAAAGCGTTAATGAATCCTAGCCAATCAGTTACAGACCACCACGAATTGCTATTAGTCGGGGGCGGCCACAGCCATTTAGCAGTAATCAAAATGCTGGCTATGCAGCCAATCCCCGGGCTTCAGGTTACCGTCATTAGTAAAGATATTCATACCCCCTACTCCGGCATGATGCCGGGAATGATTGCCGGTCACTACAGTTTTGATCAAGCCCATATCGATCTTCGCCAACTCTGCCAATATGCTGGCATACGCTTGATTCAAGCCGAGGTTAGCCAGATTGACTCGCAACAGCAACGCGTTTATTGCGGCAATCGTGCCCCCCTGCGCTACGACTATCTATCGATCAATATCGGCTCACAGCCAGCGCTGGCATCGATTGCCGGAGCTGACAAATGTGGTATCCCAGTCAAACCCATCGCTACATTCCTGAATTATTGGCAGCATATTCTGGCGCAACATCAAGCCGCCGATAGCACACCGCAATCCGTTGCTATTATCGGCGGGGGTGCCGCCAGCGTCGAAGTGGCGCTGGCTTGTCAGTATCAGCTGCAGCAGCAAGCTAACCCTGCGCGCACCACCATTCACCTCTATTGTGGTACGCGCCAGTTATTACCAGGCCACAATAAACAAGTACAAGCGTATATGACTAAGCGCTTAGCCGAGCGCGGCATTGAGCTACATTTAAAAAAGCAGGTACTCAGCAGCCGTGAAGAGGACCAACAAACCCGCTTGCAATTTGGCGATCACAGCGAGGCCAACTTCGATCACGTGATCTGGGCTATTCATGCTGGCAGCCCGAACTGGCTGGCAAAAACCGGCCTGGCCTGCAATGAACAAGGCTTTCTGTTAGTTAACCACTATCTACAGAGCAGCTCCCATGCCAATGTATTCGCCGCCGGTGATATTGCTCATTTCTCCCCACAACCTCTGGCAAAAAGTGGCGTTTATGCGGTACGCGCAGGACAATTACTGAGTGAAAACCTGCGTCGCATCATTACCGCTAAACCCCTGAAAAAATTTAAGCCCCAGCGACGTTTTCTCAGCTTGTTAATGACCGGAGATCAGCAAGCCATCGCCTCAAAAGGCGTATTCAGTATCGCCGGAAAATGGGTCTGGCGCTGGAAACACCGTATTGATAGCCGCTTTATGGCGATGTACCAAATACCTCAACAAGCAGCACCAAAAATAAACCATTCATTGCCAACACCCGAACAGTCAATGCGCTGTGGCGGTTGCGGTGCCAAGATTGGCAGCTCAATTCTGAACCGGGTAATGGCGCAACTGGATGTTTTTAAGCACCCCGATGTGCCAGTCGCCTTAAACCAACCCGATGATGCCGCGGTTATCAATGTACCGTCAGACAAACAGTGGCTACAAACCGTCGATTATTTTCGCGCTTTTATTGATGACCCCTATTTATTGGGACGCATTGCAAGCAACCATTGCCTCAGCGATATCTATGCCATGGGTGGCACGCCGCATTCCGCCCTCGCCATTGCTACAGTGCCCTACGCTAGTGACGAGTTAGTCGAAGACATGCTGCTGCAATTAATGGCTGGCGCGGTGGAGAGCTTAAATCAACAACAGACCGCATTAATCGGTGGCCATAGCAACGAAGGGGCTGAGCTGAGTTTTGGTCTTAGCGTCAACGGCACCATCGATCCACAGCAATTATTGACCAAAGGGCAATTACAGCAAGGGCAGGCACTGATCCTCAGTAAACCATTAGGCACTGGCGTGCTACTGGCAGCTAACATGCACGCTCAGGCGCAAGGTCGCTGGATAGAAGAAGCCATTAAGCACATGCTGATAAGCAATCAACACGCGTCGATTATTTTTAGCGATCATGGTGCCAGTGCCTGCACCGATATCACCGGCTTTGGCTTAATCGGTCATTTAGTTGAAATGCTAAAAGCAGGCCAGCATCACGCCAGCATACAACTCGAACAACTGCCCATCTTAAACGGTGCCACCGAGTGTGCAGCTAATGGTTATTTGAGCAGCTTGCATGCTGACAACCTGAAAGCGGCAAGCCTGATCAGCAATGCTACCGCATTCCAAAACCACCAGTATTATCCCTTGTTGTTTGATCCGCAAACCGCTGGTGGATTACTGGCTGCCGTGCCAGTGCAACAAGCCACCGTTTGCCTCGAAAAATTACAGCAAAGCGATTGCCAATCGGCTCGAATTATCGGGTATATTAGTGCGCGCAATGAACACACCTTACCTTCAATCACCTTAACTTGAGAAAGAACTGTTACGACTATGAAAATAATTATCGCTCTACTACTGTCTTTTATCACCCTCAGCGCCACTGCCCAGCCTTTGGTTTTTACCGCGATCCCGGATGCCGATGAAACGCGACTGAAAGCGCGCTTCACTCAGGTTGCCGATTACCTGGCCAAAGAACTCGGTATTGAAGTACAGTATATTCCAGTTAAATCTTACGCCGCAGCCGTCACCGCCTTTCGTAACAATCAAGTACAGCTGGCCTGGTTTGGCGGCTTAAGTGGCGTACAAGCGCGGTTACTAAGCCCCGGCGCCGAAGCCATTGCCCAAGGCGAAGAAGACCAGCATTTCAAATCGTATTTTATTGCCCATAGCAGCACCGGTTTAAAAAGTGGCGAAGTGCTTCCTGCCGCAATCAAAGATATGAGCTTTACCTTTGGTTCTAAAAGCTCAACCTCGGGTCGATTAATGCCAGAATATTTCATCCGTCAGCAATTCAAAAAAAGTCCTGAACAGTTATTTGATCGCGTTGGTTTTTCCGGTAACCACTCACGCACTATTGCGTTGGTGCAAAGCGGTAGCTATCAATTAGGCGCCCTGAATTATCAAGTGTGGGAACAGGAATTATCGGAAGGAAAAATTGATTTGGAAAAAGTCAGCATCATCTGGACCACACCGGAATACGCCGATTACCAGTGGACAGTCCGTGGTGATGTAGAAAAGCACTGGGGCCAGGCTTCAAAGAAAAACTAAAACAAGCCTTGCTCAATATGCAACAGCCGGAATTACTTGCAGCCTTCCCTCGCAGTGCTTTTGTTCCCGCCAGTAATAGCGACTACCAAGGCATTGCTGATACCGCCCGTGACATCGGACTATTAAAATAATCCATGCCCGCTACTACTGCTACTGCAAACACCAAGCCGATAGCAGATTGGCAACAAGTACAGATCGGCTATGGCGAGCACACGGTTTTAGAGGCACTGGATTTTCAATGGCTACCAGGCCAGCGCATTGCTTTGCTGGGTAAAAGTGGTGCCGGCAAATCCAGTTTTTTAAAACAGCTTTATCAACAGCTCAGCAGTCAGCCTGCAGCGCAGAAGATTGGCTGGATTCCACAACAATTAGGCTTGGTCGATAAACTGTCGAGTTTCCATAATGTTTATATCGGCCAACTCGATCAACACTCAGTAGTTCGCAACTTACTTAATTTGTTATGGCCACAGCGCCAACCAAAAAAAGTCATTGCGGATTTATTAGAGCGATTCGAATTAGATCACACGCTGTTTACTCCGGTGGCACAATTGTCAGGTGGCCAACAACAACGCATTGCCATCGCCCGCGCGCTTTACGCCGGTCCGGATATTATTCTGGCCGACGAGCCGGTTGCCAATCTCGATGGACCAATGGCCAACACTGTCATCAACCAGCTAATACAACATAGCCACAGCAGTATTATCGCGCTGCACGATACCGAACTCGCACTGGCGTTTGCAACGCGCATCATTGGCATTAAAGATGGCCATATAGTTCTCGACCAAGCCACTGACACTCTCAGCGCAGCACAGCTGGATCAACTCTATGAGGGTTAGAGCACACACCGCTAACTCCTCAACCCACCACTATAGTGCCCCCGCCGGCTTGCGCAGCTTTGCCATACTGTTAATCAGCGGACTGTTTTGTTTAGCGTTGGCAGATATTGAAATCACCCACCGTAGCCCCATGCTGGAACTTAACCGCATGTTGAGCGGCCTACTTTCTCCGCAACTACTGCCGTGGCCTGAATTATTTGATGCACTTTTTCAAACCTTAAGTTACGCCGTGCTGGCGGTTAGCAGCGCCGCTGTCTGCGGCTTTCTGCTCAGTTTTTTATATCAACGCACCATCATCCGAATAAGCTGCACATTCATTCGCTCAGTGCATGAATTATTTTGGGGCTTAGTCTTTATTCAACTTTTTGGCATTCATCCACTCACTGGTTTTTTAGCGATTGCCATTCCTTACAGCGGTATCTTTGCCAAAGTGTTTGCCGAAATACGCGAAGAGCATCAAAGCCTCTGCCAGCTGCCGCCCCATAGCGATAGTGTCAGTCGATTTTTTTATGGCCACTGGCCACAATTAGTGCCGCACTTCGCCAGTTACATCCGCTATCGAATGGAGTGCGGTCTGCGCTCCAGTACGATTCTCGGTTTTATCGGCTTACCCACGCTGGGCTTTCATTTGGAAACCGCTTTTATGCAAGGCATGTACAGTCAAACCGCAGGCCTATTACTACTATTCTACGGCCTGATCGCCACTCTGCCGTTCTGGCTCCGTTTTAAAGCATTACCTTTTTATTGTCTGCTAGCCCTGTGGTATTTATGGCCACAACACGCCATGTACGGTGCATCTTTAGCGGTTTTTTTTGCTGACATCACCCCGGCCCCGTTTACCAATGGCGCTAACACATCGCCAACATTGCTACCCTGGCTCACTGCGATCACTACCCAAGAGCTACTACCGGGCGTAATCAACACACTGGTACTAAGTCAAGTTGCTTTATTATTTACTGCCTTGTTAGCCATGGTTTTATTCCCGTTGGTCAGCCAGCGTTTTTTTGCCCTACCTATACGACTAACGGGCCACGGCCTACTCATTTTTTTACGGTCGACGCCGGAGCTGATCATTGCCTTCGCGCTATTAATACTACTGGGGCCGTCAATGTTACCCGCCATTATTGCGCTAGCAATTCACAACGGTGCCATAATCGCCAATCTAGTGGGTCGGCAAACTGATCAAATTCAACTACGACTGGATGCCAGCAAAGGTTTCCATCGCTATAGCTTTGAAATATTACCCAGAATCTACGGCCCTTTCCTCGCGCTGCTCTGCTATCGCTGGGAAGTTATCTTAAGAGAATCAGCCATCCTCGGTATTTTGGGTATTCACACGCTGGGGTTTTTTATCGACAGCGCTTTTGAACGGTTTGCGTTAGATGTCGCCCTGCTATTAATTATCGTCAGCGCCCTATTAAATATTTGCGTCGATCAAGGTTCACGATTGCTACGGCATCGCCTGCATTTACCGGATAATCTACAATCGCAAACCACTTATGCCGCCAAATAGAGAATGGCTATGGAACTCATAGCCACAAATAGTTTCATATCAGCGACTAAACCCAGTAGCATCGCACTGGTTATCAAAGCACAAAACTAACAGGAGCATACCGTGAACAACAACCAATACGACTACGACCTATTTGTTATCGGCGCCGGTTCCGGCGGCGTTCGCGCCAGTCGCATGGCCGCGGCTTTTGGAGCAAAAGTCGCCGTCGCGGAAGATCGCTATATGGGCGGCACCTGTGTCAACGTCGGCTGTGTTCCTAAAAAACTTTATGTATACGCCTCACAGTTCTCAAATGCGTTTAAAGATGCTCGCGGTTTTGGCTGGGACAGCAATACTCCACAGTTTGAATGGGCAACCTTGCGGGATAATAAAATTACCGAAATCTCACGCTTGAACAGTGTTTATGATTCCATGCTGGGTAATGCCGGGGTTGAAGTCATTAACGGCCGCGCCCGCTTTATCGACAATCACACGGTAGACGTTAACGGCAAGCAATTTACTGCCGAACGTATTTTATTAGCGACTGGCACCTGGCCTTTTATTCCAAATTTTCCTGGCAGTGAATATGCGATTAGCTCGAATGAAATATTCGATTTAAAAACTTTTCCTAAGCGATTGTTAGTCGTCGGCGGCGGTTATATCGCCGTAGAATTTGCCGGTATCTTTAACGGCTTAGGCGCCCAAACTACGCAACTGTATCGCGGGCCATTATTCCTGCGCGGTTTTGATGAAGACATTAGACACTTTGCCGCCAAAGAAATCGCCGCCTCTGGTGTAGATTTGCGTTTCAATAGCAATATCGCTGCTATCGAAAAACTGGCTGATGACAGTTTACGCGCCATACTTGAAGACGGCAGCAGCATTGATTGCGATGCCATCCTTTATGCCACTGGCCGCAAACCGCATATTCAGGATGTCGGTTTTGATCGCGTCAATGTGGCACTCAATGACGACGGCACCATCAAAGTCAACGACGAGTTTCAAACCAGTGAAGCCAGTATTTATGCATTGGGCGATATCACCGGAGGCATGGAACTCACGCCGGTAGCACTGGCCGAAGGCATGGCGCTGGCAAAAACGTTATACAACAACGAGCCGACGCAGGTCGATTACGACACCATTGCAACTGCCGTTTTTTGCCAACCAAATATCGGGACCTGTGGCTTAAGCGAACAGCAGGCGACAGAAAAATATACTGATATCGCAGTGTACGAATCCAACTTTCGGGCAATGAAACACACGATTGGCGGCCGCTCTGAACGCACCTATATGAAATTAATTGTCGACAAAAAAACTGATCGGGTCGTCGGTATTCATATGGTCGGAGAAGATGCCGGCGAAATTATTCAGGGCATGGCGATAGCAATGAAAGCGGGCGCCACCAAAGCCATTTTCGATAGCACTATCGGCATTCATCCTACCGCTGCAGAAGAATTTGTCACCATGCGCACCGCACGAGCTTCCTAAGCCCGACAGAAAAATGCGGCACTATTACCCGTTTTGCTCAATCACAGCTGATTAATCTTTAGTTAAGATAGCGTTGAAATTAATAATAACAACGCTATCAGACTTGCCTCCTCGATCAAGGTCGGTAGCAAAAACTCAGAAGGGACCTTGGGTTATGGAAATGTCGATCAGAAAAGCGGATTTAACTCCCGAACATGCCACCGAACAACAAACCTATCATCTCACAGGAGATCAGCAATGCTATATAGAGCTCTGGCAACAATTAATGCTGTGCTCAAAAAAACTGGAACAGGAAATCAGCAACCGTTTTCGCAAACAATTCAAACAAAGCCTGATTCGTTACGAGCTGCTATCTCAACTCGATGAAGGCAAGTGGCTAGCTATTGGCAAAGTCGCGCAGCAATTAATTTCTTCCAACGGTAACATCACCAAATTAGTAGACCGTATGTATTCAGAAGAATTATTAATTCGTCGCCGCAATCAACACGATAAGCGTATTATTGAAATTGGCCTTTCAGAAAAAGGGCAACAATTACTAATAGAAATGAACCGCGCGCATGGCGAATGGACCCAATCATTATTATCTTCCAGGGTCGCTGATAAAGAAGCCAGACAGTTACTGGAACTTTGGCAGCGCGCCAATCAGGCCGGCTAATTAATCTGCAGTGGCGGTATTAAAGCGCCGCCGATAATCACGCGGCGATAACTGGCAATGCCTTTTAAACAAACGCCTAAAAGCGCTTTCATCACTGTATCCACAGCGCACTACTATTTCACCGAATTTAAGCTGGGTAGTTTCCAGTAAAGTTTTGCATTTTTCGACCCGCAGTTTTTGCGTAAAAGATTGCGGTGATTCGCCCAGGTTTTTTTGAAAACGTCGGATTAAGGTGCGCGGGCTAACCGCGGCAAAATCAGCGACCTGTTCAATACTAAATTCCTGATTTAAATTTGCTCTGATCCAACCTTCAGCCTTGGCCACCACTTTGTCATCATTTTCAATCAGCGACAAAATCGCATAGGGTGCCTGCGAGCGCCGCTGATTATCAACCATCATGTACTTGGCCGCCAAGCGCGCAAAATGTTTGCCGCCAAAGCGCTCGATCACTGCCAGGCAGACATCCTGATACGAGGTGGTGGCAGCACCGCAGACAATATTCTCCGCCACTGTACAAATGGCATCGGGATCAAAGCGCACCTCGGGATAACGTTCGACAAAATATTTAGCCAGCCACCAGGCCGTGGTTGCCGGCTGGCCATCCAACAAGCCCGCTTCAGCTAACAGAAAACTGCCACTGCAACTGGTCGCAATTAAATTCTGATCTGGGCCGTGTTGTCGCAGCCAAGGTAGAATAACCTGCCAACGCGGTATTGCAGCCTCTAGCTCAGAGCGCGTAGCGATAGTAAACGCCGAAATATACACGATATCGCTGCTGGAGATATCCGCCACGGAGCCATCAACTGCCACTTGGTAGCCATTTGAGCACACCATCGGCAGGCCGTCTAATGACACAACGCGCAATTTGAACAACGGCTCCGGGCTGTCATTAATCCGTTCGGCAATACGATTGGCAATGGCAAATAAATCTACTACGCCCATCACCGACGTTCCACTGGTGTGTGGCAATGCCAGTACTGTGATTTGATGTGACACCTTCAATCCTCTCTCGTTTAAATCCAAACCCGGTATAAACCCACCTGTATAGCAACACCAAGGTCGTATACGACAAAATTAAAGCCAGTTACGCCAAGCCGCCAGAGGCACACTTATTATGTCTTATTTAACTTTATAAATGTCATTTACGCCACTGCAATGCCACTTTTTATTTTTGTAGGCTAAGCCTCACCATTAATAGAGGAGCATGGAAATGACCAAAGTAACCCGCCGACAGCTAACCCACCTATTAACCGGCGGGCTGATTTTGGCCAGCCTACCTGCCTTAACCGCTTGCCAGGGCTTTACCCCGCAGCCGTTTATTACCGGCCGCACCATCACTCCACCCCAGGGCTGCACGGAACTGTTAGCACGTGATCAACGAGGTGATTGCTAATGGCCAACAAAGACCCAGAATTGCTCAATAACTTAAAGCAGATTTTCTACCTGGTTAAAAACCACTTCCAACAAACCCCGGATCAACAGGAACACTGGCAAATGCCGCCGGCAAATTACACCGGGCAACAGCGAATAGCAGATGACTGCGATGGCTTTTGTCTCGCCTGCCGCACACTGCTGCGGCAACGAAATATTCCTAATCGACTGGTGTACTGCGAGATAGATGGTGGTGGCCATTTAGTGGTGGAGGTTAACGGCTGGATTTTGGACAACCGGCAAAAAACGGTAGTCCCTAATACACTGCTCACGGAGTATCGCTGGTTGCGTATTTCCGGGTTTGAAGCCCGCGATTCCTGGAGAGAAATATTGCTATAAATGTAATTTGTGATTATTAATGTCGGAATAATTTACATTTTATTAATGAGCAATTCATGCTAGTAAAATAAAACCTATAAAAAACGAGGACATACAATAATGGCGCTAATTTTGCTTACTATTCCAACAATAAGTAACACCTAAAACATAAACAGGATAGCAACATGGACGCCCTAGCAAGAATTCTCATTTTACTACCAGCCACCATACTCTCATTGCAGCTTCAAGCGGGCATGATTACCCTTGATCAGTGGAACAGCACCGAGCTACAAGCCTCTGGTGATGCTATCAATATGTCCTGGACAGATGGCGGTCACACACTGAGCATCCAATGGCTTAACGGTGCCAGCCCTGATCTGGTTAGCCCGGGAGGTGTTGATAAAATTGGTTTTAATTATGATGGCACACTCACGTTTGCTGCTGGAACCGCAGGCTGGGGCGTTGCTCCCGGCGGTTCTAACATTGCTGATTTCGGTACTTTTAATGTTCGTTATAGAGAACCCGGTTCCAGCGACGGCCTGATCGCTGCGATTGAGTTAACCTTTGTTGAACAACTTTTTGATGCCAACTTCTTTACCAATAGTGATGGTAATACCGCCGTCGCCCACGTTCGCTATGATAACGATTGTTCCGGGTTTGTAGGTGATGGCGGACCAGCAACCGCTGCGGGCTCAAACGCCAGTTGCGGCGGCCCTATAACAGTCCCTGAGCCTAGTTCTTTAGCCTTGCTAGCATTAGGGCTAATCTCTTTGGCTTATTCTAGAAAAGTATTCAATAGTTAAACTGGTGCTGTGCACAATAAAACGCCTCTATTGAGGCGTTTTATTTGCTTGCTATTAAGTCACTCGAACTTACCTATTACAATAAACCCTATCGAAAATATCACTATCCATAAGACTTTAGTGCATTAGATAGGCTCGCATTGCAATTCCTGAGACAGCTTACATGATCATTATTCTTTAATGCTCGATAGTCCTTCATATTTTAACCTCTGCCAATACTCTATTGATGACATCATTTCGATCAGAAAAAGCTCAACATGCACACAGAAACGCCTACTCTAAAGCCAAACAATCACCGCGCCACACACCACTCCAACACCTGCTGATAATCTCCAGTATAAACCACACGTTGTTGTTTTTTACTGAGCTGATATTCATACATGGGGTCGTAATACTCGACCAACAACGTGCGAATCCACGCTTCGTGGGCTGTGACATCACCCGATACTTGTTGCTGGTCTATGGCCGCACTCATCACGGCGGACAATTGTTGGTAGCGCTCGGAACCCAAACGTTTTTTAATGCGAAATAAACTGGCTAATAAATATTGTCGATAATGTTCAAAACCATCATCCGCCGCTGCCGCCTGATGTTCCGCTAGCATATCAATCACATACTCCTGCAGGATATGCTGCACTCTAAATTCAACCGGCATATCAACTACAACAATTGAGGCATGCTCCATCGCCAGCCAAAGATTGTGAGGTAAACTGGTTGGGCCCACCATGCGGCTTTCATCTTCAAAAAACCAATGCGAAAAATCTTCTTGCCGCTGCCGCTTTTTCAATAATTCTATTGCCAGACAATTTTCAAACGTCGCCTGTGCGGGAGGCTCCTGTACCCGCCGTCCAAAGCTGGAGCCGCGATGATGAGCGAGGCCTTCCAGATCGATGCCGTATTCCAGCGCATTGATTAATGGCGTTTTGGCAGAGCCTGTTTTACCGCCGACAATAATCATGGGGGTGTGCGCTGCCCGGTCAATCTCGTCCAGCAGCACATGCCGCAACGCTTTATAGCCGCCAGCAATCAAGGGGACATTAATTCCCGCCTCGGCCATCCACTGCCGGGATAAATTAGAGCGCATACCGCCGCGCCAACAATACACATGGACATCGGCATGGCTGTTGGCAAACTGGCACCAACGCGTAATGCGCTCCGCTTTGGTTTCACCGCTAACCAGCTGGTGACCTAATTTAATTGCCTGATCTTGCCCTTGCTGCTTATAACAGGTACCGACCTGGTGACGCTCATCATCACGCAATATCGGCTCATTGAATGATGTGGGGAACGCACCTTTGGCAAACTCCAACTCGGCGCGCACATCGAGAAACGGCGTGTCATTTAAAAACAACTGACGAAAGTATTCGCGGTCCGACTCTACTGTGCTCATTTAATGGCTTCTTGTGGCGTTAGTTGAACGCATCTGGCAGCGAAATAACACTGCTCTGCGTTACTCATGGTTATTGTTATCTGCTTGGCACCCATGCTAAAGGCGCCTATTATCTGCGCTATTCACGCAAATGTGAATGCTGCAAAAACAACAAAGCCCGGCTCAACCGGCTTTGAGAAAACACGCACTAATAAACTTATAATGGTTCTGCGTTGCTCTCACCCCAAAAAGCGCGCATGCCACACACGTCACCCTCATCATTAAACTTAAACACGTCGATAATATTAACCCGCACACCGGCTGATTTATTCAGCACATAAAAAGGAAATGCCGCCTCATTGGCGGAAATTCGAACCTGACCAGTCAATACCGGGTCCAACTCAAACTCCACCACCCCTTTGTAAAACGCACGCACAGCGTCCTTACCGACATGTGGCTCACTACCTACTGGATCCTCTACCACGGCATCATCGGAATAAAGCGCCATAACAGCCTCCAAATCCTGATCGGCTAATGCTTTTAAATAGGCGGCTGGCGCTGCTGCCATTTTATCTTGCTTACTCATGTTGACTCCTTGGTTAGACGCTACCGAGAGCGATCGACTGATTAACGATTATAGTGATTCGAACAGGGATAAAAGTTACTATTTATTTACTTTAGCCCACTGCCTAAGTTGATTAGAATCATTGCCGCTGCGATTACGACAATCACAACAATGCCCACAACTCATCCGCAGCCATAACCACGAAATAGTATTATGACGCAACGCCCAGTATGGCTCTTCAGTATGGACTCCGACCAATTTTGGGCGGCACCCGCCACCACCGGCGGACTCAAATCCTATTACCGACAATACGGTCAACGCTGGCAGCAAACCCGGATTGAACTGGTGCACTTTCGCAATGACGAGTCTATTGCACAATGGCAGCAACAGTGGTTGCAACAAGGCCTGGCCATTGCTCAACAGGCTATCGCTCTAGGTCAACAGCCGGTCGCTGGCTTTAGTTTTTATACCTGGAATGCTGCTGAATTTTTAGCGCTGATTCGGTTTTTAAAACAAAGCTGCCCCGAACTACTAATCATCGCTGGCGGCCCCCATGTGCAACAAGCCGAAGATTACCTGTTCGATGACCCCATTGACCTCATCTCTTTGGGTGAAGGCGAAGCCAGCTTTCAGGAATTACTCGATTGTGATGGCCGCGAGCAATGGCACCTCATTGCCGGTCTAGCGTATTTGGATAAGGATGGCCAGCTACATAAAACCAGTAAACGCGAAAGGACCATTTCATTGGATGAACTACCCTCAGCCCTGGACGTCATGCCACTGACAGACGCACAGGGGGAACCGCTTTACGAATCCTACTCCTACGAAACCAGTCGCGGCTGCCCATTTAAATGTGCTTTTTGTGAATGGGGCACCGGTGCGATCGGCGGCAAGATGTATCAATTTTCTATGGCCCGAATTCGCAAGGACTGGGAACTAATTATCGGCGCCGGGGTAAAAGATATCTGGTTAGCGGATTCCAATTTTGGCGCACTAAAAGAAGACCAGGCGAAAGCAGAATTAATTTGTGAACTAAAAGAAAAAACCGGCCTACCCTCAAGCTTCGCGACTAGCTGGTCAAAAAAACACAGCCCGCGCGTGCAGGAAATCGCACTACTGCTAAATCGTAATGGCCTGCTACCCCACTACCAACTAGCGCTGCAAACGCTGACACCTAAAGCGCTGGAATTAAGTAACCGCAAAAACATGGCCTCCAATAAATACGAGCCCATCGCCAAAGAGATGGCCAAAGCTGGCGTGCCGATTGCCGCCGAGTTAATCTGGGGCTTACCGGGAGATAACCTCAAGGACTACGAGCGCAATCTGGATAGTCTGTTAGCAACCTTTCCCAACATCAATATTTTTGGCTACACCTTATTACCCGGCACCGAATTCTACGAAAAACGCGCAGAGTATCAAATAGATGCCATCCCGGTTGCCGGCTACGGTAAGGCCAAAGGTGAATACGTGGTTGGCTGCCACACCTTTGATCGCAACGAAGGTATCGAAGGGTATTTTCTGATAAGCGCCCATATTATTTTAAATCACGGCCATGTTATGCCGCTGACCGTTCGCTATCTCGCTCTGGAAGGCAGCGTGCCAGTATCACCATTATTGCGCAGTATTTTACGCGCCTTAATCAAAGGCTTTGAAGATCAGTTAGTTGATTTTGATTTAAGCGACCGCATGGAAGTTTACGAACATCGCGCACCATTATATTTGGCGATGCTGCGACAACCCGCGCACTGCTTTAGTATTATCGAAGCCACGATTTTTGATTGGCTATCCAGCCACCAGGCTTCGGCACCACTTATCGACGCAGTGAGTAAAACGCTGCAACTTGATCACGCTTTCTGCCCCCGTTACGGCGCCAGACAGTTTTATGATATTGAAGTGGATTTTGACGGCAAAGCCATTTCTCAAACACTGAATGAAATGGACCTCCCTAATAAAAAAATGTTCTCGCAGCCACGGCATACGCTCAATATAACCAGTCCGGGTGGCGTAGGCGATTTTATGAAAGACCCTGACGGTGGCAGCTGGGTGAAAGGGGAATTTGTTGAAGAACAGGCAATTAAACTCGATGAAGTGGTGCCGGTACAAATACCATGATGCTGCACTTTTAAATCGACGCAGATAAGGCGATTACGACACCTAGAATACTCAATCCAATAATAATTAGTATACTAATCGCTGCCACTTTACCGCTATCCAAAGAAAATTTTTTCATTATTACCTCCTTAGCTAACAGTTTTTTGACTGGAGCTGACGATTATAGATACAGGGAGATCACCTCCTACTCTTTTATTTAGTGCCAGCTTATCAATTAATTATGCCAATCGACTAGAGCTGCTGAAAACTTAACCACGCCAGTATCGATGCCACGATGTCATAAAACCAGCGCTTGATCGCCAGCCACCATTCTGGCTGCTGACTTAGTTCCCAGTCTTCATTGGCTTGATCCAGGGTATAAGCTTGCAGCGCGTGAAAATCCTGTTCATCAAGCACGTCACTAAATCCAACCATACCCATTTTACTCATGGCGCCGTCCATTACGATCTGGCGGAAGTTATCGTAGAATACCGTGGGCAAGCGGCGCAAATCTGGAACCTGGCCGTTGCTGACCATTTCCTGACCATGACAAATACCACAGTAAGTCCAGTACAGCTCGGCACCCCGGTTCAGAATTTCTTTATCATCAGTAATGCGGGCAGGCGGCTGCACTCTTGGTGCCGGCTCCGGTAATGGCGGCAATTGATGCTGACCACTAATTTTAAAACCCAATATGCGCCCTTTCGCTGGTTGCCGACCTTGCTCAACACCACCCGCCAAGCCCAAAGCGCCCCCCCAACCTGCAGGAATCGCTACATATTGTTCGCCATCGACACTGTAAGTCACTGGCGAACCGATAGTGCCCACCTGGGTATCAAAGCTCCACAATTCTTTGCCATTGTTTACATCCATCGCGATAAAACGTTTATCGCCAGTACCTTGAAATAATAAATCACCCGCAGTCGCCAATAGGCCACTATTCCATGGCTGTGGCCGTGGAATTTTCCACTGCGCTTTTTGGCTCACGGGATCCCAGGCAATGACTTCACCCGCAACAATTTTTGGCACAATCGCTTGTGCCAATAAATCATTATTTAACAAGCCCTGGTCAAGATTAGAACCGGTATTAAAATGCCCCCATTGATGCACATACTCTTCTACTTCTTCATACTTGAACATGCCAGTAATTGCAGGGATATAAATCAAACCGGTATTGGGGTGATAAGTCATTGGCTGCCAGTTATGGGCACCCACTGACGAAGGCGTAATATAAACGGGGCCCTGACTATAGTCAGCATTTTCTGTTTCCACAGGACGGCCTGTTTCCATATCATAGTAAGCAGCCCAATTCACTTTAGTATACGGCTCCGCTGACAGTAGTTTGCCGTTACTGCGATCAATGATAAAAAAGAAACCGTTTTTGGGGGCATGCCAAATAACTTTTTTACGTTCACCCTGCCATTGCATAGCCCCTAACATGATGTGCTGGGTGGCGGTGTAGTCCCAGGTTTCTGCGGGAGTTTCCTGATAATGCCAGAGGTAATCACCGTTATCGGGATTTAAAGCGACAATAGAAGATAAAAATAAATTATCGCCACCACCGGGGCTGCGGATTCTTCGATTCCAGGGCGAGCCGTTACCTACACCGATATACAGCTGGTCCAGCTCAGGGTCGTAGACAATCGAATCCCAGACAGTTCCGCCACCGCCGTGTTGCCAAAACTCCCCGCTCCAGGTTTTGGCAGCCATCTCCTGAGTAGCATCACCGGCATTTTCTTCCGACGTTGCTGGCACCGTGTAAAAACGCCAAAGCTGCTCACCGTTATTCACATCATAAGCGGTGACATATCCTCGCGCGCCATACTCTGCACCGCCGTTACCGATAAAGACTTTGCCTTTGGCCGCGCGAGGCGCACCAGTAATACTGTAAGCATGTTTGCTGAGGTCAGCAGTAACGACATCCCATATTTTTTTCCCTGTAGTGGCATCCAGTGCGACCAGGCGCGCATCTAAAGTACCGAAAAACACTTTACCTTCATACAGTGCAACGCCACGATTAACCACACCACAACACGCTTTTTTTGTCCATTCCTTTGGCACTTGCGGATCAAACTTCCAAATCAATTCACCGGTTTTAGCATCCAGCGCATAAACCATACTCCAGCTGCCACTTACGTACATAATACCGTCAACAATTAATGGGGTAGCTTCCAGGCCACGACCATAATCGGTATCAAAACTCCAAGCCAAACCTAGCTGCTCAATATTCGTGGTATTAATCTGATTCAACTCACTGAAGCGTTGCTCCAGATAGTCCTTACCGTAACTTAACCAATTATTATCACTCTGATTAGCAATACTCTCGGTAGTAACAACCTGAGTACTTTGTTGAATAGTTTGCTCTGCCGGTATCGCCTGCACAATCAAACTGACGAATAACAATGCCAGCGAAATAAAACGACAAAATAAATGAGTAGTCACAAACAGCCTCTATATAGGTAAAATCATTGATCGGTATACTAGTGATATCAATGTCTGCAAACAATGACCAAAAGTTACCACTTTAATGACAAATAGGGTAACCGGGAGAGAAAAAATATCGACCTAAAAAAGTCCCCAAGCATAGAATTAGACTACCACTAAAAATTTTCAGGATTGATACCCTGAAAATTTTGGTAGAAAGACTGAATATCTTGCATATCCTGTTCAACATTACCGGTGGGAACAAAGGCAGGACCGAAGCCAACTTTTTTATTTGCGGCATCGATAAACCCTAACACTATAGGCAGCTCGCTATTCAATGCAATATGATAAAAACCCGTGCGCCAACGCTCAACTTTACTTCGCGTCCCTTCTGGCGGCACAATAACAATTAAATTATCAACACTCTGAAAATAATTTACCATCTGTTCAACAACATTATTTTTTTTACTGCGATCAATGGGAATCCCACCCAACCAAATCATTAGACGTTTGAATGGCTGCATAAAAATATCATCTTTGCCCATCCAATGTGCGTCCAGACGAAGACTAAAACACACTAATAGCAGTAAAGCGAAGTCCCAGTTACTAGTATGAGGGGCCGCAGCCAGTACATATTTAGGCTGGCTAGGTTTATCACCACTAACCCGCCATCCGATTAATTTTAAAATAACAATAGAGACACCCGAAAGATTGTGCTGATTACCGGGGTGAGAAACATCGTTGTTTTTAGTTCTGTAATATTCGATGCCATAATAAAATCAGTGCAGCTGATATTTTTGTTGTATCAAAATTATAACAGTGTTTGAGCTATCGTCACCCTCATTTTGCTATTTCTCTGGTTCCTGACTGCCTAAGCAAAAAAATAGCAATTATCGGGTGGTCATTTTTTGTTTCAGGGATTACTGTATCCGGAATGAAATCCCTACAGCACAACAAGCTAGAAACGCAGCAACGCCACTATCAACTGGTGGCCAATGCCTTGCGCTTTATCGACCAGCACCAGGGCGAACAGCCAGAACTAGCCGCTATTGCCAAGCACTGTGCGATTAGCGAATACCACTTCCAACGAGTCTTTACAGAATGGGCCGGCGTCAGTCCAAAACAGTTCTTGCAATATCTCACCCGGGAACAGGCCCGGAGTAGATTACTGGATGGTGCCAGTCTATTGAAAGCAGCTGGCGATAGCGGCCTGTCCTCGAGCAGCCGCCTGCACGATCTTTTTGTTAGCCTGGATGCCGTAACGCCGGGCGAAATAAAAAACGGTGGCAATGGCATAACATTTATCTACGGAGTACATCCCAGCCCCTTTGGTTTGTGTTTTATCGCACTGACTGAGCGCGGCATTCATCGGCTGGATTTTATTGAACAACCTCAAGACATAGAATATTTGTTAGAGGCGTTACAGCGCCAGTGGCCGTTAGCGATATTAGAAGAAAACCAAGCCAGCTCAGCAATTGTAGTGACACAGGTTTTTTCAAAATCGCCACGACCGTTATCCTCACCGCTGAAACTATGGGTTAATGGTACCCAGTTTCAATTCAAGGTTTGGGAAGCTTTGCTGAGAATTCCATCGGGTGCTGTCGCTAGCTATGCCGAGGTTGCCAAGGCGATCAACCAACCTACTGCGGCCAGAGCGGTCGGCAGTGCTGTCGGAAAAAACCCCATAGCATTACTGATTCCCTGCCACCGGGTGATCCAGGGAATGGGGGAATTAGGTCACTACCGCTGGAACCCTATTCGCAAAAAAGCGATGCTAGGCTGGGAAGCTAGCCTTAAAGTTGACGAGTGTTAATTAATCAAATCGCCCAACATGCTCATGGTTTTGGCTAATAATGAAGGTTCGCCCCGGTATATCTCTTTGTAGTAACTCAGCTCTTGCGCTTCGGGATCAATATCACAATAGATATGAGCATCTAGCCACTCGTGGACTGTGCCAACATCGACATCCAATACAACTTTATAGCTATTACGATCGTAATTATACCGAGTAGACAGTGGTAGAATTTCACTGCGCAACAAACTGTTACCCAATTTAGATTGCGCCTCATAAACACAAGCATCATAAGCATCCATCAACGCAAAAGGTGTTCTGCTAAAGTCACGATGTAAAAAAACGGCGTCAGCACCGGTCACATCTAAATTACGATCACCACTTAAATAATTACTGACTGAAGCGACCAGTACCACGGCTGCCAACAATAGCAAACTGTACAGTAGCGGCTGCTTACTACTTTGATAAAGTTTATTGAAAATTGACGGTGAAGTATTTTCACTACTGATAGCCATCGACTCATAATCTCAAACGTTAAACGTTACGTCGCCGCCAATATAATTGGCTGAGCAGACATTGATCAAGAAGTGTGGTTTATAGTGCTACCACTTCCTTCGGTAACCGTTCGACCCTAAGCTATATCAGCTGGGCACTGGTTTTGCGTCCTCGGGTTGCCCCGAGTTTGCCATTTCGAGAAGCCGTAAGAGACGGGCTTCATATTGCAAGTTGGCATACAATGCCTTAAAACTTCGCTAGTTTCGCCATTTAACGCAATCGGGTCAATAAGTAATAGTACTAAGCGGGCAAGACCGACAAGGCATCGATCCGGTACTTAAATCCCCATACCGCGGTGATCCAAGCATTGCAGCCCCCTCAAGGCCACTCGCTGACAAAGTCCCTAGGGTCTAATTCACGCAATGGTTTATAGTTGCCATCTACACTGCCCAAATATACAAAGCCGACCAATTCCTCTGTTGTTGCAATTCCTAACCCGTCTTTAACGATGTCATCATAAGCATTATCACCGGTCCGCCATACACCTGCATATCCTTGTGCATGCGCCGCCAGCAATAGGCTATGGGCCGCACAACCCGCAGATATCAGCTGCTCTACCGCAGGTACCTTGGGGTGCGCCTTTATGGCCGCGATAACAATAATAATCAGGGGCGCTCGCAACGGTTTCGCAGCCAGTTTAACCATTTCTTCTGCTGACAGTGGCGCCTCCCCCGCAGCCCGCCTTCTAGCCTGAGTAGCTGTTACTAATAACTCTCCTAGCGAGTTACGCGCCTCACCGCGCAGGGTTAAAAAACGCCAGGGTCTAAGCCAGGAGTGGTCTGGTGCACGAAAAGCGGCTTTAAACATCGACGCTAACTCAGCGCCCTCAGGGGCTGGCTCGGTTAACCTTGGTGCTGAATTGCGACCATGTAATAGCGTTAGTGCATCCATATTTTAACTCTCGACAATTTTGCCGTGCATATTAGTGTTTATAGCGTATTGCAACAAGTCGGCAGTGCGTAGTAACTAGAATTTGTTAGTACCAACAGCAACTTAATTTAGAAGAAATCGTAAGTACTATTGCCTATTGCAAGCTGCTTTAAGGTAATTATTCTGGCGTCTAGCAGACCATTAGCTAAACTAAGAAGATTGATTAGCTACCAGCAAGTATAAGATGCAAATATTTTCATTGGCGCTGGGCCAAGCCCTCATAACAAGAGCAGTAACAAACCTGTGAAAAAAACCATTGTCCGGCCCGGCCGCACTATTCAGGAAAACAAAAAAACACCCATTCCAGTATCTGGTTTAAAGGTGGGGATGTATGTTTCCGAATTAGACCGCCCTTGGTTAGAAACGCCTTTTATTTTACAGGGTTTTAAAATTACCAGTTTGGAAGAAATTGAGACTATCGCAGAACATTGCGAATTTGTTTACGTCGAGGGCTATGAAGACACTTGGGCCGCTGCCGAGGAGCGGACTAGTAGTGTAAAAAGCAGCAAAACTAAAGTGAAACCTTACACCACTTCGGCGACTAACAAACAAGAGTTTTCTCGCGCAAGCGCCGCCCACTCTACCGCAACCCAATTAACGCGTTCCTTTATGGACGATGTCAGGCTCGGCCAAGGTATCAATATTAAAGACGTTAAATCCAGCGTCTCGGAATGTGTATCGAGTATCATGCGCAATCCGGATGCCATGATGTGGATGTCCAAAATTCGAAAAAAAGATGAGTACACCTCGGAACACTCCGTCAATGTCGGCTTGCTGGCAATTACCTTTGGTCGCCATTTAGGCGCAAGTGAAGAAGACCTCAACAAACTGGGGCTTGCCGGGATGCTGCATGACGTTGGAAAAATGCGTACGCCTAACGAAGTACTCAACAAAGAGGGCCAGCTAACCAACGAAGAATTCGACATCATGAAGTTTCACGCCCAACATGGTCGAGATATTCTGATTGCCCATAAAGATGTTTACCACGGCGCGGTGGATGTCGCCTACAGCCATCACGAAGCGCTGGACGGCACTGGCTATCCGCGCAAAATCAAAGCTGCAGGGATCACTGACTTTACCCGTATCGTGACACTTTGTGATGTTTACGACGCTATAACCAGCGAACGGGTTTACAAGAAAGGCCGTTCATCGTTGGAAGCACTGAAAATACTGTATCAAAACAAGGGCACTAAATACGATGAAAAACTGGTCGGTGAATTTATTAGCTGTATTGGCTTATATCCGCCCGGCAGTATTGTTGAGCTGCAAAACGGTCAGGTCGGTATTGTTATCAGTACTAACTACCGCAACCGCCACTTACCAAAAGTGTTATTACTGCGCGATGAAAGTAAAATGCCTGTACCTGAGAAGGTCATCAATCTGGAACGGTTTGCCCAATCCAATGAACTGGGCAACATGATTAAAACGGTTATTCCCAATGGCTCCCATGGGATCCGCATCGAGAGCTATATTCAGAAAGGTTTAACGATTGACTAATTTCACAGTCATTTATCGCTAACACTTATCTCTTAAAAATTATTTTAGCAGCCGGTCAAAACACACCCAGTTTACTCAAGGTTTGGGTCAACCATACCGTCAGCAACTGCTGCGACCATATCCGTTACCGGATGATATTGAAAATCAAAATATGGATAAAAAGGAAATTTATTTAAGGTGGTGATTAGCATGTCTTCGCTATCGACGGAAAAAACAATCCAGTACTGGCGATGATCTTGCGTAACGTGAAATTGCTGAATAATACCCTGTGCCATTAATTGCTGGGTATATTCATTTTCCAAACGCCCTTTCGCCAAATATTCCTCTTTAGGTACTGGTCGCAAACTCATCGTCAGCATGAATAACATTATTTATGCTTCCGCCATTAACAGCGCCAATAATTGAGCAAACTTTGTATACACCCAGCTTTGCAACTCAACCCACCAACCAGACTGCTCACGTAATTCTTTTTGCTCGTGAGCGCGCGCAATCAAATAAGCATGGACATATTCGACAGTTTCATCATTTAACACATCATCAAAGCGAGGCATACCCGCTTTTTCCATCATCCCGTGCAGCACAACCTGATTAAAATTCTGATGCCATACCGCCGGCAAATAACGTAAGTCTGGTACCGAACCGTCACTTACTGCATTAACACCATGACAGCGTGCACAGTACTTATTATATAAAGCCATACCTTGCTGTAATTGTTGTTCGCTGACAGGCATTTTTGCTGGCGGCTCTGGTACCGGTTGTGGTTTCGCAATAGCGGGTAACTTTTTTTCACCCCCTAATTTATACGTCACTACGCGACCATTGATATTGGCTACGTCATGCTCAATACCTAAAATCATGCTCAAGCCGCCACCGCGACCGACTAGCACTGACACATATTGTTCGCCATCTACACTATAAGCCACTGGCGCAGCCATGATCCCGTTTTGTACAGGTGCTGACCATAATTGCTCACCATTGACCGCATCATACGCAAAAAACTGACCTTCATTATTGCCCTGAAAAACTAGCTGCCCCGCAGTAGCCAAGGTACCGCCATTACCCAGCGTCGGGTATGGTACTCGCCACGCTTCTTGCTGTTTAATGGGATCCCATGCTAACAAAAAGCCTTTGGGGACATTTTTAATCAATGCTTGATTCAGTAAGTGAGCACCAGGCGGACCCGCCGTGCTGTAACCTACATTCCAGTGTCGCGGACTATAGACAAAATCCTTTTCCGTTTGAAATTCGGTGCCAAAATCCATAGCGGGAATATACATCAACCCGGTCTGCAAACTGTAGGACATGGAATGCCAGTTATGCCCGCCCAAACCTGTGGGAAACACAAGCACTTTCTCACCATCAAGATAACGCGCCTCAATATTTTCGATAGGCCGCCCGGTTTCCATATTATATTCGCTGGCCCAACTCACTTTGACATAAGGTTCAGCAGATAATAATTCGCCTGTTATGCGATCAATAATATAAAAAAATCCAGCCTTGGGAGCTTGCATGATGACCTTGCGCGGCTGACCATGCCAATCAATATCCAACAACACCATTTGCTGAGTCGCAGTGTAATCCCAACTCTCACCATTAACCTGCTGATAGTGCCAAACGTATTCACCCGTATCGGGATTTAACGCAACAATTGATGTTAAAAATAAATTATCGCCGCCGCCCGGGCTGCGAATTTGTTGATTGTGTGGTGCGCCATTACCCACGCCGAGATACAGTAAATTCAATTCGGGATCAAAGGCGATAGAATCCCAAACGGTACCGCCGCCACCCATTTTCCACCATTCGCCTGTCCAGGTTTTTGCTGCCAATGCCATTTGCTCATTTTCAAAACCATCGGCGGGGTTGCCCGGGATAGTATAAAACCGCCAGACTTGCTCACCCGTTTCAGCAGAGTAGGCAGTTACATAACCCCTAACACCGTACTCGGAACCGCCGTTACCTATCACGACTTTACCATTAACGATACGAGGGGCACCGGTAATACTGTAAGGTTTGGCGGGGTCAGTAGTTTGCACTTGCCACTCCAGCAAACCACTGTCGGCATTGATAGCAATCAAGCGGCCATCAAGTGTGCCCATAAATATTTTATCTTGCCAAATCGCAACGCCACGATTAACTACACCGCAACAATATTTAAACGATGTTTCTCTTGGAACATGCGGATCATATTTCCACAGCATTTCACCGCTTTTAGCATCCAGCGCATACACGACATTCCACGCAGCTGAAAAATACATCACCCCATCAGCTACGATTGGGGTTGCTTGCAACCCGGAAGCATCATCAGTTTCAAAAAACCAACCCAAACCCAGCTGATCAACGTTGCTTCGATTTATTTTTTGCAAGGGGCTATAACGCATTTCGCGATAACTGCGACCATGACTTAACCAGTTAGCCGATTCCGCTTCTGCGCTGGCATTATCCAAACGCTGATCAGTGACCGGTACAGCCAATACCAATGAAGACACAAAGGCTAACACCGCAAGTAAATTTATTTTGAGTAACACCACTAAACCTCTATATAAAATTATTGTTAACTAACGAAATGCAGTCATTTAATTAGTCGATCACGCACCCAAAAGAATATTCATAAAGCCCTGATCCTCAGGGATGGCATCCACCATATCGACCCACTCCCGTAACTGCTGCTCTGTACAGGGCACTAGCTGATGCGCTATATGATCGATAATATGAATGGGTAAATGCAAGGTCATCAACATATCCAATAACCGATGCGCACTAGAACCGGATTTGCGTAAACCATAGGGCCAAAACTCAATAATAATACTCAAACCCTGCCCCGATTGACTGAGTATTGGCAGCAAACCAGCAATGACTTTTGACTCTGCACCCTGCGTATCAATTTTTAACAAATCGACAGTTTTGGCTTTTCCTTGCAGGTAATCACTGCCATTCAGCAATTGAATATCGCAGCAATCGCGCTGCTCTCCAGCATCGTAAATTTGGTGATCACCGAAATTGGTTTTATTAAGAAATAATTGTCCTGCTGAATGCTTATCAGCTAGACCAGCATTCACGGCATCCACAAAATCGACGCCATTAGCGCTAATATTTTTTAGTAATAATCGAAAATTATTGGGTTCGGGTTCAAATGCGCCGACATATCCTTGTGGGCCGACTTTATTTGCGGCCAATACCGTGTAGTAGCCAAGATTAGCACCGACATCAATAAAACAATCGCCGGCATTTAAACGCTCCAGTATTAGCTGCGTTTCAAAAGCTTCCCAAATACCCGTGTCAGCAATCGCCTTGGAGACATGCAAATCACCATCGCCATGGACCCAAAGCTCAACTGGCTTATCCAGACCACTAATCTGTAATGGACATTTTCTATCACTGTTCACTACAACGACTCGCTATTTTGACGCAGCTTTAAAATCAGCCTTAGCCTGCTTTAATCTTTCCGGCGTAACTTTTTCACCGGTTTCATAAAATATTTTTTGGCTAATGGTAACGTCACGAATCACACCTTTAAAAATATTCTTTAGCATTAATTTTTCCAGCAAGTCACCAAAAAATCCCATTCCCATGGTATAGCGCATGGTGTTTTTCAATACGGCGGTATTCTCATCAGCACCAGGTAGAATTTGGTAACGAAAAAAAGCGTCTTTAAAGGGCGGCGGCGCCCCCTTTTCACCGCGATGCAACCGTATCAAAAAACCTTGGCCCTCTTCCCATTCAATCACCGTTTCATCAATACCCTTGGTCTCAGTCTGATACACCATTCGGCTGGCACCCACACCCTGTTTTTGCTCAGTAGTGATCTCGGTTTTAACTAAGCCCGGCACATAGTTATGCGCCAGCGATAAATCCTGCAATTTTTTCCAGGCCTCTACCACTGACAGCTTTACCACAACCTCGCTAGATACTTCTTTACTCATGAGACACTCCGAACACACATTATTATTAGCCAACACCAGCACCAACACCAAACCCAGTGCGAATATTGATCGTTTTATTAGGGTAGACATAAAGACTGCTGACCAAACTATTGAACGAACAATTAAGGGATGGAATTATGCCAGCTTAGGCCTGCGAGGGCATTACCGATTGATTACTGATCGTGGCTGGAGAGACTTGCACAGGGATTAGTGCTGACTAAAATCTGCAGCGTACTTTTGAATCCATTCTGCAGCGGCTTCATCACCATCCATCCATCGTCCTTCGCGCTCAAACACCATGTTTTTATAGTGCTCTATCTGACAGACCTGCTGCACCATTCGCGCTTTAAAGGCTTCTTCCTGATCTGTAAATTGCAGACCAATTTCGAAATGCTCACCACATTGGCGGCACCACATGACTTCAGCATTACCATAGTAAGGAGGGGAAACAGAGGGGATTGCTACGTTCACCATGCTGCCAACAGCCACCTGCGTAGCGACTTCGCAAGACAAGCCGCCTTGACTGACTGAAGTCATACTACAACCCGACGAAGCGGCGGTAACCGTCACAGCGATTGGGATATCTGTTGGGTGCCGAACAAAACGCCTCATGGCGATTCCTTTATCCGAACGTAGGCCCCTAAATTACCCCTAAATCACCACAGATGTAAATACACAATCGACGTAAAAATCACCTGTTATTTCAACAGATCGGCATAGGGCGACGGCGCGTCAAGATCAATAGCGCCAAGATAGCCTGGCACCTTTATTTTACTGGCAGTAAATTCAATATTCTCACTACTCATGACATTGTGGTCAAATTTATAGATGGGTAATGCCTCACCTTTTACCGCCAAGTCATCATAGGTGGCTGCCCTGTCTTTAGTCGTTTCATTTAACTGGAAGTACTGCTTCATAGTGGCGGCGCCGTGCTTATTGGCCAACATTTTATTCACAATATGCGGTGCAATAACCGTCGCCGAAGCGTTGTTACCACCAAAGCCTTTGGAGTTTAGAATTGCCGCGTCCATACCTTCCCGCCCCACTTCCACGTGGGCGCTACTGAAGGCCAGATTACTGTCATACACATCAGCCGCAATATGATCAATCGTCGCAATACCGGGAATAATGCCATCGGCCCAGGTGCCCAATGTCGCCATTAATTGATCCCCTGCCGAAACCCCCAAAGAGTGCCCTACATAAGCCTTAACTGCTGCCACCGGCCATTTTTCAATCCCAAAGATTTTGGCCATTTCATTTAATATGTGAGATTCGCTGACCCGGTTTTGCGGGGTGCTGGTACCGTGCGCATGCATATAGCTGCGCTGCCGCAAAGACGCTTCACCCAACAATGCACGCACTGATGCAGCGGCCTTCGCTATGGTCAGATAGTTACCCACTCCCGGCGAAGAGATCGATTTTTTATGGCCATCTGCATTTACAAATACATCGGTTACCGCACCATAAACAGTGGCCCCTAACTCCACCGCTAAGGCGTCATCCATCAACACAATGTACTGGGACGATTCAGCAATAGTAAAACCGCAGTTATCACTAAATGGACGCGCCGCGCGACGAAAATCTGCTTGCGTTAAACCTTTACCCGCATCCAGCGCCAGCAAGGCCTGATCAGTTGCCAGTGCACCCATCGCAGCATAGCCATCCATCACATCCGATAATACTGGCGCCTCGCTATTACCCACGACGACGACTCTCGCCACACCGGTTTTAATATCGTTTACCGCCTGTCGCAGATTATATAAAAATGAGGCACAGGCACCGACGTAAGTACCAGTATTACCCATACTGCCCAGGACATAAGCATTGATAAAATCTGCTGACATTTCTGCCAAGCCAAAAGGACAGTGTTTGGACGTCGTGCGCTTGTCGTTATAGCGCGCACCTAACATACCCCCATGGCCATCAGCATCGAGCTGCCCCATCGCGCTACCGGCATAGACACTCACCTGATCAGGGGCTACATGCTGGCACACGACCTCCCATGGCACCCCCATAGACTGCACGGCGTCTGAGGCGCCGTACACTGCCATTTGCAAGCCCCGCGGATGACTGCGCGCCGGGTACAACGCGCCAGGGTCGAACCCGGTTGGTAGCTGCCCCGCAGCCTGCACACTGGCAGTACGGGTTGTGGGCATCATAAATTCCAGGTCGCCAGTCACATCGACCCGGGCTGTGTTATTGGCTAAAGCCGTTACTGTCCAATTAGGAGGAATAATCTCAGGTAAATTGCGCGCTTTAGTCACGAAACTGGCGGTCTGGTCACCCACTGCTGTCGCGGAAATACGCTTGTTCATCCTGACTTTATCGGTTTCAAACCAATCTGCCTCAATGCGACGGATTAAAGTGTGATCGAGCATAAACTGTCGCTGATCGGCGCTAATCGCACCATTTATCCGCATTTTCATTACACTGGCGAGACTCGCAAAAGTGCGATCCGCTTGTTGTTGATTGAGCGCATCGATTATCAAGCGGCGGTAACCATGATGAAAAGAACTTCTGCCGGCACCGTTAATGCCGCCAAAACCAGTAATTACGGGGATATGAGCCATCTGCATTCCATTTTAATAAATCGTATGGATGCCATTCTACGCGTAATCCAATAGCACAAATAAAATGATATAGACATATAATGTAAATATTGAGCCAAACGTTTATTTAAGGGTCACACTCAACATGCTCCAGCACATCACTTTGCTTGCACTCCCTCCTCACTCGCCAGCAGCATCAGCTTGCCCTTGGAAATTCTCAATGCTGCCAATGAGGTCGCCCGCAGTAAGGATCGCCGCCTGCCCAAACTCAACATTCAAATTGTCAGCGAGACATTGGGCAGCGTGATTACCGCTGGTGGCCTGTCCATAAACGCCAACGCCACCCCGGCAATGATCGAACAAACCGATTTATTAATTCTACCGTCACTGTGGCGCAACCCGATGACCACTCTCAAACAATACCCGCAATTACTGCCATGGCTGTCGAGACTGGCAATACAACAAAGTATTATCTGTGCGGTGGGTACCAGCAGTTATTTTTTAGCCGCAGCCGGTTTACTGGAGCAAAAAGCAGCAACAACCCACTGGTATTACTGCGACCATTTTGCTAAACGCTACCCCACAGTGAAATTAAAACGCCAACATCTGATTACCCAAGCCGACAATCTTTATTGTGCCGGCAGCGTTAACTCTATCGCGGATTTAATGGTGCATCTAATTGAACGGTTTTATGGCCACAGTATTGCCAGACAAGTGGAAGGCCAATTTTCTCCTGAAATCCGTAAACCGTTTGCCGACCACGCGTACGCGCTGCCAGAAAGCAGTCCACATCAGGATGAAACTATTATCGAGGCACAGGAATGGCTGCGTAAAAACTTTCAGCAAACCGTTAAATTTGAACAACTTGCACAACGGCTAAATATCAGCAGCCGCAGCCTCAACCGGCGCTTCAAACAAGCACTGGGCATCACCGCTAATGAGTATTTACACAAGTACCGCATCGACAATGCCAAAGAATTATTGCGTACCAGCAATATTACTATTAGTGAAGTCGCAGCCCAGTCGGGTTTTCAGGACGGCAGTTATTTTTGCGCACGCTTTAAACAAGCAATGGGACAAACACCACTGGCCTACCGCAAAGCGGTACGGGGAAAATTGTTTAAACTGATATAAAAAAGCCGCTGACAAGCGGCTGGGAATTATAATTTATCGGATCTTCACTATGAATTCAGTTTTTTAAAATCCGGCGTTCTTTTTTCAATAAAAGCCATCACTGCTTCAATATTTTCCGGTGAGCCCGCCTGTTTTTCCATACCCGCAGCCTCTATGGCAAATGCTGCATCAATACCCGCTTTATGTGCTTGCTTAAGCGTTTTTTTAGTTTCACGCAATGCATTGACCGGCCACTGCGCAATCTCTTCGGCTTTGGCCATCGCATTAAAAAGCAGCTCATCATCAGCAAAAACGCCATTAACCATGCCAAGCTGCTCCGCTTTTTCTGCATCAATCCATTCTGCAGTATAAAATAATTCCGCCGCTTTACGTGAGCCGATAGCTGCCTGTAACACATAGCTACTGGCAAACTCAGGCACTAATCCCAAGTTCACAAATGGTAAGCGCATGCGCAAGCTCTCACCCACATATAGCACATCAGCATGAAATAACATGGTGGCACCACCACCCACCGCAATGCCAGTGGCCGCGGCAACCAAAGGCTTATCAAAAGCCGCTATCATTCGCGCGCATTTATCAAAGGGATGATCACCACCGGCAGCAGAAAAATCATTCAAGTCGACACCGGATGAAAAATTATCACCAGCCCCGGTTATCACCACGACATTAATATCATCATTCGTTTGCGCATCACTGAATGCCTGATAGAGTTCCTCCCACAGGGCAATATTTAATGCATTCTTTTTTTCCGGACGATTTAAGGTTAATAATAAAATCCCGTCTTTTTCAGCTTGCAGCAGTACATCACTCATATCTTCACCCGATTATTCTGTTAACGATTGGTTTCACTTTATTGAACAAAGTGCACTACCGTATCTAGATCTGCGCGCCCGACGCGACATTTGTTAGCTGCATGCCCGATATCTTCATAACCAAATGAAATACCGAATAACAATTTATTCTCTGGCGCAACACCAGCGATTTCACGGATCGCATCAGCATTAAAACTCAATGCTGTTTGCGGACAACTGGCCAAGCCATGGGCTGTCATACTCAGCATTAGGTTTTGCGCATACATACCCAAGTCCGCAGCTTCTCGAATACCAAAGGGCTCAGGCAAAAACAAAAAGGCCACATGAGGAGCGCCAAAGAAATTAAAGTTTTGAATAAACGCGTCATTGCGCCGCGCTTTATCTTCACGGGCAATTCCCATAGCGCTGTATAGCTGCATCGCAGCGTCATACTGACGTTCTTTATAAACCCCTTCATATTTACCCTGGTAATCAAAGTCCATACTAAAATCACCGCTAGCGATGGAGTCGGTTAATGTTTGCGACGCTTTATCTCTGGCCTCACCACTTAATACATACACTTGCCAAGGTTGCGTATTGCAATTAGAAGGCGCGTGTTGGGCCAAACTAAATACTTTATCAAGTAAATCCTGTGGTACTGCGTCCTGTTTAAAACCACGCGTAGATCGTCGGCTCTCGACAATTTGCGTAAAAATCTGTACTGCTGTTTCTGACATTATTGTTTCCTGCTTGATCGTGTAGACCACTATTTCCGAACGAATTACTGACGACTCACCGCACTCTAAGCTGTGCTAACTAACAACTAAAGACGCGTGTAAAACTACTCAGCTTGCGCCACTGCCCCTGCTGCGACCAGGGCTTCAACATCAAGGCCCAATGCCGCCAATATCGCCGTAGTATCATTACCAACAGCGACTGGCGCTCCCTGGATAGCAGCGGGCGTACCACTAAAGCGGGGTGCAGGTGCTGATTGCAACACACCTCCCACTTCAACAAAGTTTTTTCTAGCCACGTTATGCGGATGCTGAGTTGCCTCTGGTACGGTTAATACCGGCCCGTAACAAACATCAGTACCTTCCAACAGCGCATCCCACTCCGCGCGGGTTTTGGTTTTAAACATGGCGGCGACTTTGGATTTATTTGCCTTCCAGGTGGTTTTATCAAATTGCGCCATAAAATCACCGGGGTCCAAATCAATACCCGTTAGCTCGATGAGCAAGCGATAAAATTGTGGTTCAATGGAACCAATTGAAATATACAAGCCATCCGCAGTCTCATAGGTATCATAATAATGTGCGCCACCATCGGTCATATTATTCTGACGCTGATAATCCCACATGCCCATGGAATGAAAACCATGGATAAAACTCATTAATGAAATTGTGCCATCAGTTATAGCAGTATCAATCACCTGCCCTTTACCACCATTTTTAATATGGATGTAAGCAGCCAGCACACCCATCACTAAATACATGGAACCGCCGCCGAAATCGCCCAATAAATTAAGGGGCGGAATAGGACCACCGTCCTCGCGACCGATGGTATCCAAGGCGCCAGTAATGGCGATGTAATTTATATCATGGCCCGCCGCCTGCGATAACGGACCATCCTGCCCCCAACCGGTCATGCGACCATAGACCAGCTTGTCATTGCGGGCATGACAAACCTCTGGACCTAAACCCAATTTTTCCATGACGCCTGGGCGAAAACCTTCAATTAATATATCTGCAGTCTCAATTAATTTGAGCACTGCCGCCACCCCTTCCGGTTTTTTCAAATCAACGGCAACCGATTTACGGCCGCGGTTCATTACATCCGCAGGGCTTGCACCCATGACATTACCACCGCTGGCGCGATCAACCCGGATCACTTCTGCGCCCATATCAGACAACAACATACAAGCAAAAGGGCCTGGACCAATACCCGCCATCTCAACTACACGTACACCTGCCAATGGACCTGAAGACATAATGAACACTCCGTTTAAAACTGATTAAATTTCTATTGGTAGCAAAATATCCCCGCTTATACGCAGAGAAGAGATACCGCTATTATCGCCCCGCACACACTTTTAAATCACTAATGATTTGCGGCCAAACACCGGGACTTGATGCATAGGGCGCATAAATACTCAGCCGGTCGGTAAACTCACCGTATTTCGCATACACTTTTGCCGCCACATCTTTAGGCTCCGCACAAACTGCAAAATGATTAAGGAAATCGTCGTCTATCAAATCGGCCAGTTCATCCCAGCGTCCCTGCTTGGTCATTTTATTTAATTCCAGCTGCAAGTCACCATAACCCACCGCTTCCATTGGCGGCCGATAAGCTGGTGTTGAACCATAAAATGCCAACAAACCACGCATAGCGGCGTCGGCAGCTTTGTATTCTTCTTCAGTCGCACCGGTCACAATCATTGATGCCACCTGAATAATAAAATCATCTTCGCTGCGCCCGGCTTTCGCTAAACCCTTACGCACCGCGGGTAATTGCTCGTCCAACACAAATGGCAACGTATTAAACGGATGGACGATTAATCCATCTGCCACTTCACCAGCCACCTGAGTCATTAGCGGTCCCATCGCGCCCAATAGTATTGGCGGCTTACCATAAGGGTTAGGTCCGGCGTTAAACATCGGCGTCATCAAGGTATGGGTAAAAAACTCACCGCGAAAATTTAGCTCAGCGCCATCCTGCCAACAATCAAAAAACGCTTTTACTGCCAAAATATATTCGCGCATTCGAGCGGCAGGACGATCAAAAGGCACACCAAACCGCTTTTCATTGTGAGCTTTAATCTGTGGGCCAATACCCAAAATAAATTTACCTTTGGAAAATTTTTGCAAATCCCAGGCCTGATAAGCGATGTGGGAAGGATTGCGCGGCAACGCCACCGCAATACCCGTAGCAATCCCCAAATCCGGACAGTGCTCGGAGGCAATAACCAATGGCAGGAAGGGATCGGTGTTGCCTTCCAATGAATAAATGCCGTCATAGCCGTCAGCTTGTAAGCGCTTGGCTTCAACCGCAGCGTTATCCAAAGTCGCGTAAAAAGGACCGTCTATTTGCATACTTAACTCTCTTATCAGTGTTGAACAGCCGTTAGTTAGAACCATCGATATGATTCACTCACGTCGACGCAGAACCAATAATTATGGTGGCCCTATCTTTTAACTATGCGATCGTATTGTCAATGACATAAAATTTCCGTATAAATGACAATTCAGGTCTATCAGCAACCCAGCCTCCCGATTCACAATAACAGCAGCCAAACCCTAGATATGCACAATGCCAGCCGCGAGCAACAAAAACTGCTTACCCAGAATAAAATTTTGGCTGCAGCCATTGCTGTGTTTGCCGAAACTGGCTTTGATGCCGCGTCATTAGGTGCAATAGCCAAACTTAGCGGGGTTAAAAAGGCACTGGTTCAATACCATTTTGAGACCAAAGAGAAGCTATGGCAGGCCGCTATCGATCAATTATGGGGACAATTACGCGAGACACTGCCGGTCTATATTGATCAAGCCGACACCACAGCTTATGGCACCGAACAATCCATGCGGCTGATATTTAAACAAATTATCCGTTTTGCCAAAGATCACCCAGCCTGGGTCGGCATTATGTTTCGTGAAGCCTCAACCCCGGGACCACGATTGGAATGGATGGTAGAAAAATATCTACACAAAGATTTTAATGATGGCACGCGTTTTATCGAATTTGCCCAGCAGCAGGGATTATTACCGCAGGCATCGGCATTGCACCTATTACATATTATCTCGGGTGCACTCACTTATGCATTATTCGTTGCGCCGTTAACTGAAAAAGTAACCGGTGTTGATATGACCACCGAGCAATCGCTGGATACGTTAGTCGATACTCTGATGCTGTTATTGCACAACCAACAAATAGCTATAAATTAATAGCTAAGCACTTAGGGTACTAAAAAATCTCTCACCAACTGATTAAATTCGTTAGGCTTTTCCACATGTAGATAGTGACTAGCTTGAGCGACTATTTTCAACTCGGCATGTGGAAACAATTGCAGCATAGTAGGAAGGTGCTTGTCCTGAATGTATGCCGAAAGCTCGCCCTTGATAAATAAAGTGGGGCCAGAAAACGGCTGGTCTGATTCGTTACCGAGACACAACTGAGGATAACAAGCCTGCACTGCGTCAATATTCAACCGCCATGCAAATTGACCTTGCTCATTGCGATACAAACTCTTGAGGAGAAAAAGACGCACCATTTCTTCTTCAATATAGTGACTTAAGATTTCCTCAGCTTGCCGTCGCGACGTGAGTGAAGCTAGATCAACAGCCTGTAAACCGGCAAATACGTCACTATGGCCACCACCCGGATATGTCACTGGAGCAATATCTGCCACAATCAACCGATTGACCAATGCTGGATAATTTAAAGCGAGCTGCATCGCCACTTTACCACCCAGAGAATGGCCCAGGATCGCAGTTGAAGTGATATCGTGCTGCTGCAAAAAGAATGCAACATCCATCGCCATCGCCGCCAATGACATTTCATCTGATTGCGCCGAGCGCCCGTGATTACGTAAATCCAGCTTGTAGACAGTAAAATTATCCTGCAGAGCCCTGCCCACCCCGGACAAGTTATCCCCCATACCGAACAAACCGTGTAACAAAACCAGCGTTGGTGAGGGCTTTTGCTCGCCACTATTGATCACTGTGCCATGTAGCTGCAAACCTGAACTCAAAATCTTTCCTCTATATCAATCTGGTAGCTTCAAATTCACTGCTACGGTTGTTAGAATCTTCGAACTTTAAAACGAAGGATAAAATCTGTGCGTATTATACTGGTTGCCGCTGCGAGTCTCACCCTTATTCTATTAGCTGCCTGTAGCAGCTCTGGCGGTTACAACCCCACCGTCTTTGCTTTTGAATACGACCAGCCCAGCAGCACCGATAAACCCTATAAAAAGTCATATTGGCGCCAGTCAGTCTGGGCGCCCCACCACCATCACACCTGGTAAAAGGTGATCGCAAAGTTAAAGGAATGGTAAAAGACTATTTAAAAAGTAACGGCTATAAAATTTTACCTAACTACCATTTTGAAAACGCCTGGCAGCAAGCAAGCCGGACCTACGGTGATGTTTACGACCCCAGTACCGGTAAAATTAATGTCAATGCCTGGCGCGGCGCCATGATTACTACCGGTGAGTTACTCCGCGAGCAAACCGATGCCGACATTATCATCTTTGCCGATGTGATTGAGCACGATGTGCAACACAGCGGCAGCATGCAGCATTATGCCCGCTGGTATGGCGTCACCCGCAAACCGGCCCTGCAAGGAGCTGGCAGCGGTGTCCCTATCGGGTTTGATTGGACCCAGCAAATTAAAGGGGCGTCAATAATGGTGACGATTTACGATGTCAATCTTAAGCGTATTTTTACCAGCCGTGGTGGTATTGACACACTGCAGGCAGTAGATATGAAAAGTGCCAATCCCAGTTTTATTCGGCGTAAAAACTTATTAAAGTCTGATAACAATATAGAAGAAGGAATCGAGATAGCATTCCATCCTTTCATTCCGATGAAAAACTACCCTGGCAACAAAGACTAAACTAAATAGCTCAGCTAAATACAGCTAATCCACGCTCAATACACCAAAATGCCGACAACCCGCCGATACTATAAACAGTAGCCCACCAGGCGGGTTCACCCCACTCGGTAAAGCGACGTCGTCCCCACCGCATCAACAGCAACACCGCCAGCACAAATATTAGCTGGCCAATTTCGATACCGAGATTAAAACTAAATAAAGCCAGCGGAATATCTCCCGACGGCAAACCCACTTCTTGCAAAGCGCCCGCAAAGCCCATACCGTGGAGCAAACCAAAACCAATAGCAACTAACCAGCTATGATTCGCAATCCAACCCGGATGAACGGCAGCGTTATGCGTGCGTTTAGACAACTCTAATGCCAATACCCAAATACTGAGCGCAATCGAAAATTCTACCAACGATACCGGGTAATCAAAAAAACCCAGTACCACCATCGACAGGGTGATACTGTGGCCAACAGTGAACGAGGTTATTGTCCAAATTAGCAGGCGTGTACTGGGCACCAGTAATAGCAAGGCCAGTACAAACAACAGGTGGTCTATACCGGTCCAGATATGCTCAACGCCAAGTACCGCATAAACCTGAATGACTTCTATTGAACCCTGATCAGCAGGCACCACAAAACTTGAGTTATCGGCATTTAATAATTGCTGAACCTTGCGTCCATCTAACCAGTCAATTTTAATAAGCGCCGCGGTTGCTGTTGCTGCCATACCAGTGACAGCCACCGGTTGTCCAATCAGACTGCCACTGCAGCTGACCTGCCAACGCCATATTCTGGCAGTCCCCTGTTCTTTTGCTTCAGGTTGATTTACCACCACACAACTATCGGGTAATTGTGGCTGTAAACTTTGTCCAGCACTGGTCGCTAATGGCGTTTTCCAGAATACCGCATAAGTATTTGTAGATTGCTCAGTCAAATGTAATAACGATGGCGCTAATTTATGCGCAGCAGCTGGCATTGCAGCTAACAGTAACAATATAAATAGCCAGTGCATAAATTGGCTCAAAGACGGAACTCGACGACGATTATTGCGCATTAATCATTGCCTCCATCACCGTAGGCTGAACCACTTCATAATCACTGCGTAATTGCTGTAACAATGCATCCAGGGCTTGCTGCTCTTGCTCACGACGCCATTGCGAAATTAACTGTTTTTCTGCCTCGGGCAAGGTTTTTAACTGCGCGGGCCGATACTGTGTAATCAATACCAAGTGTTCACCGAAACTCGATGTTAGTGGCCCCTGCCAACGCGTATCATCAGTCAACTTTATTGCAAGCTGAAATAATGCCTCGGCAAAACTCACCCCAAAATAACGGGCGACTTGATTAACGTTGAGAAAATTAAAATCAAAGCCATGCAAGAAAGGATCGCTCAAGGAATCAAGTTGCTGCGAGTCATTCAGGGTACTCACATCTTGTAATAATTGGTGCGCATATCTTTTGGGATCTGCGTGCGTATCACGACTCACAAATATATGCTGAAACTTCACCAGCGCTGGTTTCATTAGTTGTGCTTGCTGCTGTTGATAGAGTTGTTCTAATAGCTGCGCAGAAGGTTGCATATTACGTACCGGCGCAAATGCTGACATTTCCATACGCTGAATTAATCGCCGCCGCACCACCACATCATTTATATGCAGCTGCATTGACAGCGCCATTTTTAATAACTCTCGCTCGTCATGCTCAACAGCACTGGCCTGTTCTGAATTAAGAAACTGCATATTTTTAATCAAACGCTGCCGTACCACTGTATCGGTCAAGTGCCATTCATGCTTAATCGCCTGCTGAAATAAAATCTCCCGATCTATTTCATTGTTGATCAACTGCTGCACTTGTTTTTCGGAAGGTACTCTGCCAGTGGTACGCAACCATTGCCCACGGAGCTCGGCAATTTTTTCTGTAGAGGGCGCATATATAATGGTGCGCGGCGTGGTTTGCAACTGCTGCTGAATGATGAAAAGGAGCCAGCCGATGATTAAAAAATGCAGCCACGGCTGACGAATAAAAGAGAGCATGAAGTGATTTAACCCAGCGCGAAAAATAAGAACATCATAAGCAATATATGCTTAAGCTTAATCATGCGGCGCATTGTACCAAATAGGTGAAGTCCATGCGCGCTCTTGGATAACCGGCCTATGCTCCTCTGAACAACAAGCCTCCAATCCGTCCGTGATAGTTTTAGGGTTGCTGCAATCAACACCATTGCCGGCACAAATTTTCTGACTCCAACGGCAAGTGGGGTTTTCTACCACCCGCGCGTAGTACCAGGCATTTTCTTCAGCGTTAAACGCAGGATCCTGCCATACAGTACAAAGCTGTTGATAACCGCTACCGCGGGTCTCACAGCTGGACAAATTCACGGCAGCGCCATTGTCCGGGTTGCCTGCCACTTCATAAATCGCCTCTTGCGAGACCCCTTTCGCATCAACCCAACCTTTGATAATTTGAATGCGCTGTAACGGTGTACCTGAACCATTAATATCACCAGGGTCTTTGCTGGCCTGCACGGCAAAGCGCGGAGCTGCCATTTGAGCATTCGCGGCTAGTGTTAAATCACCACCCATCGGCACCCCACCGGCGTAACCCTGCTCAACAAAGTCAGCCTGCTCACACAAATTCTGTGGATAGTCCCAGCCGCCAAAAAAACGAACGGTCATACGCGGGCCACTGGTACCAAAGGCCTCTCTTCTGCGCATTGCAGCAAATAACGAATCACGGGTGTTTTGTTCTGCCCACAACACCGCCAAACCACCAGGGTTAAATTCCAGCGCATCAGGTAAGACATTAACGCTTTCACTCGCAGGCTCACCGGCACCACCGTGACCTAGAAAATTATCTTCAGCGGTGGCGCCAGGTGCGCCCAGATGCGTATCAGTGCTACCAATAAAGCCCCATTTAAATGGATTAACTCCAAGTTTTTGTTGGTAGCGTAAACCATCGCGTAATACTTCACGTAAAAAATCGCCTTCCGGCCTCGGTATTTCTCTCTGTGATTCAAAACTTTGGCCGCTGAAATTATTATAAGGTAATTGCTCAAACGCACAGAGCTCATCTTCAGGCACACCGGCGTAGGCACCAAAAAAACATTCAGAGCTGCCTTTGTGCTGCATAACTTCTACCAACGTTTCAAAGCGAGCTGTTTGCCTAGCATCAGTGGCGGTGATCGGTTGATCGCCACGCATACCGGTAAACATAGAACCGTCACTCAGGTTAGAATTATGCGGTATTACAATAACATCACAACCGGTCCCGGCATCAATACATTGCTCATCCAGGCTATCCCATAGTTGATGAGCCGCAGGCGTTTCTACCGAATTAATCGGTAAGCTGGGGACAGCGTCGTTGCGAAAAATCACATTGCGATGGCGGTTTTGCGCACCGTCTGATGAGCTACTAACGCCCGTCCATTCAAAGGCAACGAAAGAGGTAAATTCACAATTTTCGCTTTGATCATAAGCATCTGTTGCCGCTTGCTGCATTTCCTGCCACGGCATCGAGGCTGCCTGAATACAAATCTGACCATCATCGCCACAAAAACCCAAGCGGGTTTTCATCGACATAGCGGTGGCATTAAACAAGTAATATCCAACACGGGGAAAATTACGATAAATCATACATTGCCAGGAACCATAACCGTCCAATCCAGGCGTATTACAAATACTGACCTCCCCCATTAATTCAGCATGGTCGGTCACCATAGCAAAGTCCAAAGGTCGCGCTAATTGTAAATAGCGCAGGGGCTGGCCATCATCCGACCATGGCTGTATGCCAATTTTCTCTCCTTTGGCAAACTGGTATGCCTGTGCAGGTGTGGTGCGGGTATCCTGGGTGCTGGCGTCTAACGAATATTTAGTGTGTACATGCGTGTCACCAAAAAAGGCACGCCGCAATGGCGTTCTATCGGTACAGGGCACATGCAAAGCAGAAGAACCAAGCAACGAATGGCTATCATCAGTGACCGCAGCCTGCGTAGTAGCTACCAGCAAGCAACAAGCGGCAACTATACCGGCCAGATTTAAACACTTTTTAGACATTGAGACAGGCTCCACTATTATGTCAATGGGTGGCTATTCTCAGGGACCACCAAGTTAGCGCCTTATTATGCTATCCACAGAAAGTAAACACTAATTACAGCAGGGTAATAATTATTACGCATAACAAAGGCTTGCATCCATTACAGGCTAAGCACAAAATCTAGTACATGACAGCAAGTACCAGTATCGATAATAACTAAGCTATAAGCCATTATGTATTCAGCTATTCAACAGCAACAAATGCTTGCCGCCGCACATGGCTCTATCCACCACGGCTTAACGATGGGGACCCGACTGGAAGTCAATCTGCAACAGTACGACACCGTATTACATCAGCCCTGCGCAACCTTTGTGACATTAAAAATTGATAGTCTGCTTAAAGGTTGCATAGGTTCTATTCAGACCGAGCAATCCTTGATAGAAAATCTTAGTGAAAATGCTTACTGTGCGGCATTTGAAGACAATCGCTTTCCTGCCCTTACCCATGACGAGTTAAGTTTATTAGAAATAGAAATAGCCTTATTGGGAGATTTAGAACAATTACCCTGCGCCACAGCAGCGGAGCTAGTAGCACAGTTACGTCCCGGCGCTGATGGATTAGTGCTAACTGACGGCGATCTCAGCGCAACTTTTTTACCCAGTATCTGGCAGCAGGTAAATCATCCCGAGCACTTTGTTCGCGAGCTTAGCTTAAAGGCAGGCATTGATTATCACCACTGGAATCCTGACATTATGGCAGAGCGATATAGCGTGGTGACTATTCAAAACAAAAGTAAGCCATTAAGCATGATTAAGTTTTAGTGGGTTTAGAAGGCACCCCGTTTTACCTGCTTATCCCTGCTCGACAACTATAAAATATTTCTACCCTTTGCCTGAAATAATCGACTTCTTGTGTTTAAACCCTCTAGACACCTGCCAATAAAAAGCTGCCGGTATAAGCACTAGCGATAACATAACCGCAGTGACCATCCCACCAACCATCGGTCCAGCTATACGCTGCATCATCTCTGAACCCACACCGTCACTAACCATAATCGGCAACAAGCCGATCACTGTTGCCAGCACTGTCATCATAATTGGCCGCACTCGCAAGCCAGCACCGTCCATAATGGCGTCCTTCAAATGATCATCAGTCAACTCATCACCACTTTGCAAACGCAAATTCCAGGCTTGATGTAAATACGCTAACATTAATACCCCAATTTCTACCGCTACTCCTGCCAGCGCAATAAACCCAACCATGACCGCTACCGAAAACTGGTACTGCTGCCACCATATAAACCACAAACTACCAACCACCGACAAAGGCAGTGTTAATAAAATAATCCACACATCGCTCCAGCGACGAAAATTTAAATATAGCAACAATACAATCGTAGCGATGACCAACGGAATTACCCATAAGAAGGTTTGTTTCGCCCGCTCCAGATATTCATACTGACCAGCCCATGTCAGCGAATAACCCGCAGGAAGATCCAATTGCTCAGCGACCACTTGTTTCGCCTCGGCCACATAGGACCCCAAATCCCGCCCCTCAATATCAATATAACTCCAACCATTGAGCCGTGCATTTTCCGTCTTTATCACCGGCGGCCCAGAATCTATAGTGACAGTGGCAACATCCGCTAAAGCAATATGATGGCCGGCAACGGTTACGATTGGTAATAATTTAAGTTGTTCAGCGGAATCCCGGTAGCGCTGTGGATAACGTAAATTAACTGGGAACCGCTCCACTCCCTCAACCGTTTCGCTGACATTACTGCCACCAATCGCGGTACTAACCACCGCCTGTACATCAGCGATATTTAATCCATAGCGCGCCGCTTGCCGTCGATTAATATCCACATTAATGTAGCGACCGCCATCTGTGCGTTCAGAATAAACCGATTCGGTACCCGCCACTTGCGGTAATATTCGCTCTAACTGCTTACCTATTTTTTCAATCTGAGTCATATCCGGCCCGGCCACCTTGATACCTAATGGCGTTTTAATACCCGTGGCTAACATATCGATACGGGTTTTTATCGGCATAACCCAACTGTTAGACACGCCGGGTAATTGCAGCAAGCTGTCTAATTCCCGCTGCAACTTCAACTTGGTCATCCCGTCGCGCCACTGCTCTTTAGGTTCAAATTGAATAACCGTTTCTATCATCGTCAATGGTGCCGGATCAGTGGCGGTCTCTGCTCGCCCCACTTTACCAAATACCGATTTCACCTCCGGCACTGTGGCAATTAATTTATCGGTTTGTTGCAATAACTGTCTGGCTTTACCAATAGATATCGCTGCATAAGTGGTGGGCATATACATTAAATCGCCTTCGTCCAAAGGCGGCATAAACTCACTGCCAATTTTTTGCAGTGGCAACCATACGGTAGCCATCATTAACGCACCTAGCAACAAGGTGGTTTTTGGATAGGTCAGTACGGCCCTGAGCAAAGGCTGATAACCACTCACTAGCAAACGATTTAATGGATTGCGTTGCTCTGGCGTAATATTGCCACGGATGCAATACCCCATTAACACCGGCACCAAAGTGATTGCCAGAATTGCCGCCGCCGCCATTGCATAGGTTTTGGTATACGCCAGCGGCGAAAATAATTTTCCTTCCTGCGCTTGCAAGGCGAAAACCGGCACAAAGCTGACCGCTATGATAAGTAATGAAAAGAATAAAGGTCTACCGACTTCGACCGCTGCATCATTAATTATTTGCCAGCGATTGCTATCTGTTAGTGGCGTTTTTTCACTATGTTTATGCACGTTTTCTATCATTACAATAGCGCCATCCACCATCGCACCGATGGCAATGGCAATGCCTCCAAGCGACATGATGTTTGCGTTTATCCCTGCCAATACATAATCAGGTAGGCGCAGATAACCGCCATCGGCAGACTGATAATAACCACCAAAGATGAACGAAAATGAAACAAAAATAGCGCGCATATTATGGTTACTACCAGTAATTCCTGCGCTATTTTTTCGTAGAGATTACTCACCGCTGATGAAATCAACTGGGTGCGATCATAGACTTCAACGATTTCCACTCCCGTCGGTAATCCGGGCTTCAATTGCTGAATTTTTTGTTTGATGGCAGCAATCGTACGCTGTGCATTTTCGCCATAACGCATGACTACGATACCGCCAACAACTTCACCTTCACCATTGAGTTCAGCAATTCCACGACGCATCTGTGGCCCTTCACTGACTTGTGCGATATCGCCTAGCAGTATCGGTGTGCCGCCCTCATTTAAACCTAATGGTACCTGCTCAATATCACTGATGGATTGAAGATAACCGCTAGCTCTTACCATATACTCCGCTTCTGCCATCTCAATCACCGAAGCACCTACTTCCTGATTAGCACGCTGAATTGAAGCATGAATATGACTCAGCGGCATATTGAAAGCACGTAAGCGGTTAGGATCGACCACCACTTGATACTGTTTTACCATGCCGCCAATGGTGGCAATTTCTGATACCCCGGCAACGGTTTGTAATTCAAATTTTAAAAACCAATCCTGCAAGCTGCGCAACTCTTGCAAACCATGTTGACCACTACGATCAACCAACGCATATTGGTACACCCAACCGACACCTGTTGCATCAGGCCCTAGTACGGGCTTTGCCGCCGTCGGCAATTTAGGTGTGACCTGACTGAGATATTCCAGCACTCGCGAACGCGCCCAATAAATATCAGTCTCTTCCTCAAAAATAATATAAATATAAGAGTCACCAAAAAAAGAAAAACCTCTGACAGTTTGCGCCTTCGGCACCGCCAGCATGGCTGTGGTTAATGGATAGGTCACCTGATCTTCCACCACCTGCGGGGCCTGTCCTGGATAAGAGGTTTTAATAATCACTTGTACATCCGATAAATCCGGAATCGCATCGATAGCAATATTTTTTACTGCATAGCCGCCTGCCAATAAAACAATTAATGCCAGCAGTATCACCACGACACGATAGCGTATTGAGCTGCTAATAATTAACTCAATCATGGCTATCACCTGACTCTTTGCTAGTGCTTATGCCATCATCGATACGGTCGAACTCAGCTGCCACATTGGATTCAGAATCAATTAAAAATTGCGCAGCAATTACCACGCTATCCTGCGCTGTAACCCCCTTGATTATTTCAACCCGATCACCGGCATGTTGACCGACAACCACGACAACTGAACGGAATTTTCCGGCACCCATTGATTTAACCACTCTCTGCGAGTGACCATCAGCAATTAAAGCCGACCGGGGAATATGTAAAACCGAAGTGTCGTTGCGGGTATCAATCGATAAGTTGGCAAACATATTAGGCTTTAAACGACCGTCATCATTTTTTACCTGCACCCGTATTTGCAAGGTACGAGCATCACTGTTTAACACCGGATAAATATAATCAACGACGCCCTGCCACTGCTCTCCTGGATAACTATCAACCGCAATGCTAACGTTTTGACCTTGTTGCAACCAGGTTGCCTGACGTTCGAATACCTCGGCAATAACCCATAACCGCTGCACAGAAGCTACCGCCATAATTTCATTAGCCGGCTCTATATACATGCCATGACGTACGTTTAGCGCATTAACAATGCCATTATGTTCAGCAAAAACACCAATACGCTCTTTTGCCTGCCCCGAGCTTGCTACTTGCTCAATTTGTTGAGCTTGCATACCCATTAATCGCAAGCGCTGCTTGGCCGAGCGGATCAGCTGCTCGCCACCATTACCCATAGCCAGCAACAGATCTTTTTGCGCATTAAATAAAGTCGGTGAATATAGTTCAAATAGTAACTCTCCCTTGCTAACGGGATCACCCTCGGCGCTCACATTGAGAGTTTCAATCCAGCCATCAACGCGCACATGTATATGATGCAACAGGTCTTCATCGAACCGCACATAACCCACCGTATTTAGCGTTTGCTGCAAGGGAGAAAATTCAACGCCGGTGGTTTTGACGCCAAGATTGTTAACTACCGCAGCTGAGACTGTCACATCAACAGAATCATTACCTCCACGCGCTGACTGCCCTGCATAAACCGGCACCAAGTCCATGCCCATTGGCGATTTTCCTGGTTTATCTCGACGGTAGTTCGGATCCATTGGCGCCACCCAGTACAAAGGGGCAGAATCTAATGCTGCTAACGCAGGTTGAGAGGTTTGGCTGTTCGCCCCCAACCAAAATGCGCCAGCCAGCAACGCCGCAACTATCAGTAAACGAAACAGATTGAATAGTGTCATAAAAATTCTCTTTATCTATCTATTACCGGCGTCGTAGAAACCACGCACAATCATCAGCACCGACATAAAAATGTCGATACGCAGCAAAAAAAAGAGAAGGATTAAATCTGAAAGGTACAGTTCAACAAGTGAATGCGTGGCAGACCAGAAACTTGCGCTAGCTGCCATCGAGGGTAATAACTCAGCGGCGGTGCACGAGCTGAAACAGGATTGCTATTTGCGAGAATAAGCGCAGCAACTGCTTCAGCCTGAATTTTGTCTCCAGCCTCCAATTTAACAGCTGCAGCCATTAGCGCGACCGGAGCATCACAACACTCAAAGTCTATCAGCTGATCATCACAGCAAGGCATATCAGCATGATGACTTGCGACCGCTAATTCGGCAGGGTCTGTCTTAGCCAAATCCACAGCAGCAAATGCGCCGCAGCTGAACACGGTGAGCAACAACCAGCTCAGTAGTACAGCGCCAGCCATTCGACGTTTTGAATAAGGATTAATAAGCATGAAAATCCTGTAGCGAATATGAGTCGTTTTTATACCGCTGTCAGTCTGCTCGGTCAACGTAAAGATGACCAGACAGTAATTTAAGACGGTTGACTTATTAAGACGTTCGTCTTAAATTATTGATATGAACACACTCTCTCAGACCACAGCAGCCAATACGCCAGCAGCACCTTCAGACTTCAGTGCCACCGCTATTGAATTAATAACTGCCGCTGAACGCCTGCTCGCCGAAAAAGGCCTGGGAGCGGTATCGACTCGTGAAATAGCCCGAGCAGCAGGTCAAAAAAATCACTCCGCGCTTAATTATCACTTTGGCTGCAGAGAGGGTCTAATTAACGCAATTCTCGATTATCGAATGACACCGCTCAATCTTGAGCGCCAGCAGCTACTGGACACCCTCAGTTCGGAGCAGCGCGACGCTAATTTATATTGTCTGGTCGAAGCCCTTGTCACGCCCTTTGCCAACGAATTAACAAAACCGATCCGGGAAAGTTATTATTTGAGTTTGTTAGCACAATTGATGAGTCAACGGGAATGGCAGTTGCTATTCACTCAGCACCAACATCGATCCTCCGCCGCCATTGCGATAGGCGCTAAATTAATCGAGCTGTTAACGCCGGTGTTAGGCGCAGAAATTGCGATGGAACGAATAAGGCTGCTCGGTCTGCACCTCCTTAATACCATTACTGAATGGGATGCCATGCGTCGCCGAGGGGAGTTGGTAATGGATGACGCCAACCTAGAGTGGCGGGTAAAAAATCTAATCACCTATCTAACCGGTGCTCTCACCGCGAATGTTGAGGCCAGCAAAATATGAACAGTAGTATCTTAGGGTTAATTGTTGTTGGCGTGTTCAGCGCCGCCTTTGCTATCGAGTGGTTTGGTGGCCGTATCCAACGCGGTCCCCGTCCTGCACGTGACGCCGCTTTTACGGCGATGGGAATTCTGTTTCAAGGGACAATTTCCGGCGCCCTGATCGGCTCGCTAGCAGGCTATATGGTCATTCAACTGTGGGGAGACCTGGCCGGCAGCCTTAGTCATATCGCATTTTGGAAAGCGTTTCTATTTATCTTTTTGGTTGAAGAATTATTGCACTATTGGATTCACCGCTCGGCTCATGAGTGGCGCTGGTTATGGAAGATTCACCGCACCCATCACAGCGCCCAACAATTAAATGTCGGCGTTGTTTATCGTTACAATATCTTTTGGGTGATGCTTTTACCCCAAACCTGGATGGGCGCATTCGCCACCTATTTCGGTCAGGGCGAAGCCTTTGTAGTAGCCGTACTCATAACCTTTTTTACTAATATTCTTACTCACAGCAATTATCGCTGGGACCTGTGGTTGCGCAGCAAAACCCCTTGGGCAACACCAGCCTGGTGGCTTATCGAACGCGTTATTACTTTGCCTGACACCCATCATGCGCATCACGCCTACGGTAAAAGCGCCCATCCCAACGGTAACTATGCGGTGACATTATTTATTTACGATATAATTTTTGGCACCGCCAAAATCCCCAATAGTCGACAAACCCAATACGGATTACCCATTTCAGCCAGACTACACTGGGCAGAGGAATTATTTTGGCCAGCCATAAAAAAACCGCTATTACCCAAGCCAGCTAAAACGGACTAGTGCTACTTCCATAAAAAAACCGCAGCTGTTGCTGCGGTTTTTTTATGTCAAATGTTCGGCAGTAATCGTGTCTAACGAAAACTTTCATTAATGTTGGCTAGCACTTTTCCACCTGGACATAAATCTGCTTCCGTTAATGAACGCAGCGGCTTATTCGAGCTGGCAATCGTGTCATGTAACTCTTGCGAGTTAGGATCCATATATAACAACCCCGTCAAAATCTGGTCTTTGGCTTTATAGTCTTTAATTAAGGCCAACGCTGAACGGCGATTATTAATGTCCAGTTTCTCATCCGCTTTATGTAAATGTACTACCGCGCCATCATGCAAAGTAACTTCCTGAGAAGTACCCGGATTATACGCCGTGGTAATTTCTTCTTTCATTGGCACAAAATCCACTGTACCTGTTGCCGCAAGGTGATCACGTACGTGTTCGTAACCCTTGGTTGAACCCGGGTTGTTATTGAACGTCACACAGGGTGAAATTACATCAATAAATGCAAACCCCTGATGGGAAATTGCCGCTTTGATTAATGGTACCAGTTGCGCTTTATCACCAGAGAAACTACGCGCCACGAAAGTCGCACCTAACTGTAAAGCCACACTGGCCAAATCAATCGGCTCAAACGGATTAGGCTCACCTTTTTTACTCATAGAACCGACATCAGAGGTTGCCGAATCCTGACCTTTGGTGAGCCCATAGCAGCCGTTATTTTCAACGATATACATCATATTCAAATTACGACGTACTGCATGGGTAAATTGGCCCATACCGATTGACGCCGTATCACCATCTCCTGAAACACCAATATAAGTCAGGTCACGGTTAGCCATATTAGCGCCAGTGGCAACTGATGGCATCCGCCCATGTACCGAATTAAATCCGTGTGAATTACCCAAAAAATAGGTCGGCGTTTTTGATGAACAGCCAATACCAGACATCTTTGCAACCTTATGCGGCGGTATCGACAATTGAAAAATTGCATCAACAATCGCAGCACTGATCGAATCGTGCCCACAACCGGCACACAGGGTTGAAATTGCACCCTCGTAATTCTTTTTAGTAAACCCTAAATCGTTAACTGGTAACTCAGGGTGACGAAAATTTGGTTTTATATAACTCATGTCATCACACCCTTAGTGATTATCTTTGTTGACTTTCTGACGGATAGGCGTGACTTTTGCCTCAGTCATATGGTCATTGATTTTCTGTTGAATAAATCGCGCCGTGATCGGCATGCCGTCATAACTCAGAATTTTATTCAAATGCTTGGGATCGATGTCACAATCATTCACCAATAGAGAACGCATTTGTGCGTCGCGGTTTTGCTCAACAACAAACACTGTTTCGTGACTGGCAATAAAATCTTCCACGTCCTGATTAAAAGGGAAGGCACGAATACGACAGGTATCTACTGCCATACCCTCTTCCGCCAAATAATCTGCAGCTTCCAGCGTCGCATCCATACTGGTTCCAAAGTGAAGCACACCAATTTTACTACCGCCTTGCGCTAAAATAATTTCGGCCTGCGGCACCAACGCTTTGGCTGTTTCCCACTTGAGCAGCAAGCGCTCCATATTTTTTACATACTCGGCACCGTCCTCCGTATACACCGCGTACTCATCACGCGATGTACCACGGGTAAAGAACGAACCTTTTGTAGGGTGAGTTCCCGGATAAGTACGGTAAGGAATACCATCACCATCCACATCCAGATAACGACCAAATTTACCAGCCATTTCTTCCAGATCCTGCTCACTGAATACTTTGCCGCGGTTATAAGCGCGGTTATCATCCCACTCTAATGGATCGGACATATTATCATTCATGCCCAAATCCAGGTCAGTCAACATAATCACCGGCGTCTGTAAATGCTCAGCCAAATCAAAAGCATCGGCAGTCATATCAAAACATTCTTTTGGCGTTGAGGGGAATACCAATACGTGCTTGGTATCACCGTGTGAAGCATAGGCACAAGCCATAACGTCGGACTGCTGAGTCCGTGTCGGCATCCCTGTTGACGGGCCGGTACGCTGCACATCGATCAACACCGTTGGGATTTCAGCAAAATACGCCAAGCCCAAAAACTCACTCATCAAAGATATTCCCGGGCCGCTGGTAGCGGTAAATGCCCGAGCCCCATTCCAACTAGCACCGATAACCATACCAATCGCGGCCAACTCATCTTCCGCCTGCACGATGGCGTAATTCTTTTTACCCGAACCAGGGTCGATCCTTAAACGCTTACAGTATTTTTCGAAACCTTCAACAACGGAAGTAGAAGGTGTAATCGGATACCAACCGGCCATAGTTGCGCCGCCATAAACTGCGCCTAAACCACAGGCAGTATTCCCATCGATTAAAATCTTATCACCCAGATTATCGCGACGCTCAAGTCGCACACCTAAAGGACAGCTAAAATGTGCTTGCGCGTATTGAAACCCTAATTCCATGGCATGTACGTTTGGCGCAATCAGCTTCTCTTTACCTTTAAACTGATCGGCTAGCAAACCGGTCAATGCGTCAAATTCAATATTAATCAAAGCTGCTAATGCGCCGACATAAATAACGTTTTTAAACAGCTGACGCTGTCGGGCATCTTTATATTCTTCCAGGCAAATTTTAGTTAATGGCAAACCGATAAAGGTAATATCATTGCGCAACAAACGTAAATCCAAGACCTTGGTATTGTCGTAAATAAAATAACCGCCGGGTGAAACCTCCTGAATATCTTTGGCCATACTTTGCGGATTAACACAGACCATAATATCGATACCGCCGCGACGACCGGTATAGCCTTTATCGCTGACCCGAACTTCGTACCATGTGGGTAAACCTTGAATATTCGAAGGAAATATATTTTTGGGGCTAACTGATAAACCCATACGGAAAACCGCTTTGGCAAACATATTGTTAGCACTAGCAGAACCGGTACCGTTGACATTGGCAAATTTGATTACCAGATCATTGACGGAAGTGATGTTGTTAACTGTTGTCATAATACTACCCGCCCGCCTTAATTACTGTTAGCCGTAACTTCGTCGGCATAATTACCGGCTTTAGTTACTTCATACATAAACTTCTGCATATCCCAAGCTGCAGTAGGACAGCGTTCGGCACACAAACCACAATGCAAGCAGACATTCTCATCCTTTACCATAATGCGCTTGGTGGGTAGCGCATCCGTTGAAATATATAAATCCTGTGACAAATTATTAGCTGGCGCACTTAAGCGAGTACGCAACTCGGCTTCATCTTCAGCCGGAGCAGTAAAGGTAATACAGTCAGTCGGACAAATATCAACGCAGGCATCACACTCAATACATTTAGCTTCGGTAAACACCGTTTGCGCATCACAATTCAGGCAACGTTGTGCTTCAGCAAAACCTATCGCGGTATCAAAGCCCAGCTCAACTTCCATTTTACGATCAGTTAATGACAGCTGAACTTCGGCATGAGGTACGGCATAGCGCACATCATCGACCACGCTGCTGTCATAGCTCCATTCGTGAATACCCATTTTTTGGCTAACTAAATTAGTCCCCGGGGCCAAACGCTCACTAACACTTTTACCGTTGAGAAATAGATCGATAGAAACTGCCGCCTGATGGCCATGAGCAACAGCGGTAATAACATTTTCCGGACCGAATGCAGCGTCACCACCAAAAAAGACTTTAGGGTTTTTAGATTGGAATGTTTGCGTATCAACTACTGGCATATCCCACTTACCAAACTCCACGCCTAAATCACGCTCAATCCACGGGAAAGCATTGTCCTGGCCAATAGCGATACAAACATCATCACATTCAATCAGTACTGGCGCTTCACCGAGGCTCACCAGCGAACGCTTGCCACTGTCATCATATTCGGCGCGCACCTTGTCGAACTTCATGCCAACTAATTTGCCATTATCAACAACAAACTCCAGTGGCACATGATTTTCAAACATTGGAATGCCTTCGCGTTCGGCATCTTCAATTTCCCAAGGGGAGGCTTTCATTTCAGAACGCGGGCTGCGCACTACGACTTTAACGTCCTGGGCACCTAAGCGGAGTGAAGTACGGCAGCAATCCATGGCGGTATTACCACCACCTAATACAATAACTTTTTTGCCAATCGCTTCACGGTGCTCAAACGCCACACTGGACAACCAATCGATACCAATATGAATATTGTCTGCACCTTCTTCACGACCCGTGATGGTCAAATCGCGACCTCGGGGGGCACCGGTACCGATAAAGACCGCATCATAATTTTTATCTAAAATTGTTTTTAAACTGTCGACATAGTGATTGTATTGAGTCACTACGCCCATATCAGTAATGTAATTAACTTCCTGATCCAGCACTTGCACTGGCAGCCGGAATGAAGGGATCTGGCTACGCATGAAACCGCCACCGGCGGGCTGGTCATCATAAAGGTCAATCGAGTAGCCCAGTGGCATTAAATCTCTGGCCACGGTTAATGACGCTGGTCCGCCGCCAATCAAGGCAACACGCTTGCCGTTTTTCTGCTCGGGAATAACCGGCATCAACGCATTAACGTCATCGTCATTTTTATTATCTGCCGCTACCCGCTTTAACCGACAAATCGCCACCGGTTGTTCTTCTACTCGACCACGTCGACAAGCTGGCTCACAAGGGCGGTCACAGGTGCGACCTAGTACACCGGGGAAAACGTTAGATTCCCAGTTCACCATATAAGCATCGGTATAACGCCCGGCTGCAATTAAGCGGATATACTCTGGAACAGGGGTATGCGCCGGACAAGCGTACTGACAATCCACGACTTTATGAAAGTACTCCGGATCTTTAATATCTGTTGGTTTCAAAACTGCCTTCCCGATTTAAATTTAATGTAATAAGCTAATTGCCGGAGTGTTTATCACCCTCTTTTCCCTGCTTCGTTCTAGCGCCGAATTACAGACAAATAAGCCTGCCAATTAAAGCATAAGCCACTAACAATATCAGTAGCTATGGTTTATTTTATTGGGCAAAAGTACAGTTTTTATTGCTATCGAGAACTACTGAACAACGCTGAGCAAGCATTAATTTAAATTTAGTAAAGCGTTGTTATAGGTAATTTGACTACAGATTTATCCCTACCATGAACAAGGTCTTGTCTTCACCAAAATTTCCACCAGGGACCCTGCAGTTCTTTCTCGCAACTATTGAGTTGTGATTGGTAGCGCGCAGCCCGCGCCGAGACTTTTTTTGCCACGCCTTTTAGCCATGGCTTTTTATTATAAGTACGCCGATTAAAGCCACCATGACCTTCGTGGTAAGCCAGATAAAGGTGGTAAGTATCATCTGGCTTGATATTGCATTTCTTCCGACTGACGCTGTTATACCAACCAATAAAATCAATAGCGTCAGCAAAGTCATCCCGATCCGCGCCATAATTACCGCTGCTCTTGATATACCAATCCCAGGTATCATCTTTCGCTTGTGAGTAACCATAGGAATCTGAAGGCCTGGGACCAGGAATAAACCCTAAAATTTTGGTGCGCGGTGGTTTTGCTTTCTGTTGGAACCGGGACTCTTGATACATGATTGCCATCATCGTGGGAATAGGTAAATACCAATTACTGCGCGCGTCTTCAGCCTCATCATACCAATCATCTTTTTCCCGAAAGATTTCACAGATATTACTTTGGTTTTTGGGTGGGGAGACGGTGCAGCCAACCAGAAAGAGTAGCGGTAACAATAACAGCAGCAGATATTGTTTTTTATTCATAACACCACTTCTAGTTGATCGCTGATATTTGTCCAGTAAAAATCAAAGTGCCTGATATTTTTTCAGCAATATTAAAAATCCGGCCTCATCAATGACATCGACACCGAGTTCTTGCGCCTTGGCTAATTTTGAACCTGCACCAGGCCCCGCCACCACACAATCAGTCTTTTTTGACACGCTACCCGCAACTTTAGCACCCAAATGCTGCAATTTCTCTTTGGCTTCACTGCGCCCCATTTGCTCCAAACTCCCGGTCACCACATAAGTCATGCCAGCTAATGGCAATTGATCCGCAGATTTAACGACGACGTCGGGCCAGCGAATGCCTGCAGCCTGTAATGCCGTCAATAATTGTTGACTGTGCTCGCCCTGAAAAAAATCAAACACATGCTTTGCCACAATAGGCCCGACATCATCAACTGCCAGTAACGCTTCTCTATCAGCCTGCACAATAGCTGGCAAGGACCCAAAATGTTTCGCCAAGCACGCGGCAGTAGCCTCACCCACTTCGCGAATACCTAAAGCAAATAAAAATTTAGCCAAGGTTGTCGCCTTACTTTGTTCGAGTGCCGCCACTAAATTTTCAGCAGATTTTTGGCCCATGCGCTCCAAGCCAATCAACCGCTCTACCGTTAAGTGATACAAATCAGCGACAGAGCCAATAAGATTCTCATCGACTAACTGTTCAACCAATTTATCGCCAAGACCATCAACATCCATAGCTTTGCGAGAGGCAAAATGTTTAATCGCTTCTTTTTGTTGGGCGGCGCACACCAATGCGCCAACACAACGGGTGACGGCCTCACCCTCAATACGTTCGACAGGGGAATCACACACTGGGCACTGCTCTGGAAACACAATCTCGCGGGCATCATCAGGACGCCGCTCTAGCACCACCTTCGCCACCTGCGGTATCACATCACCGGCCCGGCGCACCACGACAGTATCGTTAATTTTGACACCCAGCCGCTCAATTTCATCGCGATTATGTAACGTCGCATTGCTCACGGTAACGCCACCCACAAATACGGGCTCCAATCTCGCCACCGGCGTAATCGCACCAGTGCGGCCCACCTGGAAATCCACACCCAACAAACGAGTAATTTCTTCCTCCGCAGGAAATTTATGGGCGATTGCCCAACGCGGGCCTTTAGCGGTAAATCCTAACTCGGCCTGCAGTTCCAGCTCATCCACTTTATAAACGATGCCATCAATGTCGTAAGCCAGATCCTTACGCTTAGCGAGCAAGTAATCGTGATACTGCAAACACTCATCGATCGTCGCAACCACACGCATTTCGGAGTTGATACGAAAACCCCATTGTTGCAGTTGCTGCAAAATAGCACTGTGTTCGATCGGCAGCTTGCCACCATCCACTAATCCTACGCTGTAGCAACACATTTCTAGCGGCCGCTGCGCAGTTAAACGCGAATCCAATTGCCGCAAGCTACCGGCGGCAGCATTGCGCGGGTTTACAAAGAGTTTTTCATTATTAGCGCGAGCCCGTTCATTCAGCGCATCAAACCCCTTCTTCGGCATATAAATTTCGCCGCGGACTTCCAGCACATCAGGCCAACCCTCACCTAATAAGGTCAGCGGGATCGATTGAATAGTACGTACATTGTGGGTAATGTCTTCGCCAACCGAGCCGTCTCCGCGAGTAGCGCCCGCTCCAGCTTGCCATTGCGATAGAGCAAGCTAACGGCTGCGCCATCTAATTTGGGCTCACAAACCAAATGAAAACTTTCGTCCTCACCCAAGCGATCCAATAAGCGCTTACCAAATTCCTTTAACTCCTGCTCATTAAATACATTATCCAAAGACAACATGGGTACTTCATGACGCACTTGCTTGAAACCGGCCAAGGGTTCGGCACCTACCCGTTGGGTTGGTGAGTCCGCAGTAATTAATTCAGGATGTTCAGTCTCTATTGCTTGCAGCTCACGCATCAAGCGATCGTATTCCGCATCAGGTACAGAGGGATCGTCGAGGGCGTAATAACGATAGTTATGCTGATTAATAGTGGCGCGTAACTGTGCTAGCTGCAGGGATAATTCAGGGATTGATGTCATGACTTTGAACAACTACGACGGAGATTAGAGAAGCGGTTTAAATAAACCACGCATTAAACATGCGTCAGCTGACGGCGCTGATGTTCCTGCAAGCGTTGGCGACAATGCTCGAGTGTTTGATTAGTCATAGCACTACGCGACTCATCCAGTAACACACCATTCAAATTGGTCACCAGACACTGCGCGGTTTCAACCATACATTCAAACGCTTTGATGGGATCTTTAGGCCCAGGCACACTCATAAAAAAGCAGACACCGGGAGTAGTAAAATCTTCTATGGTGTCAAGATCAAAAAAACCTGGCTCGACACTATTGGCCATACTGAATTGAACCGCGCCATTGCCGCCTTTTTCTTCGTGGCGATGAAAAATATTCATATCACCAAAGCGCAAATCGCAGGCCAATAAGATATGAAGTAAATCTGGACCTTTAAAGGCTTCTTTTTTAGCAATGACATTAATCACCACCACTTCTTCAGGATTAGTTTCGACGCGGGAAGATTTGCTTACCGCTTTTGTCTCTGCTTCACGCTTTAGCTGGGCAATGTCCTGAGGCTTATCTTTTGTTGTGGGCTGCTCTTCCTTTGCCGCCATTGCGGCTACGGCGACATCGATAGGATCAGGTATTTCATCAGGCAAGTCATTGGCATTATCAATGACAGATTCAGCTGCGGTCAATTCATCCGCAACTGACTCCATTAGCATCGGCACGGATTGCTCCAGGTCCAACTCTTCATTGCCACCGCGACGGCCGACAATGCGAGCACCACCCGCAGGCAATTCGCCAGTACCGATATCATCATCACTGGCACCAGCGGAGTTCAGGAATTGTTTATTTAAAGCCATGCGAATTCTACCGCGACGCTCATTGCGCATGCGGCGATAGCCATCAATCAGCACTGCTAAAATAAGCAGCACACCAACAATGAGCATCCAGTCGCGAACACCGAGTTCCATTGTAGCCTTAATACCTTTGTGAATGAGTCAAAAAATGCAGCACAATAGCTGCGTTAATCATAGCCAAACTAATTAACTATAAAGGTATAAGTTAGCACCAGTTTAGCGCATTGCAACTCTGTTCAAACCGCTGAGCGAATACGTCAGAAGCCAGCACTGCCTGCAGCCAACCCATCCCTCTACTATTAGTACCCGTTATATCGCCGCAAGTTCCGCAGCCTCATCAACATCCACCGTCACCAGACGAGAAACGCCAGGTTCATGCATGGTCACGCCGAGCAATTGATCGGCCATTTCCATCGCAATTTTATTGTGGGTGATGTAGATAAACTGTACCTGCTTGGACATTTCTTTTACCAGACGGGCATAACGCCCCACATTGGCATCGTCCAATGGTGCATCAACCTCATCCAGCATACAGAACGGCGCTGGGTTCAAACGGAATATAGAAAATACCAGGGCGATAGCCGTCAGGGCTTTTTCGCCACCAGACAATAAATGAATGGTGCTGTTACGCTTGCCTGGTGGCCGTGCCATGATAGCAATACCAGTATCCAATAAATCATCACCGGTCATTTCCAGATAAGCTGTACCACCGCCAAATACTTTCGGGAACAACTCTTGCAAACTGCTATTCACCTGATCGAAGGTATCTTTAAAACGCTGGCGAGTTTCTTTATCAATTTTATGGATAGCATTTTCCAAAGTCTGCAAAGCTTCTTCCAGATCAGCATTCTGCGCGTCTAAATAAGTCTTACGTTCTGACTGGGATTTATACTCATCAATTGCCGCTAAATTAATGGGCCCCAAGCGCGCGATACGCCGCCCAATACTTTCCAGATTCTCATGCCACAATTTTTCTTCTGCATCTTCAGGCAGATTAGCCAGCACGTTATCCAGCTCATATTGGGTTTCAATCAACTGTTCTTCCAGGGTGCGACGACGAACTTGTAAACCCTGCACTTCTACACGGCCGCGCTCCAATTCGGAACGAACGGTTTGCGCACGAGCTTCAATCCCGCTGCGCTTGCTTTCAGCCTCACGTAAACCATGCTCAATTTCATCAACCTTGCGTCTGGCCTCAGTTAACTCCTCTTCGATTTGCAAACGCTGCTCTAGCTGTGTTTCCAGCTCCAGTTTTAATTCTTCCACCGGGTCATCAGAACCACTAATACCTTCCAACAAGGTGGTGCGCCGCTCTTCTAACTGCTCGACCTGATAACGGGTACGCTCGATATTTTGACTCATCGAATCCAATTGCGCCCGCAGCGATTGATAGCGCATCGCTAATTGGTGGGCTGAGTCTTTATCATGGCGGGCTGCTTGACGGGCATTATCCAGCACCGTACGACACTGGTCGCGTTGTGCCAGTAACGTTTCGCGCTGACTGGAATCCTGCTCCATAGACTCAATCGCTTCCGACAAAATCATCCGTGCTTCGCCCAGACTTTCCTGCTCCATCTGAAACTGTTCACGGCTTTCAGCGATTTCACCGCTGATGCGTTCGCGGCGTGAACTGATCTGCTCGATGTTAACTTGCTTGGCACTCAGCGCTGAACGCAGCTCTGAATGCTTATTGTTCTGCGACTGCGCTTCACGCTGCAATTGTTCGCGACTGGTTTCCAGAACCTTTAATTTCTCACGGCCTGCTGCCAATTGGCTATCAAGCGACTCAACGCTTTGCTCGGCATCAACCATGCTGGCGGTCAGTGTTTCTAACTCCTGCTGCCGCTGTAATACACCGGCCTGCTCATCAGAGTCTTTAGCAACTCGCAACCAGTTGGAACCAATCCATAAACCATCCGCGGTGACTACTGACTCATGGGCAGCGAGCTGACTGCGCAACGCTAACGCGGCCGTTAAATCTGCCGCCACATAAATTCCCGCCAACAGCGATTGTGCCTGCTGACCACTCTCCAGTTTACTGGCTAAGGTGTCTGCCAAGGAACCTTCATTGAGCGCAGGTGTATTGGCATCTAATAGCGTAATGCTGCCGTGCTCGAGATTAGCTGCCAACGCAGCAACAGCATCCAAACCATCGACACAGACAGCTTGCAGATGCTCACCTAAAACCGTTTCAACGGCGGTTTCCCAACCACTAGCTACTTTTAAATTTTCAGCCAAACGGGCCTGGCTATCCAGACCACTGGATTTTAACCAATCACTGATCGCACCCTGCTGCCGACCTAGCGCCGCCTGCTGCAAAGCTTCTAACGACGCATGCCGACCGCGCATACTTTGCAGCTGGTTGCGCGACTTATCCAACTCGGCACCCAGCTCAACATTGCCATCGCGCAATTGCTGAATCTCATCGGTCTGCTGTTCTAACTTTAACTGCTGCTCTTCACGCTGCATGTCGGCTTCAGCCAACTGCTCGTTTAGCAACTCAATTTCTTCTTCAACCGGGCCGGCGCTTAAACCTGACTTTTCCTCTTCCAGTTTTTCAATACGTTGCTGGATGCGACTCAGCGCCTGTTCAAGATGTTGAATGCGGGATTGCTGAACCTCTGCTTTCTGCCGTGGCTCCAACGCTTTCTGATTGAAATCATCCCACTGCTGCTGCCAGGCTTGCATCGACTCTTCAGCGTCAAGCAATGCCGCTGCGGTTTCTTCTTCGGAACTCTGTGCCAATTCCAGCTCTGGCTGAATCTCTTCAACTTCAGCCGACCAGCGCTCCTGCTTCTCGGTATCGGTAACTAGATGCTGTTTTGACTCTTGATAGTTGCGCTCGGTTTGCGCCAAATCGTCCTTCAATTGGCGGCTGCGTTCCTGCTGATGTTGAATATTCTGTTCAGTACGGGAGATTTCAGCGCCAATACCATAGTAACGGGCTTGTACTTCGTTGAAGCGATCCATGGTATCGGTATGAACGTCGCGAAACTTTTCGATATCAGCATCAACGGCGCGCTGTTCGGCAATCACCCCTTCCAGCTTAACTTCCAAGTCACGGATGGAGGTTTCGTAGACTTTGACCTGACCGTCCAGGGACTTCCATTGCAAGGCCTGTAATTGCGCCTTTAACAATCGCTCCTCTTTTTTCAACTCCGTATAGCGCTCAGCCGCTTGTGCCTGCCGCTGCAAATGCTGTAGCTGGCGTTCAAGCTCATCGCGCAAGTCAGTTAAGCGCTCAAGGTTTTCCAGTGTGCGACGCATGCGGTTTTCGGTTTCACGACGGCGCTCTTTGTATTTGGAAATACCGGCGGCTTCTTCAATAAAAACCCGCAGCTCTTCTGGCTTGGATTCAATCAAGCGGGAAATCATACCCTGCTCGATAATGGCGTAACTGCGCGGCCCTAAACCGGTACCTAGGAAAATATCAGTAATATCCCGGCGACGGCACTTGGTGCCATTGAGGTAGTATTCGGAAATGGCTTCGCGGGTGACTTTGCGGCGGATAGCGATTTCCGCAAAGCGGGCATATTCACCGCCGACCTTGCCATCGGTGTTATCAAAAACCAATTCAATGGAGGCCTGCCCCACCGGCTGACGATTAACCGAGCCGTTAAAAATAACGTCGGTCATATTCTCGCCACGCAGGTTTTTAGCCGAGCTTTCACCCATCACCCAACGTACAGCATCGATAATATTAGACTTACCACAACCATTCGGGCCGACAACACAGCCCAGATTTGATGGAAATGACACAGTGGTTGGATCGACGAAGGATTTAAACCCCGCCAGCTTGATACTTTTTAATCGCATTATACTTTAACTTTTACTTTATGTTATCGGCGTAACTTGTTGTATTTATTATAATTACTATTTCAAAATACGGTCGATTTATTACGCCACCAATTCCCCAGTAAACGGCGCTTAGTGTATAGCTTTTGCCGCAGCAGGACTACGTTGAAATGGGGCTTTTTCGGATTTTTTTACACCTTGATGACAGCGGCAGGCTATTGCACTTGCTCGCTGATCTGCAGACTGATGGGTCCGGCTTGCTGCGCGGTTTGTACGGGACCAAATACGCCCTCCCAATCACCGGGGCCGCGATTAGCGATACCGTTTTTGGAAATACGGGCAATGACTTCCACCTGCTCAAAGCTGGAAAGATTTAAACCCGGCGCCATCGCCATAGAATCATCCAGAGTAACTATGGCTGGCAAATCTACCACCCGCAAACGCGCCACCGCCAACGGCATTCTCGGCCCCGCTACGGCGCGAGCAAAAACGAAGACTGCAGAATCGGGATCAACCGCCACTTGTTCAGCTATGGAAACCTGTAATTGTAAACTGACCGCTATTGCTCCGCCTTCTGCAGCCGGAGCCGGGGCCTCATCTAATACCACGCCACTTTCAGCCAACAGCGATTTAGCCTGCTCGATACCGGCAGTGATCATTTGTCGATTGGGTGATACCGGCCCCAGCATCGGTAATAATTGCTGCCAATAGCCAATAGCCTGCTGGTATTCGCCCGCTTCAAAACTGGCGATCCCTAACATGCCCAGTACCGTAGGCTGCTGTGGGTTCAGCTGCAATGCTTTATCAGATATCGCCTGCACTTTGGGCGTCAATTGACGATTGGAAGACAAATACAGTGACTGCGCATATTGTGCCAGCACCGCCGGGTCTTCAGGGTACACCTGCGCCAGCCGCTGATAAGCGTCGGTAGCAGCAGGATAATTGGCCAACTCCATTTGGGTGCGACCAATCATCATTAAGTAATGGGGGTTTTCAGGGCGTTGCAATAAGCGCGCGTCCAGTTGTTTTAACAACTGCTGCTCAATGGCTTTAACCTCTTCACCGGCAGCGGCTTTATGTCTGAGTGTTTTTAAGGTGTCGGTAATTTCCCAATCCGCTTTAGCACCCGTTTGCTGATACACACCCCAGCCAATCAGCGGCAACATCAACGCCAACATGACTGGCAACTTCCACGATGGCCGCTGAATAGACGTCACACCGCCCCCTGGGCTGGTGACCTCTTCCAATAGCCGCCGCTCTAATTCCGTTTTTAATTGCAGAAACTCTTTTTCGGTAATATCACGGTTATCACAATCAGCTTCCAGCTCAGCCAAGCGCTGCTTAAAGACACTGATATTAATGCCTTCACGGCTAGACTGCTGCGCGCTGCGATTCATCATCAGCGGTGACAATACAAATAGCGCCGCCACTAACACCAATACTATGGCGACTATAAAAAACTCAGGCATTCGATTGATCCTTGGACTGAGCCGATGTCACCGTACTCGTTGATAATATCTGTTGTAATTGCTGCCGCTCGGTGCCATCCAAACCAACATCCTGACCATCCTGTTCGGTACCATCCACCGACGCCGCCTGCCTCTGCCGACGAAAAACGACGATGATAATGACTAAGCCCAAAATAAGAAAAACCGCTGGCGCCATCCACAGCAATGCAGTCTCTGGATTAAAACGGGGCCGATACAGAATAAATTCACCATAGCGTGCCACCATAAAATCTACAATTTGTTGATCCGATTGCCCATCCTGCAATAAGCGATAAAGTTCGCGCCGTAAATCTTCAGCAATAGGTGAGTTGGAACCGGATAAGTTTTGATTTTGACACTTGGGGCAACGCAGCTCATCGATAAATTGCTGGTAGCGCTCCCGCGTCACTTCATTGTCAAATTCATAAGTCTCTACCACCGCTTGTGTGTAACAAGAGCTCAACAAAATTAACAGCAATAACAATCTCATCCTGCGACTCCAGGTTGTAAACGCGGGTCAGCTTTGCGCTCAGCTTCGAGCTGGGTAATCAATGGCTTGAACTTTTCTTGCCAAACCGATTCGTTTAACGGGCCCTGATAACGCATCCGAACAAAACCGCGATGATCAATAACATAGGTCTCAGGTGCGCCGGTCACCCCCATGTCCAAACCTAAACGGCCGGCCGGATCAAAAATATTAAATTGATAGGGGTTTCCCTTTTCCGCCAACCAACGCTGGGCAGCATCTGCCTGATCTTTATAATTGACGCCGTAAATTTTGATATTTCGCTCAGTCGACAAAATATTTAAATAACCATGCTCAATATGGCAAGAAGGACACCAGGTCGCCCACACATTGATCAATGCAATGGAACCCAATAAATCGGTTTGGGTTAATTGTGTTTGCGGCTGCTCTAATTGTGATAAAGCAAAACTGGGAAAGGGTTTATTCACCAGTGCAGACGGCAGATTTTGAGGACTATATTCCCCCTGATCGATGCGGTTGATCATCATATAAAAAAATGCAGCTACCAGCACAAATGCAATCAGCGGGATAAATAATTTCAAGCGATTCATTATTATTATCAGTCTCAGGCTTTTTTCGGACTGGCATTAAAAGCTGCGCTTTTAATCAACTGTTCATTTTCTTCTTCGCTCACGCTAGCACTTGCACGCAGACGATAACGTTTATCTACAGCAGCTAACGCGCCACCCAATGTCATTAAAATAGCACCCAACCACATCCAGCGCACAAAGGGTTTGTAATGCACTCGCACTGCCCAGGCGCCACCACCCAAAGGCTCACCCAGAGCGACATACAAATCACGAAACAGACCATTATCAATAGCCGCCTCGGTCATTACCTGACCTTGCTGGGCGTTATAAGTACGTTTTTGTGGATGCAAAGTGGCAATGGTTTTACCTTTTTCGGTAACGGTAATAACACCTTCATCACCGCGATAATTAGGCCCTTCAATCGTACGGGTACCCTGAAACTGGAACTGATAACCCGCCAACGCCAACTCATCCCCGGGCAACATCCGTAAATCGCGCTCCACAGAATACTGGCTGGTGAGACAAACACCTAACACCGTACAGGCAAAACCCAGATGAGCAATCAGCATGCCGTAATACGCTAACTGTAAACGTTTGAGCCCAGCCATAATTGACTGCGAGTGACGCAATTTATCTTTCAGGTTGGCGAGGCTGGAAAATAACAACCAAGCGGCAAAACACACCGCCAAAGCAGCGGCAATATTATATTCAGCGCCATAGAAAAACGGAAAGGCAATACCCACTAGCACACTCACCACAGCAGCAATCATTAATTTGGATTGCAGATAATCCACTTTGGTTTTTTTCCAGCGGGTAGTGGGACCAATCCCCATAAAAAGAATCAGAATCGCCATCAGTGGTACAAACACTGAATTAAAATACGGCGGGCCAACTGAATACTTGCCATAACCCAAACCATCCATCAGCAGTGGAAATAAAGTACCGAATAATACTGTCAGCATGGCAGCAAGTAGCACCACATTATTCACCAGCAATAACATTTCCCGCGACAACCAATCATAGTGACTCTTGCTGGCTACCGTAGGCGCACGCAGGGCATAAAGGGTTAATGAACTACCAACCACCAGAATTAAAAAGGCCAAAATAAATAAACCTCTTTCGGGATCTGCTGCAAAGGAATGTACAGACGTCAGCACCCCCGACCGCACTAAAAATGTACCTAATAAACTGAGTGAGAACGCAATGATGGCGAGCAATACTGTCCAGCTTTTAAACACCCCACGCTTTTCGGTGACCGCCAAGGAGTGAATCAATGCGGTGCCCACTATCCACGGCATAAATGAGGCATTCTCCACCGGGTCCCAGAACCACCAGCCGCCCCAACCCAATTCGTAATACGCCCACCAACTCCCCAGGCCAATCCCCAAAGTTAAAAATGCCCAGGCGATATTAGTCCAGGGACGTGACCATTTAGCCCATGCCGCATCCAACCGCCCACTACTCAAGGCAGCAATCGCAAAAGCAAACGCCACGGAAAAACCAACGTAGCCAAAATATAAAACCGGCGGATGAATCACCAAACCGAAATCCTGTAACAACGGATTGAGGTCACTGCCCTCCATCGGTGAATTAGGTAAATGCCGCTCAAAGGGATTGGATGTGAGCAAAGAAAATAACAGGAACCCGACCGAGATCATGCCCATCACCGACAGCACCCTGGCTAACATATCCAGTGGTAACTCGCGACTGAATATGGCGACGGCCAAACTCCAAATCGATAATATTAATACCCACAGCAGTAATGAACCTTCATGATTACCCCATACCGCACTGAGCTTATAAAACCACGGCAACTGCGTATTGGAATGACTGGCCACTACCACTACTGAAAAATCATCCTGTAAGAACAAATAACTTAATACCACGAACGCGATAGCGATGAAGGTAAATTGCCCGACTGCCAGCGAGCGACTCAAAGCCATTAAATAATTATTTTTACTAACAGCTCCCCATAATGGGACCGCGGCTTGGAGTAACGCTAAAGCCAGCGCCAGAATTAATGCGAAATGTCCGTACTCAGGAATCATTGATCATACCCCTGGTATGTTGCAGCAGGATTGCCTTTGGTTTTCACTGCACCCTCTTCGCCACCGCTAGCGGCAGCACTGTCCAGCGCTGACTGCACTTCCGGAGGCATATAATTTTCGTCGTGTTTGGCGAGTACTTCAGTTGCCTGAAACACGCCATCTTCATCAAGCTGGCCGGAAGCGACGACACCTTGCCCCTCAGCAAATAAATCAGGCAGAATCCCGGTATAGACCACCGGCACATTGGCTTGATAATCAGTAACGATAAAATCCACCCGTAAACTTTGGCTATCACGCTTGATACTGCCTTCCAGCACCATACCACCGGCGCGAATATTTTTACCAACAGGTGCTTTACCGGCAACAATATCAGCCGGCGGATAAAATAAATTGATATTCTCCCGCAGTGCAAAAGTCGCTAATGCTACTGCTACAGCAGCACCAAAGATAATAAACAACACTACGATTAATCGCTGTTTTCTGTGGGGATGCATTGGCACGTTAAGGATTCTCACTACTGATGGTGGAGGGCTGACTGTAGTGGCGTTTTGTTCTCGTCGCAGCAACATCGCCTGCTCAATCATAAACCGGCGTTTTTTTCGCAGCGGGCTAACCGCTAACACCAACAACACCACAAAGGTAATAGCATAAACCGACCAAACAAAAACCCCGTGTCCTTCCATAACCATAAAGGCGGAAAAATCATCAAACTTAAACGTCACTTAAACCGCACCTCTCTCCGCATTTCTCTCTACACTTCCCGCAGAACTTCTCACAATCTCTTTTACCCATTTAGTATTGCGTTCACGCTGTAAAATTTCAGTACGGGTATAGAGCAACAACAACACGGCATAAATACAATAAAAGGCAGCGATCATAATTAGCAGCGGCTGTAGCATATCTGGGTGCATAGTAGATTCTTTAGTCAATTTTAAAGTGGCCGGCTGGTGCAAACTATTCCACCACTCTACTGACCAATAAATGATTGGAATGTTCACACTGCCAACCAAACTTAATACTGCACAGGCTTTATTGGCAGAAATATTATCTTCAAAAGCCTCATAGAGGGCGATCACCCCCAAGTAAAGAAAAAACAAAATCAGCATGGAGGTCAAGCGCGCATCCCACACCCAATAGGTGCCCCAGGTTGGCTTGCCCCATAAAGCGCCACTGCATAAAGAAATCAGGGTCATGCCAGCACCAATCGGCGCCGCACACTTCATCACCACTTCAGCCAGCTTCATTTTCCAGATCAGACTAATTGCCCCGGCAGTAGCCATAAGCATATAGCCCACCAGTGCAATCGCTGAGGAGGGCACATGTACATAGATAATCCGGTAGCTATTACCTTGCTTATAATCAGTAGGGGCAAACGCGAGACCCCATACAGCTCCTAGCAGTAATAAGCTGATAGCAAGCAAAGACAGCCAAGGTAACCATTGACCGCTAATTTGATAAAACCAGCGGGGCGAACCCATTTTATGGAAGAAAGTCCACATTGTATTTTTACAGCACCCAGCCCAGAGAATGGCGTAATTTATTTGGCGGCCATTATACAAGAAAGCACTCTTTCCGGTAGTCACTCAGAGGATAACTGTGGTTAAACAACAGTAAAGTTTGCTTGATTTGCATCAAAGTCAGAGTTGTAGTGACAGGGTAAGCTGTTTCAACTCATTATCAAAAACCAGCAACAGCGATGATACGTCCAGTACAGGAGAAAACTGATGAACGAACAAGCGATTGACGATGCCACCACCATGAAACATGTAGCCGTTGTGATCGGCTGCCTGCTAGCCATTACCGCAGGACTTATTACGGCTGTGGCGATTATTACCAGCTAAATATCGGCTAGTTATCAACACTGATGCGAACACTGGCAGCAATAGCTAGTGGTGCCAGTGTGACAGCCAGCGCCAGCAACGCACCCAATATAGCCAATTGCGGTAAATACGCCATGCCTTCCAGTGCTGTTTTTACTGTACTGACCCCAAAGATCAGCACAGGAATATAGAGCGGCAATATTATTAATGACAATAATAATCCACCTTTGCGTAAACCTACCGTAAGCGCAGCACCGATAGCGCCAATAAAGCTCAAAACTGCCGTCCCGACACACAAACTCATCATCAGTGGCAGCATCCCCAGTGCGGGCATTTGTAACAGCACCGCTAGCAGCGGCGAAAGCAAGGTCAAAGGCAGGCCTGTCAGCATCCAGTGCGCAAGGGTTTTAGCCAATACTTGTAAATATAGCGACACCGGGCTGAGTAACATTTGCTCTAAACTGCCATCGTCGTAATCGCTGCGAAACATCGTGTCACTGGCCAGCAAACAGGCCAGCAGTGCCACCACCCATAGAATGCCTGGCGCCAATAGCGCTAGCTGCTTAGGGTCGGGGCTGATACCCAATGGAAACAATGAGCAAACAATCAGAAAAAAAGCCAGCGGATTGAAAAAATCACTACGGCGGCGCAAAGCCAACAGCAAGTCCCGCCTTAAAGTCGCGAGAAAGGCACCAAACAATGAGACGGGTATCGGTGACGGCATACTCACTGCCCCCCCAAGCGCACGTTATGTACCGGACAATTCATATTGAGTTCATGATGAGTGGTTAAAATCACTGCTCCACCATCAGCCACAAAACGCTCAATCCAGGACTCGAGCTCTGTTACCCCTTGCTTATCGATGGCAGTAAACGGTTCATCCAAAATCCATAATTGGCGCCGGCCAATAAATAAACGCGCCAGACCCACCCGCCGCTGCTGACCCGCTGACAAGGTGTAGCAAGGCGAGTCCTCATAACCAAACAAACCTACCTTAGCCAACGCCGAATCAATCGATGACGGTAAACTCGCTGCCGTCATCCCGGTTAAGGCCGCCTGCCACTGGAGGTTTTCTCTGGGAGTTAAAGCCGCTTTCACCCCGGTACTATGCCCAAGATAGAGTAATTCAGAATAGTAGTCAGCCCGCCGCCGGTCCAGATCTGCCCCCCGCCACAACAACTGACCGGCGAATCTCGAAGACAAGCCTGATAACACCCGCAACAAGGTGGTTTTACCGCTGCCATTGGGCCTTCTACCCGATAAATCGCACCTGACTCAACCGTTAGATTTAACGCTGAAACCAGCGTTCGACCGTCACGCTCGCAGCTAAGCTCTTTTGTTTGTAAAAGGAGGGGCACTGAATCCTAGCCTTTAGAAATTATTGTCATTGAATTACAGCCAAGCCTGAGAGCAGAAATCTATCCAAGTTTTTAGCATAATTGCCGATAGACTATTAATGAAGCCAACAAACACTCTCACGGTCTTGTTGCCAGCAATCCAAACGTCGAAACACGTTTTGGCTGTCATCCTGTTATAAGGGCGCTATTATATACACAATCGGGCGGCGTACCCTATGACCAGTATGTCTTTGGCGCCGCTAATACAGCAAATACTTCCACAGTTAGCGCCTGCTGCTTATTCAACATCGAGTACCGCAGCGGCAGCGCAATCCGTAGAAGCACTGCTTACCCAATTGGCGGCAGCAATGACACCCTCTGTAGATTCATTAATTAATCAGCTAATACCATTAAAAGCGAGCAGCGGCAGCCCGCTTATTGCTGCTGCCGCGACCAATAGCAGTGTTATTGAGGCGGTGGTGCTTGCCAGCACTCAACTCAGTGCCGCTAGTGGCAAGCCTAACAACAATGGGGAGCCGCAATTTAAAGTCGCGGTAGAAACGGGTAAGCAACAACTGGAATTGACCACCCGTGTCCCCATACCCGTCGGCACCCGCATCACTTTGTCTATTGCTCAAAACAACTTGGCCAATATCATTAGTATTGGCAATCAAAATAACGCTAACACTACAACGACGGGGCTCAGCAACAGCAATCAACCACTGGTTAATGAACCCACTAAAGGCATGTTAGCTCGCAGCACTATTGCAAACACCACTAACAACTCCCTAACAACCAACAACACACCCGCCCAACAAAATCGCGCCACCATTGAGCAGGGCTTGCGACAAGTCCTACCAAAGCAACAAACGCTAAAATTATTGCTGCCATTACTGCAGCAATTAACCAGCAACCCACTGACCCCACTACCTAAAGAGATTCAATCACAACTCAGCATCTTGCTAAAACAGTTTCCCACAGCACAACAACTGCAACAGCCGCAAAACTTGAAACAAAGCATGCACAATAGCGGTGTATTTTTGGAAGCGAAACTTATCCAAAAATTAGTTCAGCAGATATCGCCGAACACCACAAACACTAAAACACTAAATTCGAGCGCCAATACTGCAGCCATCAACCAGGATATTAAAGCATTATTATTACGCTTACTTCCTGCTATAGATAAAGCACAAGCTGATAATAATCCACGTGCAGCAACTACTAACCCAAACCCTGCAAACACCGCTAGCACACTACTACCACCACTACCAAATTCCAGCACTATTCCTGCTACTAGTGAAGAGGCAAAAGCACCACCAATTATTCCCATCACGCCCGAACTACCATTAACCCAACTGACTAACAGCGATAATACTGCGAATAGCAAAAACCAGAATTTAGACGTGGTGTTACGACAACTGAGTAATCAATTATTAGCTGGTTTAGCGCGCACACAAATGAATCAGCTCGAAACCCTCAGCGCCCGTCAAGCCAACACTCCCGATGCACCTGCACCAGCTAATAGCTGGACACTGGAAATACCTATCGTCCACGGCAAAAATATTGATAATTTACAGCTGCGTATTGACCAACACCTTATCGATGAAGAGGCCGAAGAAAAAAAACAACGGGGACAACAATCATGGACTGTGATGCTGGCTTTCGACCTCCACAGTCTGGGGAAAATGAGCGTACAACTTAATATTGTGGGTATGTCAGTGGCGGCAATAGTGTGGTCACAACTGGAAGCCACTCACCAAACGGTAAAACAGGAAATCGGTGAACTAAGAAAGAATCTGGAAAAAGTTGGAGTAAACGTTAAAAAAGTTGACTGTCAATTAGGCGATCCACCAAAAACAACACAGCCACTTTATCGACAACTGGTAGATATACATACATGAGCGATTCAGAAGACAAGCAAAAGCGTGCAGTATCACTTCAATATGATGGCCGCAATGCGCCTACAGTCACTGCTGCAGGTGCTGACGAATTAGCTGAGCAAATTATTGAAATCGCCCGTCAGCATGGTATTCCATTGTTTGAAAATGAAGCGCTATTACAACTGCTATCGGAGATTGGTATTGGCGAAGAAATTCCCGAGACATTGTATTTATGTATCGCTCAGGTCATCGCCTTTGCTTATAAAATACAAGGGAAATTTCCCGAAGGCTGGGAGCCCGACAACCAAAACCCCGCACCCTTATTATTGCAGTAGCTGCCTATCCTGACTACGACTATAGATTGAGCCAAAAAAAAAGAGCTGCAAGCAGCTCTTTTTAAAACACCAAACACGTCCAAACATTAATGCGATTCAGCCGCACGATTTTTCAGTAGCGATAATAAACTCGCTTCAGCTTCCGGCATCCCATAGCGCTCAACCAACTGCTCTACTCCATCGCCACCTTCAGCCCAGGAAGAAGTGAGGTTATACGGCATTGTCTCACCGTTATACATATCAAACTGCTGCTGCTTTTCAGTGACCTTTTTCAATTTTTTCTCGGTATGAATTAAGCGTTGACCAACACCCATTGCCGCACGATTAACGACATCCAGCTCATGCTGTAATTGTTTTATAGTCTGTTCAGATTGTTGTTGCGATAATTGCTGGCGCTGATTTAATTGCTGCGTGTAGACCACTGCACTAATAGCAATGACAAAGCATCCAACTAAAGCAACCCAAACTAAAGTCATCCTTTAGAACTCATCTATTTCTGACCATTCACGATCAGTGAGTAATTTATCCAGCTCAACCAAAATAAGCAGCTGATTATTTTTGTTACATACACCTTGAATAAATCTAGCACTGTCGTCATTCCCCACATTGGGTGCAGTTTCAATTTCAGATTGACGCAAATACACCACCTCGGCCACCGCATCAACCAGAATTCCCACGACATGATTATCCGCTTCGATAATGACAATACGGGTTTGATCTGTAATTTCAGCACTGGGCAGTGCAAAACGATGACGGGTATCAATAACAGTAACCACATTACCGCGCAGATTAATAATACCCAGGACATAAGCGGGGGCACCTGGCACGGCAGCAATCTCCGTGTGGCGCAACACTTCCTGCACCTGCATTACATTGATACCGTAGGTTTCCCCGTCAAGACGGAAGGTTACCCACTGAAGCATTGGATCATCTGTATTTTTTGCCGTATTCGTGGCCATACCTAAACACCTTTAACAATGCTGCCCTTTAGATCCAAGGAGCTGCGTCAAAAAATAATCACTCACGTCACATTACTATAGAACAAAGCACTATCTATGCCAGCATTATCCCCAGAAGAATGTGGTGGAAAGTACTTATTTATTGTTATTGGCCTCTTCAAACATCGCTGCCAACTGGCTCACATCGACCAATGAACACATATGCTCCACTACCGTACCCGCCAACCAGGGCCGCTTACTGCGCTCAGTGCGCCAGCGAACATCCTCCGGCTCCAACGTAATCGCATTAGAGACCGAATCTACCGCCAACGCCCAGTCCATATCGTTAATAGAAATGGCGTAGGCAAAATTATCCGCCATATGCTCAGCATACCGTTCAGGCATAACGACTTTTGCAGTATTGATAATTCTTAAGTTGCCATTTTTGACCGGTAATAGCCCCATCATCCAGTCAATCTGGCCGAATATAAACGTCAGTTTTTCCTGCATCGGAATAATTGTACCCAATTCAACCAAGGGCACCGCTAAAGTAAGCCCCCCACCGAAACAATAAGCACTCAAAGCGCTGCTGCGCCCAAATTGGCCGGCCATTCTCCCAGCGGGTAGTCACTAATTCAGCAGCGGGCTCAAGCTCAGCGTTATTGGCTACTGTTGCTTCTGCCTGCTCTTCAGGTTCAACCCTGACCTCAGTTACCTCTGGAGCCGGGACAGCAGGAGGGTCTTTGGCCTTACCTCGGTAGCTACTTTCACCTCAGGCACTTTTTCTGTAGATTTTCTAAGATCTACCGGGGCTGGCGCAGCTGGAGTTTCAACTGTTTTTAGTGATAAAGGCTTGATGACTAATGCAGATGGTTCTGCATAAGGCTTAAGTTCGGATGGTTGGCTATCAGCGCGCCATGTCTGGGGTCTTGAGCTACTACCTGCGCTGCTAAAACTGCGGACTGCTGTTCGGGAGCTAATCAAGGCGACATTACTGGCAGCCATGCTCGCGCTATTGACCTGTTGGTTATTATCGACGGAGTCTATTTGCGTCTCCGGCTTTTCAGTAACATTGGTCAACAACAAATCCAGATAGTCCTGAACGGATTCAGGGCCATCGGCGGGGTTATTGTTGTCGGGAGGATTGCCGCCCATACTAAAACTACTCACTGGCGATAATTAAGCTCGTAGCCGCTCCTGTTGTTGCAACAGTAACAGCTTTAATAATGCGGTGTATGCAACCACGCCCCGTGCCTCAGGGTCAAATTTTGAAGGTACCTGACCTTCTCGGCTGGCATCACGAAAACGGGTATCCACCGGGATCATCGACGCCCAAATATTATCCGGATAGCTATTGCGCATGGTCCGCAAGGCCTTTTGCGAGGCCTGTGTGCGCCGATCAAACATCGTCGGCACAATCAAATAGTTTAACTCTTTCTTCAGCGACCGCGTCACCATCATAATAGTACGAATCATTCGTTCCAGACCTTTCAGCGCCAGAAATTCAGTTTGTACAGGCACCAACAATCGCTCACTGGCTGCAAGCGCATTGATCATCAACGCCCCTAAAACCGGCGGGCTATCAATCAACACATAATCATAGGTATCCACACCAGCGCCAAGGCTTTAGCGACTTTCAAACCCATGCCTTCTGCTGAGGCTCGTCTCTCCACCGTAGCCAAGGCCATGCTCGAAGGTATCAAGGTGAGATTATCTACACCGGTGGTGAGCAACAGCGACTCGATTTCAGCGACTTCTATGTCGGTGGCGGCAAAAAGATTAAAGCTGCTTTTCTGCAAACTGTCAGGGTCATAACCAAAGTAACTGGTCATTGAGCCATGCGGATCCAAATCCAGCAACAGTACACGCTGACCCTGCTCAGCCAGAAGACCACCGAGCGCAACAGCGGTGGTGGTTTTACCGACCCCACCTTTTTGATTTGCTACTGCCCATACCCGCATGCGACCTTTACCCCAACGTCAATTTGTCGTAATTATATGCTTCTTTTTGCTAGATCTAGCAATTATCCTGCCACTGACTCGCTACGGAATCAATTAGCACTTTCCGCAGCAGAATCATTGGTAAACAACAAGCCGCCATCCTCTAATTCAATAGTTTTAATACCTTGCATAGGGTCAGCCTGACTCTCGGCTTTGATATCATTAGCTGTCTCCGGCTCTTCATCACCAAAGGTGTCTACACCGGGGATGAGTATCTCTATTCGGCCAGCTTCAGCACTATCGTTCACCGGATTCAATAACTGCTCGGTACTTGTTAATTGACGCAGCTCAGGCCGTAATTCGCCAGTTTTGGAAATCATCAACACCACGCGACGATTAGCATTTCGACCCTCTGCGGTGGCGTTATCCGCGATGGGTTGATGCTCGCCATAGCCAATAGCCGCTAATCGACCGGGCTGCAATTGCTCTTCAACAAATAACTGAACGACAGCCGCAGCTCTTGCCGTCGACAATTCCCAATTAGAAGGAAACTGGACGGTATTTATCGGCACATTATCAGTAAAACCTTCCACCCTGATCGGGCTGGATTGATCACGCAAAATGTCAGCAATGCTGCCTAATAATTCTAGTGCGTCATTACTCAATTTCGCATCACCGGAGGCAAACAATAATGAAGACTTGAGCTCAACCTCCAACCACTCTTCATTGCCGCGCAGGGTAATCATCTGTTGTTTAATTAGGTCGGCAAAATCTTCATCAATACGCGAATTTATTTGCTCAAACTCCGTCGGCATCACACCTTTTTCCCGTTCCTCGCCACTACCCTCACCTTCCTGATCACCCGCTTTATCCAGTATCGCGCTCGATTCTAATTCAATGAGGTTTTTGGGATTGGATTTAGCAATTTCACCAATCTGAAAAGGGTCCAGTGTACGCTGGGGGTTAATCAATTCAGGACTGGTAAACGCTTCGCTGAGTGTTTCCGACAACACTTTATATTTGCCGTCATTAACTTGAGAGATGGAATACATCACCACAAAAAAAGCGAATAACAACGTAATAAAATCTGCATAGGAAACCAGCCAACGTTCGTGGTTAACCGGTTCATCTATAATGCGACGGCGGGCCATTCGGCTCCTCTCCCAAGTCGTCGGCCTGCCCTAGTAGGCCGAACAGTAAATTACTAGCGATGCAAAAAGCCATTGAGTTTAAGTTCGATCGCCCTGGGGTTTTCCCCTTCGGCAATGGAGATAATGCCTTCGATAATTAAATCGCGAAAATCAGCCTCACGTCTGGCCAGGTTGCGCAATTTACTGGCAATAGGCAGCAGTAATAAATTGGCGAAACCAACCCCATAAATCGTTGCCACAAAAGCGATTGCAATACCTGAACCTAACATGGCGGGATCAGATAAATTACTCATCACCTGTATCAACCCCATGACCGCACCGATAATACCGATAGTTGGCGAATAGCCACCCATACTTTCATAAAATCTCGATGCATCCAGGTCACGCTGTTCCAACAACATAGATTCAACTTCCATAATGCTACGAATGCTTTCTGGCTCACTACCATCCACCAATAACTGCAAACCTTTACGCGCAAAAAAATCAACTTCAGTTTCGGCAATACTCTCTAAGCCCAGCAAACCTTCCTTGCGAGCAGCGATCGCCCAACGCACCACTTTGTCGACGCCTTTATTAAAAGCAAGATTAGGAGGAGAAAATACCCAGCGCAGGCGGCTTATTGCTAATTTCAATCCAGACAACGGTGTTTGCAACATTGCGGCACCGGTAGTGCCTCCGATAACAATCACTGCTGCGGGAACATTCACTAACGCGGCCAAGGTGCCGCCTTCGAGATAATTACCACCAAGAATGGCAGCAAAGCCAATAATGACGCCAAATATACTGAGAATATCCATTGGCTATGGCCTAACCGATTTCAGTCAGGCGCACACCTACCTGCTGAAGAGGAAGAATTTCATCGGCAAGATTCGCCCGTGCGATGGCCATGGGCATGCCATAGATAACAGAAGTAGCCTCATCCTGAGCCCACACGGTAGCACCTTTTTGCTTTAATAACTTCGCGCCTTCACAGCCATCAGAACCCATTCCGGTAAGCACTACGGCCAGCACTTTGCTGTCGTAAGCATTAGCTGCTGAGCCAAATGTAATATCAACACAAGGTTTATAATTCAAGCGCTCATCGCCTGGTAATACTTTGACCTTACCGCCTTTTACTACCATCAGCTGCTTTCCGCCTGGCGCCAATAACGCAACACCCGGTTGCAAACTATCGCCATCCTTGGCTTCTTTCACTTTAATTCTACACAGTGAATCCAAACGCTCGGCAAAGGCCGATGTAAAGGTAGAAGGCATATGCTGAATAAGTACAATTGGCAGAGAAAAATTTGCCGGCAACTTTGTTAGCACGTTTTGCAATGCAACTGGCCCACCTGTAGAGGTGCCAATGGCTAATAAGCTATAACTTTTATTACTGCGTCGAGGTGCCGGTGAAGTCGCGGGCTTGGTAGGTACTGGTTGAGCAGGTGCTGGCGCGGAGGCTCTGGTAGTAGGGGCAGGTGCTACTGAAGCTGATTTTGCCGCAGAATCCGGCGCACTTGCACTAACGCCAAGGGCACTCTGCTGACGCATTCTGCCGCCTTTTCCTGCCTGCGCGACAGTTAATATCCGCTCCGCTAATTTCTTTTTTAGTACAGTAGAATTTTTTGAAATTTCTTCAAAGTTTTTCGGTAAGTAATCAACAGCACCCGCCTCCAGCGAGTCCAGTGTTACTCTAGCACCTTCATAGGTCAATGAGGAAAACATTAGAATCGGCGTTGGACACTGACTCATGATTTGCTTAACGGCAGTGATACCGTCCATCACGGGCATTTCGTAATCCATAGTGATGACGTCTGGCTTTAATTTTAAAGCCATCTCTACGCCTTCTCGACCATTACTCGCCGCGCCAACAACTTTTAAACCTTCAAAGCCATTGATCATTTCACTCAAGCGACGACGAAAAAATCCAGAGTCATCAACTACCAAGACGGAAACCGTCATCCATTACCTCGTACTTCACATCTAACATTAACTAGCAAATGGTTGGCACATAACAGCGCCTTACCAAAAATATTACCCTGCATAGCGTTTGAGCATACTAGGCACATCAAGAATCAATGCAATTCGACCATCACCAGTAATCGTTGCCCCGGCCATTCCCGGTGTACCTTGCAACATTTTTCCCAGCGGTTTAATAACAACTTCTTCCTGACCTATTAGCTGATCCACAACAAAACCAACGCGCTGAGTACCCACTGAGACAATCACTACATGAGCACTTTCTTCTGGTTCAACACCACCATAATTGCCATTAACCAACCACTTTTTTAAATAAAATAATGGTAGCGCCTTATCGCGCACAGTCACCACTTCCTGACCATCAACAACATTGGTACGAGTCAGATCCATATGGAAAATTTCATTCACACTCACCAATGGAAAAGCAAAAGTTTGCTCACCTAACATCACCATTAAAGTGGGCATAATAGCTAACGTCAGCGGCACTTTAATTTCTAAACGGGTACCTTCCCCCACTTTAGAACGAATTTCTACGCTGCCATTAAGCTGTGTGATTTTGGTTTTCACCACATCCATACCAACCCCGCGACCCGATACATCTGAAATCTCGGTTTTGGTAGAAAAGCCGGCATGAAAATAATATTAAAACATTCGGTATCACTTAAACGAGCAGCGGCGTCCTCATCAAACAAGCCTTTTTCGATGGCTTTATTTCGCAACATATCCGGATCCATACCGCCGCCGTCATCAGTAATTGACAACAAGATATGGTCACCCTCTTGCTCAGCCGCGAGGATAATTTTACCTATTCTAGGTTTACCCGCTTTCTCTCGTACATCAGGCATTTCTATACCGTGGTCAACCGAGTTGCGCACCAGGTGAACCAGAGGATCAGCTAACGCTTCAACCAGGTTTTTATCCAGATCGGTTTCTTCACCCAGCATTTCCAGCGAAATTTCTTTCTTCAAACTGCGAGCCAAATCCCGTACTACTCGAGGAAAACGACCAAACACTTTTTTGATGGGTTGCATCCGCGTTTCATAACTGCAGTTTGCAAATCAGCCGTCACCACATCTAAATTAGATACGGCTTTAGTCATTACTTCATCACCACTCTTGGCACCTAAGCGCACCAATCGATTACGGACCAATACCAGCTCGCCCACCATGTTCATGATGTCGTCAAGACGCTGGGTATCTACCCGCACCGTGGCCTCAGCGGCAGGACTTTCTTTAGCTGCCGGGGGCTTAGCTGCTGGAGGTGCTTTAGCTGGCGGCGCAGAGGGTTTCTTTTCTTCTGCAGCGGCCGGCTTTGGTGTTGGGGGCGGAGGTGGTGGGGGCGGAGGCGGCGCACTGGCCGGGGGGGTTGAGTATCACCACCGATATCGGTAGGCCCTTGTCCTTCTCCATGTAGCTGGTCTAGTAAAGCCTCAAACTCATCATCATTGATAACATCATCGCCGCCTGCAGCAGCTGGCGCCGGTTTATTGTCAGCAGCAGGTTTAGCGGTACTAGCTCCTGGCGCACCGGAGCCATGTAATTCGTTCAGTAATGCTTCGAATTCATCTTCCGTTATTTCATCATTATTTGAACTAGCGGCGGCCGGAGGTGGTGTAGGCTGCGACGCTGTCGCCCCGCTGTGCTGCCCTTTACCATGAATATTATCCAGTAACGCCTCAAATTCATCATCGCTAATTTCATCGGAGTCACTGCTGGCTGCAGGGGTTGCTGCCGCAGCCGGAGCCTCTGCAGGATCTGCGATCGCATTGAGGAACTGTTCAAACTCGGCATCAGTGATGTCACCGCCTGGCTCTGGCTCTGCAGCTGGCACTTCTTCAGCTGCATCTACTGGCGCTTCAGCCGTACCTGCAGCATCTTCTGCAACGACTAATGCACCTAAACGTTCCAGCAATTCCGGATCTGCTGGCGAGGGCGCATTACCGCCTTGCACTTCTGCAAACATTTCATTAACGGCATCCAGCGCTTGCAGCACCACATCCATTAACTCAGGCGTAACGCTACGCTTACCGGTACGTAAAAAATCAAATAGATTTTCAGTGATGTGACAGCAATCCACCAGTGCAGTGAGCTGCAGAAAACCCGCACCACCCTTAACGGTATGAAATCCACGGAATATAGCATTGAGTAAACCGACATCATCAGGACGTTGTTCCAGGTCGACCAACTGTTCAGACAATTGCTCCAGAATTTCACCGGCCTCAACCAGAAAATCCTGCAGTATTTCTTCGTCTTCACCGAACATTAATTACTCCCCAGTAACCACTCGCAATGCTAGCTAACAAACGTCTTAGTCGAATCGTCTAAAAACCCAGGCTCGATAACAAATCATCCACATCATCCTGTCCTGACACCACATCATTGCGCTGTTCCGCATTAATCTGTGGCCCCTCTGCAGTTACATCTTTACTTTCAGCTGACACATCTTCCGTTTTGGCAACTTCGGCTTTCCTAACAATTCCGGTTAATTCTTCTACTTGCCCAGCCACTCGCATCAACTCGACCAGACGCTCCTCAACCTCCTGTACCAAGCTAATAACTTTTTTGATCACCTGGCCAGTTAAGTCCTGAAAATCCTGCGCCAACAGAATCGTATTCAACTTGTCACTAAGCTGAGTCGATGAATCTGTTGAGAATGCTAAATATTCATCAATACGCCGGTATAAATCCCGAAACTCTTCAGGGTCCATCTCGCGACGCAGTAAACGCCCCCAATCCTCGCGTAAAGCCACAGCCTTATCGCCAATTGCAGACGCCAGCGGAATCCCCTCCTCCACCATGTCCATAGTCTTATCGGCAGAACTCTGCGTAAGATTAATGACATAATCGAGACGATCCTGGGCATTGGTCATTTTTGACTCGACATCACCCGCGGCATCACTCTCGCTAGTATTTGGAATCTCAGGTGCGCCAATATCGAAATTAACGATGGCCTCATGTAAACCACGAGTTAATTTACCTACTTCGCGGTAAATATTACGGTCGCGAGCCTCATTGAGGTCCTCTATCGCACTAGAAGCACCGGTGAAGTCCCCGGCCTCTAAGCGATCGACTAGCGTGCGGGCCCGGCCTTTCAGCTCATCCCACACCCCGTCGAGTTCGGTGCCTTTGTCTTTTCCCAACATGGAATTGTTTTACCTTGCGTCAGTGACTTAGCGGTTACGGCTGTTACCCAGCCTGACTAACCCTGAACCCGCTCGAAAATCTTATCGATCTTTTCTTTTAATACGGCTGCGGTAAATGGCTTCACTACATAGCCGTTAACGCCTGCTTGAGCAGCTTCAACAATTTGATCGCGCTTGGCTTCAGCAGTTACCATCAAAATAGGCATGTTCTTCAATCGCTCATCAGCACGAACCGCTTTCAATAAATCGATACCGGTCATGCCCGGCATATTCCAGTCAGTGACCAGAAAATCAAAATTGCCATTTTGCAGCATCGGCAATGCAGTGACACCGTCATCTGCTTCCGATGTATTGGTAAAACCCAAATCACGCAATAGGTTTTTGATAATTCGCCGCATTGTTGAAAAATCGTCAACAATGAGAATTTTCATATCTTTGTTCAAAGCTACCTCCAGAGAATTTCAGGCTTTGACGTATAAAGTGACGTACCTATCCAGTCTAGCCCCTGCTGTGGGGGTATCCAGTAGATAACGGCTTTTATAGCAATTTTTATCGAGATTTTCATAGAAAAATTATGTATTTATCTCATTAAGTTAAAGCTTATCGGCCAATGGCAAAAAAACTGTATAGATTGCGCTCAGCGGCAAGCGAGAATGGTTTACTCAGAAGGCGGGTTAGATTGCCAGTCGACCAACCGACTTCGCAATCGCAAGGCGGCCTGACTATGGATTTGGCTAACACGGGATTCACTCACCCCCAACACCAAGCCTATTTCTTTGAGGTTCAATTCTTCATCGTAGTACAAAGCTAACACCAACCGCTCACGCTCCGGTAAGGTAGCAATAGCTGCCGCCAAACCCCTGCGTAAAGCGTCACTTTGGATACCGTCCAACGGATCTGCTGCGGAGCTGGGTAGTTGCTCTTCAGGACGATCATCACCACTGATTAACTCGTCATAACTAAACAACTTACTCGAGGCTGAATCTTTAATAATGCTGTAGTACTCATCCAGCTCTACGCCTAACTCAGCTGCCACCTCATTATCACTGGCATCACGACCAAAACGCGATTCAACAGTACGAATAGCCTCCGAAACCCGACGCGAATTTCGGTGCACCGACCGCGGTGCCCAATCACCACGCCTGACATCATCAATCATGGCACCACGAATACGAATCCCGGCATAGGTTTCGAAGCTGGCTCCTTTGGACACGTCGTAATTGCGAGCAGCTTCCATCAAACCAATCAATCCAGCCTGCACCAGATCTTCAACCAAAACACTAGAGGGCATTCTCGCCAACAGATGATGAGCGATTCGTTTGACCAGTGGTGCGTAGCGCTCCACCATGTCTTCCATCGATGGTTTATCGACGTCGTTATACATTGCCACCCCTTCAGACAAGGACATTATTGATGTCCTGCTGCACCCTCTACCAAACGCTCGACAAAAAACTCGAGATGCCCGCGCGGAGTAGAAGGCAACGGCCAAAGATCCACTTTTTCAGCCAGTTGTTTATATGCCAGAGCAGCCTTGCTACGGGGAGAAAGTTCGACAACTGGCTTTTGGCGCTGAACCGCCTTACGTACCGCTTCATCGAAAGGAATATTGCCAACGTACTGTAAGGTCACATCGAGAAAACGGTCAGTCACTTGCGTCAGCTTATTAAAAAGATTGCGCCCCTCTTGGGTAGTGCGCGTCATATTGGCAACCACTCGAAAGCGATCAACGCCGTAATCCTTGTTCAGTAATTTAATCAGCGCATAGGCATCGGTAATGGATGATGGTTCATCGCAAACCACCACTAAAATTTCCTGGGAAGCACGAACAAAACTTACCACCGAATCGGAAATACCGGCAGCGGTGTCAATCACCAGCACATCAATCTGATTACTAATTTCACTGAAGGCATGAATTAAACCCGCATGCTCCATTGCCCCCAACATGGTCATGCGCTGAGTGCCTGATGACGCCGGAATAATTCTAATGCCACCCGGCCCAGTCAACATAATGTCATTGAGGGAGCAATGACCCGCCAGCACATCTTCAAGATTTTGCTTGGGCCGCAAGCCTAATAGCACATCTATATTCGCCAAACCTAAATCCGCATCCATCAAAGCAACGCGGCGACCCATCCCAGCCAAACACACACTCAAGTTGATGGAGACATTGGTTTTGCCAACTCCCCCTTTGCCGCCGGTAACTGCAATAACTTGAACGGGATGAGAACTCATTTGTTGGATATGCTCCTATGATTACAGCTGCGGTTTTTCATTTTGATATTATTTTGTTAGCTGGTTTTTTTGTAGCCAGCACACAGTCCGAATTTATAACGTAAAGGCTCAGCCTATCGGTATTGCTAGAAGTAAAAAACTGTTTAACCATAACTACTTCAGCCACCAACTTAACAACTTACTTCATCTAGCCATGAGTCAGCAAGTAGTATAAATACTTAACTCCTTAACAGCCATCAAAAACAGCGGAATGATGATAACAGAGCATTAGATCATGGCCAGAGGCTAACCTTTCGCGCCACCACATACTAAACGGCTATTGCAACAACCGTTTAATAGCTCAAAAACTCTCAGAACTCCAGCTTTCCACTCACTCAACAACAACTACCCATTCGCACTCAAACGCTGTGCCGAAACTTTAGTGTGCCCTAAACCCGCCAATTCCTCGGCCATTGTTTCATCATCGGTAGTCACCTGCTTGGCTAGCTCGATGGCGGTACGCACCAACTGATTTGACACTCCGCAACTGATATCATCAGGAATCGCCTGCCCGGCAGTGCTATACGCCACCGTTAGTGATTGTTCAACCGCTAAACTAATCGCCTCACCCAAACTGGCAGCCTCATCCAGCTTGGTTAGTACGCAGTGATCAAGGCTATCAGTTTTGTAAGTATGGTATGCCGCTCTGATGACCTCAACCTGACTAGTAGTGGGCAATACCAATACCGTCCGTAAACGGCCACCCAGTTCATTGAGCGTATGCATTTGTTTACGTAAGCGCGGGTCCTGTCTATTTAATCCAGCAGTATCCACTAGCACCAGTTTCTTATGCCGCAACGAATGCAGCACCCGCTCCAGACTATTATTCTTATCGACTATCTTTACTGGCAGATTCAAAATCCGCCCAAACGTCCGCAACTGTTCATGTGCTGCAATGCGCATGGTATCAGTCGTTACCAAGGCAACATTTTCAGCACCATGCTTCAATACATAACGGGCAGCGAGCTTACCAATAGTAGTGGTTTTACCGGCACCGGTCGGACCGACAAAGGCAAATACCCCGCCCTGATCGACCAAATCATTACTTTCAACCTGTAATTGCTGGCACAGATCGGCCATCATCGCCTGCCACACCTGCACCGATTGCACAGCATTCCCAGTCTGCAATTGGGCTTTTGCCAATAAGCTGTCAGCCAGCGACGCACTAATACCCATGCGCTTTAGTCGTTTCCAGATTCCTGCACGCTCAGGCTGCTGCTGACTGTAGTTACCCCAAGCCATGGTAGATAGCTGCTGCTCAAGCAAATCACGCATTGCCTGAAGCTCAAACCGCATCTGAATTAACTCTTCATCGCGCACCGGGACTGCTGACATATCCGCTGCGGCTGGCGCTACCGACTCAGGGGTTACTGCTTGCAGCTCCACTTTATCGACATCCAGCTCCAGCCGCGCAGCTAATTGCTGTTCCGCATAGGACTGCAGACCAGCATCGGCTAGCGCGGCTTCCTTTACTGCCGCAGGATTAACCGCTGCCTCTATCTGCTGACGATTCTTTTCTGCCATCGCTGCCGCCAGCGCCTTCGCTCTTTCTTTGGCTTGATGTTGCATCAAGTCCAGTCCCAGCTCTAACTTGCTCGGCGGGCGCTGGCGCGACTCCGCATCGGCAGCAGCCTGACTGGCACGCATTGCTTGCTCAAAGGGATTATCACTCACCGAATGCGAACTTTCTGGCTCAGGGATATCGGCAGGATCAATCGCCGTCAACAACTCCACCCCATCCGGCACCCGCTTATTCGAGAGAATCACTGCTTCCGGCCCCATCTCTTCGCGGACCATTTCCAGTGCCAAACGCATATTGGCTGCAACGAAACGTTTTACTTGCATGACTCAAACCTCGTAGCCAGTTATTGGCGTGTTATTAAACTGCTCTCACTATTGAGATGACTAACCCACAGTACTTTCAATGGTGATCTGCTTGTCATCCGGAATCTCACCGTAAGACAGCACCTGCATGTCCACCGAGCTATACCTGATAAATTTGACCATCACCGCGCGCAGTGGCGCCGATACCAGTAACACTGCTGGCTTACCGGCCAACTCCTGGCGCTGGGTGGCATCGCGCAGCGCCACTTGAATCTTCTCAGCCAAGCCCGGCTCCAACACAATATCGTCAGTAATGCCATTTTGCTGGGAGTTTTGTAATGACTTAAGCAATAACTGTTCCATTGCTGGATCCAGCGCTATTGCCGGTAATACATCCTCATTACCGTAGATACTCTGGATAATAGTACGCCGCAGCGCCACCCTGACCGCTCCGGTTAAGGCGACGATATCTTGACTCTTATGGGCATTGGCAGAAACCGCTTCGGCGATGGTGCGCAGATCCCTAATCGGTACCTGCTCCATCAATAAGTTTTTCAACACAGCCAGCATCACATTCATGGATACGGTGTCAGGCACCAGGTTCTCAACCAATTTAGGCGCATGCTTGGCCAACATATCCAGCATTTGCTGAACTTCATCGTGCCCCAATAATTCATGAGTATGTTTTAACAGCAACTGATTGATGTGGGTTGCCACTACGGTGCTGGCATCCACAACGGTATAGCCCAGAGTTTGCGCCTGATCTTTCATACCGGGGTCTATCCATAATGCCTCTAATCCAAAGGCAGGATCAGTAGTAGGGATGCCATCAATCTTGCCAAACACCTGCCCCGGATTAATCGCCAGGTCGCGATCAGGATAGATCTCGGCGCCGCCAGCAGTCACACCGGTCAATGTAATGCGATAGGCCGTTGGCATCAGGTCAAGATTGTCACGGATGTGCACGGAAGGAATCAAAAAACCAATATCCTGAGACAGTTTTTTGCGGATGCCTTTTATCCGGCTCAGCAGCTCACCGCCCTGCGCTTTATCAACCATAGGGATCAAGCGGTACCCTACTTCCAAACCAATGGCATCCACTGGCTGCACATCATCCCAACCAATTTCAGGCACTTTGGGCACCTGCTGTTGCTGTTGCTCCTGCACTTGCTGCGCCTGCTCAACAGCTACCCGCTCTACTTCCACCTTTTCTTTGCGCTGGCTAATCATGTACGCCGCACCACCGGTAATGGCCGCCAGCGTTAAAAACGCGACATGCGGCATACCGGGAATCACCCCCATAAAACCAACAATCGCTGACGTTACCGCCAACGCTTTAGGCGATTCAAACATCTGGCTGTTGATCTGCTCGCCCATATCTTTCGAGCTACTGACCCTTGTGACCATGATCGCCGCGGATGTTGATAACAACAGCCCAGGAATTTGTGCTACTAAGCCGTCGCCAATAGTCAGCAAGGAATAGACCTCCATCGCTCTGGCAAATTCCAGCTCATGCTGCACCATACCAATAGCCAAGCCACCTATAATATTAATAAACAAAATCATAATACCGGCGACAGCATCACCGCGAACAAACTTGCTAGCACCATCCATGGAACCGTAAAAATCTGCTTCGCTAGCAATTTCTACTCGACGTGCTTTGGCATCTTCCTGATTGATCAAACCAGAATTTAAATCCGCATCAATCGCCATTTGCTTACCCGGCATGGCATCCAAGGTAAAACGCGCACTGACCTCCGCAATACGACCAGCACCTTTGGTAACGACCACAAAATTGATAATCACCAGAATCAGGAACACCACCAAACCAACCGCGTAATTACCGCCTATCACCACTTCCCCGAAAGACTGGATGACCTTACCCGCCGCATCACCACCCTGATGGCCTTCAAGCAATACCACTCGAGTTGAGGCAACATTCAATGCTAAACGCAGTAAAGTGGAGACCAATAACACGGTTGGAAACACGGCAAAATCCAGTGGGCGCAACGCATAGGCGGCCACCAAAATAACCACAATGGCAATTGCGATATTAAAAGAGAAAAACACATCCAATAAAAAAGGAGGGATCGGCAGTGTCATCATACCGAGAATGGTAAGCAGTAAAACCGGTACGCCCAGGTTACCTTGCGCAAGGTTTAACAGGCCGGTCGACTGATTCTTTTGAGTAAGACTGTCAGTGGCGTTCATGAATAATGCTTGTCTACTTCAGCAGGAGGCAGCCGCCTCTTTGCTAGCCAATGAAAATGCCGCTGCCACACCAAAATATTGGCGCCCAGCGCAGTTAGTAGAGCTACTGCAAGAATCCTTCCGCTTTTGACAAACCAAGGAAAAATATTTCTCTGGGGGATAGGTGGCCGTTTTTAACCTCACTAGCTTCCACTACATCGTCACTGGATGTGCGAGATATTTAATGCTCAGGCTGAGGCACGCCATCACTGTCGTACAAGGCATCCCTTGGTAATTCAATCTCTGCCAATGGTTTTGGACGTCTGCCCTCGCCTTTGTTATGAGTTCGTAATTGGAAGATGTAAGCCAGTACCTGCGCCACCGCCAGGTACAAATTGCCCGGAATTTCCTCATCGATCTCAGTGGTAAAGTAAATTGCCCGCGCTAAGGGTGGCGAAGGCAGAATCATAACGTCATGGGCGTTGGCGATTTCCCGTATCTTTATTGCCATAAAATCCACGCCCTTGGCTACAACAATTGGCGCCCCGCCAGCCTCCACATCATATTTCAGTGCCACCGAGAAATGCTCGGGGTTGGTAATTACAACATCAGCCTCAGGTACCGCCGACATCATCCGGCGCTGTGCGAGTTGGCGCTGCATCTGTCGCACGCGACCTTTCACCTCCGGCTTGCCTTCGGTGTCTTTCATTTCATCTTTGACTTCCTGCAAGGTCATTTTCATTTTCTTGCCATGATCAAAAATCTGATACGGCACATCAATGGCGACAACAAAAATCATCGAGGCACTTACCACCAATACTGACCAGGCAATGATCGTTAGCATGTGATCGATTGCCGGTTCCAAGCTCGACTTCGACAAACCGAGCAAGTCCGCTTGAAAAAACACCATCATCATAAAAGCGGCAGAAGCCACCAGTAACACTTTTGCAATAGATTTTACTAATTCAACTATAGAGTTTAGGGAAAATCCGCTGTATCCCCTTGATCGGATCCATGCGACTAAATTTGGGGACTAACGCCTTACCACTAAATAAAAAGCCACCCAATGCCGTAGGTCCAACCAAAGCGGCCACCACCACCACTGAGAAAAATGGCAGTAATGACATCACACTAGCGTAAGCAGTATTCGTCAATTGAGCCATCATCAAATTAGTATCGAAAGCAACTTCCCGACTCATACTAAAATTAAATTTCATTACACCTTTTATCGCGTTAACCACATCGCCACCCAGAGTGATGATGCCAATCACCCCCGCCAGCAACACCAGCATAGTGGTTAATTCTTTCGATCGGGGAACCTGACCCTCTTCGCGCGCCTTGCTTAACTTTTTCGGCGTCGCCTCTTCGGTTTTTTCCTGTCCGTTTTCGTTTTCTGCCACGGCGATCTCGCAAGGTCATAGGAACAAACACCGTCAAAACTACGGCATTCATAGGTAATAACACAGTAAGAGCAAGACTTATGCCGAAAAACGGCTTGCAGACAGATAAAACTAGGGAGTCACCAGAAAGGCCATCATATCCAGAGCCTCACGGGTAAAACGATCGAAGAGCGGCACGTAACTACCGAGAAGCAACCAGATAATACATAAGCCAATAATAAGCATTGAAGGAAAACCCAAAGCAAAAATATTCAGCTGTGGTGCTGCGCGCGTCACAATACCCAGGGAATAGTTAATAATCATTAGAGAGGCAATCGCAGGTAACGCTAACAACATCGCACTGGAAAACATCCAGGTCGCACGCCCCGCCAAGGTCCACAACATATTATCATTGATAAAACCTGCACCCACTGGCAACGCATAAAAACTTTCCGTCAGTACTTCTATCATCGCCAAGTGACCATTAAGCGATACAAATAATAAGGTCACCAACATCAAATGAAATTGGCTGAGCACCGTTACCGTCACCCCATTGGTGGGGTCAACCATGGATGCAAAACCCAAAGCCATGTGCATCGCAATAATTTGACCGCCGACAACAAAAAGTTGCAATAGCAACTGCATGACAAAACCCATCGCAATACCGATCAGCAACTGCTGCACTATTAGCACCATTGTTGCCACTGACAAAGCATCTATCACCGGCATTTCAGGTAAATTAGGCGCTAGCACCATAGTCAACAAGAAGGCGATTACTATGCGCGTGCGAGCGGGAATGAGCTGAGTGCCAAAAATAGGGGCAGCTAATAACATCGCACCGATGCGAAAGAAAGGCAACATGACTGAGCCAACCCAACCACTAATCAGTGCAGTATCAATTTCAAACATGACAAGACTGCTTACCACAGGTACCAGCCATCAACTCACCTCAACCAATCAGGTTCGGCAAGCTGGTCACCAAACGAGTGGTAAAATCGATTAATTCGCTCAGAATAAACGAACCGGCAATAATTAACATACCAATAGTGGTGAGCAGGCGCGGTAAAAAACTTAATGTTTGCTCGTTAATTTGAGTCGCCGCTTGAAAAACACTAATCACCAACCCCACTAACAAACTGGGCACCACCATAATGCACACGATCAAAATAACCAACGATAACGCTTCGCGAAACAAATCCACTACCACTTCAGGTGTCATCACAAACCTCCTTTATGGATTCCTGGTCAGTAACCATAACTAGCTGCCAAAGTACCAATAATCATTGCCCAGCCATCCACCAATACAAACAGCATAATTTTAAATGGCAGCGAAATAATAATGGGCGACAACATCATCATACCCATTGCCATCAATACCGACGCAACAATTAAATCGAGCACCAAAAAAGGGATGAATAATACAAACCCCATCTGAAACGCCGTTTTTAATTCACTGGTCAGAAAGGCTGGAGCCAGCACAAAAAACGGCGTGTCCTGAGGGGTTTGTACATCGGTTGTATTAGAAATACGCATAAACAAATCCAAATCTGTTTCCCGGGTTTGCGACAGCATAAATGTGTGAAACGGCGCTGATGCCAGCTCCACCGCCTCCAGAGACGTTATTTCTTCCGTCATATAAGGCTGTAAAGCCTGCTCATTCACTTGCTCGAACACTGGCATCATAATGAAGATGGTCAGAAACAACGACAACCCCAAAATAATTTGATTAGAGGGCGTACTCTGCAAACCTATCGCCTGTCGCAAAATAGCAAACACAATAATCACCCGGGTAAATGCTGTCATCATCATTAAAAAAGCGGGCAACAGTGTTAGCACTGTCATGATCGCGAGGATCTGCAGCGTGACTGTATATTCCTGACCACCACTGGCGTTGGTCGTCACAGTCATCGCCGGAATACCTGGTACAGCACTCGTTGCAACTTGAGTCACTGACTGCAGCGAACTATTGGTTTGTGCCAATAGCGATACCGGAAAGATCAGCAATATTAATAGCAACCAATTTGATAATTGTTTTTTCAATGACTGATTCACGACAGCTTACCTGCACTATCATTGCTGCTACCTACCTGCTGCTCAGTGGCTGGATGCAATAATTTTCTAATGGTTTTGGCAAAATCTCCTGTATTTGGTTGCGTATTGGACGCAGGCGTTATCACCGCTTGTTCAAATGTTTGCAGATGATTGACTCTACCGGGGGCCACTCCCAACAAAATTTGTTGGCCAGCAACATCGACTAAAATAATTTTTTCACGAGTGCCCACTGACAATGCTGAAACGACTCGCATGGTTTGCCCGGTAAAGGCAGGGATAGCACCGAGGCGACGCATCAACCAGGCCACCAAAAATATAATGGCAACGACAAATAGCAAACCGCCAACAACTTTAATCGGATCAGCGGTAACTAAACCAGAACCAACAGCCGTCGATTTTTTTGCGTTATTGGCAGCATTGCTAGCAAGCAGAGATGGATACAAGGACGATTTTTTGAGATCAGGGTCGGCAGCTACTGCTGGTACCGAATCGGCAACCACACCCTCTGCTGATTTCACATTATCGGAAACGGACATAGCTGAAGGTTCATCAGCAGCCAGCTGGGTGCTTAGCACACTCAATAATAATGCCGTTAACCACTGTCGGCATAACATAGTAATTACCGTAACTTCTTAATGCGTTCTGACGGACTAATAACATCCGTCATCCGAATGCCGAATTTTTCATTGACCACAACTACCTCACCATGAGCAATCAACGTGCCGTTAACCAACACATCCAAAGGCTCACCCGCCAAACGATCCAATTCAATCACCGAACCCTGATTTAATTGCAATAAATTACGGATACTAATCTCGGTATTCCCCACTTCCATTGAAATTTTGATCGGGATATCCATAATGACATCGAGGTCCGGCGCACCTTCAACCGCCGCGGCAGAGGATGCACTAAATTCCGTCATCGGTGCTTTTTTGACGTCAGGTTCAGCATTGGCCTGCTCCAACATCGCATCAATATCATCCTGCCCGTCATCGCCCTGCTCTGACATTGCCGCAGCCCATTCATCGGCCATCTCGTCCTGGTTCACATCATTATCATCATCACTCATACTACTTCTCCGCAGATATTACTGCCGATTGATCACGGCTTTATACAACAGCCAATTGAAAGTTATTTACGCGGTATCCGGCCCAAAATTTGCAGCGCCAAATTACCTTTGGACTGCCCTAACTTTGAATGTAACAACGGCACACCATTCGCCGTTACCACTATTTTTTCAGGAATTTCTACGGGAATCACATCACCGACCTGCAAATCCATTAGATCCCTTACAGTCAATTCTTTTTCTGCAATACAACAGTCAATATCCACCGTTGCACTCATAATATCTTCACGCAATGACGTTACCCAACGGTCATCAACATCATCAACATCGGTCTGTAATCCTGCATCCAACGTTTCACGAATAGGCTCAATCATCGAGTACGGTAAGGTAATATGCATATCGCCACCTCCGCCATCTAACTCGACATGAAAGGTGCTCACTACGACAACTTCGCTGGGGCTAACTATATTAGCCATAGAAGGATTGACTTCCGCATTCACAAACTCAAATTCGATCGGCAGTATCGCCTTCCACGCCTCTTTCAAATCAACAAAAGCCTCGCGCAATACCATTTCTACAACACGCAACTCTGTGGGAGTAAATTCCCGACCTTCAATTTTAGCGTGCCGGCCATCACCACCAAAAAAGTTATCCACTAACTTAAAAACCAATTTGGCATCAAGAATTACCAAACCGGTGCCACGCAATGGGCGCATTTTGATCATGTTCAAACTAGTAGGTACATACAGCGTGTGTACATACTCGCCAAACTTTTGTATTTGAATACCACCCACAGCGACATCGGCAGTACGACGCAATAAATTGAATAAACTGATACGGGTGTAGCGAGCAAAGCGTTCGTTAATCATCTCCAATGTAGGCATGCGACCACGGACGATTCGATCCTGACTCGTCAGGTCATACGATTGCGCACTGCCATCCTCTACATCGGTCTCGGTATCGACATCACCTTCGTCGACACCGTGTAACAGCGCATCAATTTCATCTTGAGATAATAGATCTTGCACTTAGTTTGCTAACCTCTCGCCACTGCTACTGCATGACAAAGTTGGTAAATAGAACTTCTTCAATGCCGGTTTTACCCAGTTCCTGCTCCATAATGCCTTGCATCGCTTCCAGTACTTTTTGCCTCAACAGCTCTTTACCTTCTGCGGTTTGCAATTCCTGATAAACCTCACCACCCAATAACATAACCAAGCGGTTTTTAATTAGCGGCGAATGAATTTGCATGGCATTAAACACATCCATATCTCTGGTCAACACCGTCACTTCCACCTGTAAATATCGCTGCCGTCCTTTATCCGGGTAATTAACGATAAAAGCCGGTTTGATTGGGAAGTACATCGCCGGTGACGGTTTATTGTCAACTACGGCCTCCGCCACCTCTTCGTCAACCTCAAGCTCTTCACTGTCACTGGTATCAAAGAACCCCAGCATATAGAGCGTGCCACCCACGGTCGCAACCACCACCAACAGCGCTGCTACAATGATAATAATGAGCTTTACCTTAGGGTTTAACGGCTTCTTTTCTTTAACCCCAGCCCCTTCTTCGTTGTTTTCCTGATCTTCGTTATCTTCAGCCATGCCAAACTTCCGTCGCTAACGTGCGCCTAAACTCACTGGCAGCAAAACCTGTGCCAGCACCCATAAAATCAATAAATTAAATAAAAACAAAAAGTTATCTGAACAAAATAGCAGCGACTTGCTTTTGTCGCCTACCGCTAGAAGTGTAGCCTAGCGCACCCGCTTCAATAAGACTGCAGCTATAAAAAAGCCCTATAAAGGCAATTCGGTCTTATCAACTAATCGCCGCAGCACAAAGCTGGAATGCACACCAGTAACCCCTTCCAGAGTAGTGAGCTGCCCCAGCAAAAACTTTTCATAGTGCTGCATATCACGCACCATCACCTTCAATAAAAAGTCGGCACTCTGGCCAGTGACAATACTGCATTCAACCACTTCCGGAAACTCGGACACTTTTTCCTCAAAACGGGCAAATCGATCTGGAGTGTGGCGATCCATGGCAATACTCACCATTGCAGTTAGGTTCAAGCCCAGCGCTTCCGGGTTCAACAGCGTGACATGGCGGTCAATAATACCGGACTGCTCCAGCCGCTTTACCCGCCGCGAGCAAGGGGTAGGACTCAAACCTACTTGCTCGGCCAGCTCCAGATTACTAATCCGACCATTACGCTGCATCAGACTGAGAATATGTTTGTCGATACGGTCCAACTTGACTGTCATGCCACACCCTCACGCTAACAAATTAAAATTATATAGACAATTAATCTACAAAATATCACATTGTTAGATAATTAACTCTAGAAAATATTCATTATCTATAAAACTTGCACACATTCACTACCGCACCTTACTTATAATCATCACTCAACCGCAGGCTGGTTAATGCCTCACAAGGGCTACCGGATACCCGCTTCACAAGAGCGCCGCAGCCTGCGGTTGAATTTTTTACTCATCACCCGATAGCGAGCAAAAAAACATGAACCGCTTTGACCACCGTAAATACCAGCCCTTCCCCGCCATCCATAAGCCGGATAGACGCTGGCCCAACCAGGTCATCCAACAGGCACCGGACTGGTGCAGTGTCGATTTGCGCGACGGAAATCAGGCGCTGATCGAGCCCATGAGCCCCAGCCAAAAACTGGAAATGTTCCAGTTGCTGGTCGCAGTAGGGTTTAAACAGATTGAGGTGGGCTTCCCCGCTGCCTCGCAAACAGACTTCGATTTCGTCCGCACGATCATTGAACAACAGCTGGTTCCCTACGATGTCACTATCCAGGTGCTAACTCAGGCGAGACAGGAATTAATTGAACGCAGCTTTGAATCGCTGGCTGGAGCCAAGCGTGCCATCGTGCATTTGTATAATTCCACTTCAACAGTGCAGCGCGAACACGTTTTTAAATTGGATCGAACGGCCATCAAGGCCATTGCCGTGCAAGGCGCACAATGGGTTAAACAATGCGCCGACCAACACCCTGCCACCGAATGGCAATTCCAGTATTCGCCGGAAAGCTTTACCGGCACCGAACTGGAATACGCTGTCGAAGTGTGTGATGCCGTCAATGCAGTGTGGCAGCCGACTAAAGAACGGCCAGTAATCATCAATCTGCCCGCCACGGTTGAAGTCGCCACTCCCAATGTCTATGCCGACCAAATTGAGTGGATGTGCGATCACATCGCCAACCGAGAAGCAGTCATTATCAGCCTGCACACCCACAACGATAGAGGTTGCGGTGTTGCCGCAGCAGAGCTTGGTGTAATGGCCGGCGCTGATCGCGTGGAAGGGACTTTGCTTGGTAATGGTGAACGCACCGGCAATATGGATATCATCACGATGGCAATGAACTTATACAGTCAAGGTATCGATCCTCAATTGGATCTTGCCAATATGGACCAAATCATTCAGGTGGTCACCCACTGCACCCAATTACCCATTCACCCGCGTCACCCCTATGCGGGCGAGTTAGTGTTCACCGCATTTTCCGGTAGCCATCAGGATGCAATCAAAAAATGCCTGCAGCAATATCAACCCGAGGATCATTGGCAAGTGGCTTATTTACCGATTGACCCAGCAGATTTAGGCCGGGATTATCAGGAAGTCATTCGCATCAATAGCCAGTCAGGCAAAGGCGGTATAGCTTATGTGTTAGAGCAAGACTATGGCTTGCAATTACCACGCTGGTTACAAGTAGATTTCAGCCGCCATATCCAGCACCACGCCGAACAAACGGCGGAGAAGTTTCTGCGGATGCAATTTACCAAATCTTCCAACAAACCTACGTTAATCAGCAGCAGCCCTTAACACTGCTTAGCTATCAGTTAAAACGCCAGGATCATCAGGATCAAATGACCGCCAACATGACTATCGGCGGCATTAGCACGGTGATAAGCGGCCAGGGGCAAGGCGCACTGGATGCGTTAATCATCGGTTTAAATAAACAACTAGCCACCAATATATTTTTGGTGGACTACAACGAGCACACGCTAGGCTGTAATGAACAAGCCAATGCTGTTGCCTACATTCAGCTGAATATAGGTGGCCAGCGTGTCTGCGGCGTGGGCATTAGTAACGATATTGTCGAGGCAAGCTTTTATGGCGTGTTAAGTACTTTGAATCGTGCTGATTTTGCCGGACAGTTGTTAGCACAAGTTGAGAGTGCGTAATTAGTCGCAAAAAAGTTAAGTCTCTAACTTATCTCGACACGTTACGTACTATTAGTGAAGACTGAAACTCTAAAACCGGTAATTTATCCCGAACAACAGTACGTCTGCGCGGGAAAGATGTGCTAAAGGATCTCGATTTTTGGCCACGTAGCTACCACGGCCAATATAATCTGAAATCTTCATTAAAGTGCCAAAAGCGAACCTATGAAAAAAATATACATTAGAATGGACGTTATTTTTTGGAGGTTAGACTATCACTGCCCAATTATTTATAAAATAAACCCACCACCTTATTCCATGGACAGTTCTACTGAGAACGCGGACTATAAGAGTTAGCGTCGATGGAAACATTAGCGGTCGAACTGAAATGTAGCATCTTATTAGTAGTAGATGTTTACTGAAAGCTGTTCCTTTGAGCCAGATGGTTCATACCGGAACTTAAATTTTGACACGTAAAGGGTTTTGACTAAATCAAGCTGTTCAAAAATTCAATTTGGCATTATGTAGATTGGTTTTTACTAATGTGCGTATCAGCTCTGCCAATTGCCTGTAAAAACTACGATTGGGAGAATTTATTCGCCATGCCAGAACATGAGTGCGATAAAGTTGCAACTTCTCCACCTTTCTGATGCTCAGGCCTTGTAGTTGGTGCACTTCAGAATTGATATAAAGCGCAGGTAGAAAAGTTATTCCCATCCTCATCATTACCATTTGACGCAAGGCGTCCAGACTGGTGCCCTCGTAATCTCTGGCAATAGTAGCGCCCAACTCCCTACACAGAAACTCTATTTGGTGATAGCTACTATATTGTTCCTCTAACGTCAGTATATTCTGCCCGCCGAGATGGTGGGTTTGATTTGTTTTAACTTAGCCAGTTGATGATCCTCAGGAAGAATGAGTTGAAGCGGCTCATGAAATAGCACCTCAGTCGTAAAGCGAGCGTTGTCGAAAGGCAGAGGAATCAGTACCAAGTCCAGTCGACCCTCCAATAGGTCGATTTCTAATGTCTTTGGCATATTTTCCCTGACATAGAGTTTCAGTGAGGAGTAGGCATCCTGTAGACCGGGCAAAATATGAGGTAGCAGGTAGGGGCCAACGGTAGGGGATACTCCGACACGGAATGTGCCTCCTGGCCCGCGATTGATCATCGCCGCTTGATTAACCAATCCACGCATCTCCTCAATGACTTGCCTGGCATTAGCCAGCAAATCCCTACCTGCAGGCGTTAAGCTAGCCCCCCTGCGACTGCGCTCAATCAAGGTTAGATTTAAGGTTTTTTCCAGGCTATAGATTTGAGCTGTCAGGGTCGGCTGACTGATATTCAGGCGCTCTGCAGCACCGCGGAAAGTCGTGGATTCTGCCAAGCAGACAAAGTATTCCAGCTGTTTAATTGTGGGGGTTGCCAGTGCCATTTTAATGCCTGCTGCAAGAGAGATTATTCATGCGTGATAGATATATGCTATCAATAAAATTGAATAATTTCTATTGAGCTATCACAGCTTGCTCTGCAAAGTAGACGATATCCAGATTTAAAGAAGATGAGGGAGCGGCCATGGATAAAATGGCCAGAGGCGTTCAGAAGTTCCTGCGACAAGACTTTGCAGGTAAAGATCGCTTTGGTGTGCTGTTAGCGTGCTGGAGGTAAAGCATTATCAACCCATTGCCCAGCACTAATGTGCCCGAGTAATTTATTTAATACGTGTGTTAGACGAATGGCAAACAATAACTGATCATAATTTACTCAATCACTTTTTACTTTGGAGGCTTCACGTGGCCCAATCAATACTTGTAGTTGCAGACGAACAAGACAATTTATCGATCGAAAAAGCTCACAGTATTGCCTCTTCTCTAGACGTCAAATTAGAAGTCGTAAGCTTCCTGAGTGATCTGGATACCGTAGACGAATTGCAACGCAAGCAGGCTATCGAAACAGCTAAACAAACTCTGGACCAAGCCACTTCCAACATCTTTGGTGAACACGCACAAGTAACTTGCAATGTAATAGTTACTAATGACGTTGTGGATTGGATAATGAACGCTTGTAAGCAAAAGAAATTTGACTTTGTAGTAAAAACGGGGCATCGAACAGAAAGCCTTTTCCACACCCCGATGGATTGGCATCTGATGCGAAAACTTCCATGCCCCATCCTTTTAGCCAGCAACCGTAAATGGAAGAGTAAACAAGTTATAGTGGCAGCCGTTGATCTGTCAAAGGAAGATAAGCAGACAACAGATTATAATAACATTGTATTGAAGTGGGCTGTCCTTTTGTCCGATGTGTTTAATTGTGAAGCGCATATAGTCTATAGCATTCCGATTGCAAAGCCCCTATTAGAATTTGATGTTGTGGATAAAAGTGAAGTTAAAAAAAGAAAGCAACCCGAAGCAGAAAAACGCCTATCATCGCTAATGACGAATTCTGATTTAGGTGATGCTCATACTCATATCACTGCGGGCCCTCCGGATAAAACCATCCCTCATCTTGCTAATGAATTAAAAGCTGATTTAGTCATCATGGGCTGTGTTGGGCGAAAAGGACTGAAAGGTTTTCTATTCGGTAATGCCGCAGAAAATACCTTGCATAATTTGCGCACCGACATCCTCATTTGTAGAAGTCGTCGAGCCAAAATTAGAACATGAATTTTAGCGTCATGACTTGCGAGCATTTATGAACACCCATAAAAAGCGCCTCCCCGAGGGCTTGGCGGGTCAAACACCCCCGCCGGCCATTTTAACATCAATAACTAAGCCGGCCTTTAGCAATGCATATCACTAAATGGGCAATATTACTTTCTATTTTCTGGTTGTTGCTTTCAGGCATGATAGAACCTTTATTGCTGAGCTTTGGTGCAGTATCAGTCGCTGTCGTACTTTTAATTTTGAAACGTATGGATGAAGTCGATCAAGAGCGGCAACAAATCGGTACTGGCCTTCGGCTTATTCGCTATCTTCCATGGCTAATAGTGCAAATTATCCGATCTAGCGTACAAGTAACAAAACTTATTTGGAGTTCATCAGGCAGTGTCTCGCCGAGCTTAGCAATAATTAATGTAAAAAATATCCCCCTAAGCAGTCGCACACTATATGCAAATTCAATAACGTTGACTCCCGGTACATTAAGCGTGGATTTAGTAGGTGATGAGCTAACTGTTCATGCACTACAAAAATCGTCCATTGACGAGTTAGAGAGGGGAAAGATGGAAAAGAAAATTACAGCTATCTGGAAAGAAAATGACTAGCGTTTATGCAGGCGTGTGTGTTGCTATTTTGGTCGTTATGGCTTTGGCCCTAGCAAGAGCCTTTAGTGCGCCAACGGTTTATGACCGCATACTTGGTGTCAATATGTTTGGCACAAAAACAGTGTTGTTTATCGCAGTTGTTGGTTATTTGATGGGGCGCCCAGATTTTCTTGATATTGCCATTGTTTATGCGCTGATCAACTTTATAGGAATGGTCGCGGTACTTCGATTTTTAGAGCACACCGCACCGCTTGAGTAACAATTTTATTACAATGGATAGGTATGTTTATCTTAGATATTGCTAGTGCTATCTTGCTAATTACAGGCGCGTTTTTTGGATTGAGTGGGGCGAGAGGCGTTTTCAAGTTCCCTGATTTCTTTACGCGCGTGCACGCTGCAAGCGTTACAGACTCTATTGCCGCTATATTGATTATCGGCGGATTACTGCTGCAAACGTCTTTCGACTTAAACACTGCCAAGCTTTTTTTCATTCTGGTCTTTTTAATGATTACTAGTCCAACCGCATCCCATGCACTGGCTATGTCAGCCCGCCATGGAGGCTTACTAACATTGGCCGAAGTGAAAGAAAAACAACAGGAGTAACCGAGTTAATGGGCGAGTTGATTAATTTAGTGCTGCTAGCAATGCTCGCACTTACCGCTTTGCGGATTATATTCTTAAAAGATTTATTTGCCGTGGTCATGCTGTTTGGCATCTATAGTTTTTTGTCGGCATTGATATTCGTAAATCTTGATGCCGTTGACGTCGCCTTTACAGAGGCGTCAGTTGGTGCCGGCATATCGACTGTCTTAATGCTGGGGACTCTGACGCTAACGGGCCAAAAAGAAAAACAAAATTCACACTCTTCGGTTTTACCGCTGTTGGTTGTATGTATCACCGGCGCAGCGCTGATATATGGCACTCTAGACATGCCTCCTTTTGGCCACCCGAACAACCCCGCGCATGAACATGTTGCCCCTCGCTATATTGAAGATTCGCCAAAAGAAGTTGGGCTACCCAATATGGTGACCTCCGTATTAGCCAGTTACCGGGGCTTTGATACGCTGGGTGAAACGGTTGTTGTGTTTGCTGCTCTAGTTGGTGTCCTCGCATTGCTGGGGGTTCGCAGAGAAGAAGAAAATGACCTATTTGAACCGGTCTTCAAAAGCCATTTCGTACTACACGTTATCGCCAAACTTATCATTCCACTGATAATTCTTTTCGCGCTCTATGTACAGTTTCATGGTGATTTTGGTCCGGGTGGTGGCTTCCAGGCAGGAGTGATTGCAGCTGCAGCGTTTATTTTATACGCCCTTGTTTTTAGTTTACCCAATGCATTCGCCGTCATTGGCCCTAAGTTTTTGCAGTTTATGGCATCTTTTGGTGTTTTACTTTATGCCAGCGTTGGTTTTTACAGCATGTACAAAGGTGGGCAGTTTCTTGATTACAACAAGCTCGCAGTAGATCCTATCGCGGGTCAACACTACGGCATTATCATTATTGAGCTTGGGGTTGGCATTACGGTATTTGCTGTCATGCTGAATATTTTCTATGCCTTTAGTAGCCAAGTAGAGAGGTCAAGCGCTCAGTGAACTTTATTCTTGATTACTACAACTACTGGATCGTCGTATTTTTGATGATGACCGGTTTTTACATTGTTATATCTGCTAGCAATCTTGTTAAAACAATTGTTGGCCTGAATATCTTTCAAACGTCCGTATTCATGCTTTATATCTCAATGGGCAAAGTGAGTGGTGGTACAGCCCCCATTGTCGTAGAAGGCGCCACCCAATATTCAAACCCTCTGCCGCATGTACTCATACTTACCGCAATTGTTGTGGGTGTGGCGACAACGGCGGTGGGGCTTTCACTTATTATTAGGATCAAACGCGCTTATGGCACTGTTGACGAAAATGAATTTGAAAACAAGGATGACGCCATCTGATGCTTGATCAAAACTTGGCTGTACTGCCTATTATTCTGCCCTTAATTGCAGCACCTATAACACTCATTCTAGGCCGCTCATTACTTGCATGGGGCTTCGCTACATTTATAAGTGCATGGGCCTGCGTTTTTTCCTGGCAGTTATTATCAGCAGCTCTAGCGAATGGCGTACTCAGTTATGCGGTTGGCGGCTGGCCTCCACCATGGGGGATCGAAATACGTGTCGACGCCGCCAATGCTTTTGTATTGTTAGCCGTGTCCGCACTTTCAACGCTGGTATTGCTCTATTCAAAAGACAGTATTGAAAAAGAAATCGACTCATCCAGGCACTCCTTGTATTACACGGCACATTTGCTTTGTCTTGCAGGCCTATCCGGGATTTTGTTGACAGGCGATGCCTTTAATCTTTTTGTTTTCCTGGAGATCTCTTCACTGGCAACCTATACCTTAGTTAGCTTGGGTCCTGATCGTCGTTGTTTAACAGCGGCATTTCGTTACCTGGTGATGGGGACCATTGGTGCCACCTTTATTTTGATTGGTGTGGGCATGCTCTACATGATGACCGGCACCCTGAATATGCTCGACCTGGCGAGCAGAATCGACACCCAGGAAAGCAACCGCACTATCAACACTGGCTTGGCGTTTATCATGGTTGGCGTCAGTATTAAGCTTGCTTTATTCCCGTTACACATGTGGCTACCCTCTGCTTACACCCACGCACCGTCTGCCGTGACGGCATTTTTAGCAAGTACAGCTACCAAGGTAGCTGTATATGTGATGATTCGTTTTATCTTCACGGTATTCGGGGTGAATCATGTTTTCGAAGAAATGAGGATGGATTTGATTTTGATGGCGTTGGCTGTCGTTGCTATTTTCAAATGCTCATATATGGCAGCCGTGCAAAGTAACATTAAAACTTTGCTTGCCTATAGTAGTCTCGCTCAAATTGGTTACATGATTCTCGGCCTCAGCCTGGTCAGCGTAACAGGCCTGTTAGCAAGCCTTATTCATATATTCAATCACGCACTAATGAAAGGCGCTTTGTTTATGGCCGTGGGTGCGGTTTTTTATCGCGTGGGCTCCGTCGATATAAAAGCATTCAGGGGATTGGGGAAGCAGATGCCGCTCACCATGGCAGCATTTACGATTGCTGGCCTCAGTATTATTGGTGTACCACTTACCGTTGGCTTTGTGAGTAAATGGTATTTGGTAAGCGCCGCTCTAGAGCAAAATAACTGGATTTTAGCGGCTTTAGTTCTGGCTGGCTCTCTGTTAGCTATAGTCTATATCGGCCGGGTTCTGGAAGCCGCCTATTTTCAAAAATTACCTGAATCCCAAGACCCGGCCAAGGTCAAAGAGGTACCCTGGCTGATGCTTGCCCCAATGTGGTTGTTAGTGTTGGCAAATATTTATTTTGGTGTTGATACCAGCCTGACGACTGAAGCTGCTAGTGGCGCAGCTGAATGGCTTTTCCAGAACAGCGAAATAGCAACGGGCAAGCTGGAGGTGTCTCAATGAATCTGTGGCACGGAGTAGAACCTTCACAGCTGATTAGTCTCTCCATTTTAGTGCCCTTGGTTGGCGCATTACTTGTTGTCGCTACCGGTAAAATACCGAACCTGAGAGAAGCCGTAACGTTAACAACGGCAACTATTTTGTTCAGTATTGTACTGGCCATCACCGACTACACCTTTCAGGGTGTTGAGTTGCGTTTAGAGCTTGTTGAGTTATTTCCAGGGCTTGGTATTAGCTTTGTCGTGGAGCCCCTTGGCGTACTTTTCGCTTTAGTAGCAAGCTTTTTGTGGATTGTTACCAGCATCTACGCTGTTGGTTACATGCGGGGTCACAACGAAGAGAACCAAACACGCTTTTTCTGTTGCTTTGCGCTTGCGATAAGTTCCGTTATGGCAATTTCTTTCTCAGGCAACTTGCTTACATTGTTCATATTCTATGAAGTACTGACGCTTTCGACTTACCCACTTGTTACGCACGCAGGGAACGACGCGGCTAAACAAGGCGGTCGAACGTATCTAGGTATATTACTCAGCACATCGATCGCTTTTTTACTCTTTGCGGTGCTGGGCACCTATAGCCTCGCGGGCACCCTGGATTTCCGTGCTGGTGGTATTTTTGATGACTCCCACAGCAACGTCGTACTAAGCGCTCTACTTGTTCTATTCTGCTATGGCATTGGTAAGGCTGCATTAATGCCATTTCACCGCTGGTTACCTGCCGCAATGGTTGCGCCGACGCCTGTGAGCGCGCTATTACATGCGGTAGCAGTGGTAAAGGCGGGGGTGTTTAGTCTCTTGAAAGTCGTTATCTATATTTTTGGCCTGGATGAACTTAAAGACCTCGCCACAACAGATATCATGCTTTATATCGGAGCTACAACGATACTGCTGTCATCCTGTATAGCAATGACCAAAGATAACCTAAAAGCGCGTCTAGCGTACTCTACGATTAGTCAGTTGAGCTATATTGTCGTCGGTGCACTCTTGGCGTCATCCATTGCCAGTGCCGGTGCGGCACTGCACATCGCAACACATGCTGTGGGAAAAATCACTCTGTTCTTTTGTGCCGGTGCCATTATGGTTGCCAGCCATAAAAAAAATATCAGCGATATGGTTGGCCTGGGTAGGCAGATGCCGATCACTATGGCAGCTTTTGCGATCGGCGCGATTAGTATCATTGGCTTACCACCGATGGCTGGAACCTGGAGCAAATGGTATCTCACGATTGGTGCCTTAGAAGCTGATAAATTATTAATTGTTGCAGTCTTAATGATCAGCTCACTGCTGAATATTGCTTATCTTCTACCCATTCCTGTCAAAGCGTTTTTCAATACCCAGGCCGGCGAATCGAAATCCTGGACATGGGCTGACACCCAAGAGGCACCACTGCCAATGTTAATTGCCATTAGCGTAACGTCTATGTGTTGTATTGCGTTATTTTTCTATCCACAGCCCTTGATCGACTTAATCAATCTGATCCCAGGCGTTTCGACCCATGTCGAGATTACTAACCCGTTAAAGGGAGAAAGCTAAATGGATAAACAGCATGAACCCAGTGGCTTCTTCGACAAACCAGAAAACATTAGCAAAATGCTAAAGGTTTTCTACGTAATCTGTGGCCTATTGGTTGTCGCCGACTTTATTGTGCATCGCCATATTTACCACGACTGGGAAAATATCCCGGCATTTTATGCCATTTATGGTTTTGTAGGCTGCGTTGTTTTGGTTTTAATCGCCAAGGAAATGCGCAAAGTGTTAATGCGTGGGGAAGATTACTACGATGAATAGTGTCATACCATTTCTTCCACTAATGCTCGGAGCTTTTGCCGCGATTCTGTTACGGGGCTGGTTACGCAATATATTAATGCTGGCTGCCCCGATCGTGGGGGCACTAAATTTAATGGGCTTAGAGCACGGTGTTTTCTGGTCACTTGAATTTATGGGGTATGCACTAGAGCCTGTGCGCGTTGACAAGCTTAGTATGATGTTCGGCTATCTGTTTCATCTCGCTTCATTTATAGCTATTGTTTATGCGCTGCATGTTAAAGACACTATCCAACACGTCGCTGGTCTTGCTTATGCTGCGAGCGCGGTAGGCGCAGTATTTGCCGGCGATTTGCTGACACTATTTGTATTCTGGGAACTGCTTGCGCTGACGTCTGTCTTTCTTATTTGGGCTCGCCGAACCGACCGAGCGTATGCTTCAGGTATTCGTTACCTGATCTTTCAAATTTTATCTGGTGTTTTACTACTCGCGGGGCTTTTAATTTTCGTACAGGTAAATAACAGCCTGTTGTTTAATCAAATTTCCTTGCAGCATGATGGCCTTGCACAAATAGGCGCTTGGTTAATCTTCTTTGCCTTCGGTATCAAATGTGCGTTCCCATTTATGCACAACTGGTTAACCGATTCTTACCCTGAAGCGACGCCGACCGGTACCGTTTTCCTGGCTTCATTTACCACTAAGGTTGCGGTGTACGCTTTTGCCCGAGGTTTCCCAGGCGAAGAAATTCTTGTTTGGATTGGCGTTACTATGGCGTGTTTCCCAATCTTTTTTGCGGTTATCGAAAACGATCTTCGTCGAGTGTTAGCCTACAGCTTGATTAACCAGATTGGCTTCATGATAGTCGGTATTGGTATTGGCACTGCCATTGCTTTAAATGGTGCTGTTGCTCACGCCTTTAATGACGTTATTTTTAAAGGCTTGCTGATGATGACAATGGGCTCGGTATTGCACATGACAGGCAAGATAAATGGCTCCGAGCTGGGTGGCTTATACAAGAGCATGCCCAAAACCACCATACTCTGTATCGTGGGTGCAGCGTCTATTTCTGCTTTCCCACTGTTCAGCGGCTTTGTCTCGAAATCCATGATCATGGCCGCAGCGGTTGCAGAAGGTTATGACGTAGTTTGGTTATTGTTACTCTTTGCTGCTGCGGGCGTGTTCCACCACGCCGGAATCAAAATCCCCTACTTTGCCTTCTTTGCCCATGACTCTGGTATTCGTACTTCAGAGCCTCCCAAGAACATGCTCATCGCCATGACCTTAGCTGCGGTCGCGTGCGTCGTATTAGGTACGTTTCCCGCGCAAACAGTTTACGCACTGTTACCTTGGGAGCATAGCTATCAACCTTATGATGTGACCCACGTTTTAACACAACTTCAATTGCTGTTCTTCTCAGCGCTAGCCTTTGTGTGGCTAAACCTACGCAATATGTATCCACCTGAGTTGCCATCGACTAATCTTGATGCTGACTGGTTCTATCGTAAGCTAGCGCCTACCTTTGTAAAAAGACTGGCGTGTACAATCTACGGAGCCTATGAGAACCTGGAGAGCTCTGTGATTATTTCGATCAAGAAAATGATCCAGAATTCATATGATGCTGAGTCAGGCAAACCAAAAGGATACTTTGCACGACTGTGGCCGATAGAAACCATGGTCGTTTGGGTGGCGGCATTACTAGCGATCTATTTGATGCTTTATTACATGCTTGATCTAGTTTAAAGATAGGCAGTAGTTCAATAGGAACTATTATCCACCTATTGAGATATTATATGGCCAAAGGAATAAAGCAGAAACTATATAGTACAGTCGCTTGAGGTCGAGCCGCTATTGGGGAGTGCTGTTAGGTGACATCAAATATCTCTAGTGGCTCAAGTTCTACCAAAATCTCAGTTTATTAAGCTTACATGCAAACTAAATGGCCGCTATAATTCCAAAAGCTGCCACCACACCTAACGTTTTTACTATGTCCCAGTTCGGCAGTCCAGTGCCAGGAACGGCCATGACCAGAATTAAAAACGGATACCGAAGTAGCCTTAAGATAAAGCAGTTAGTTATTAATTTTTACGCTTAATACTAACTAGACCAATCATCGCCGAACCAAATAGCCAGATTGCTGCTGGAACTGGAACCATAGCAGGTTGAGTATGTGACCAGATTACAAATACATACTTATCTTCGTAGGTTGTATCCCATGCAGCATAAGCGCTGTGATCACCCACACCGTTGCCAATAGCTGAGACACCATGAAGAGCAAGCAGAGAAAAAAAGTGACCATCATACGGATTATAAACCGTAAGTAACCCGCAATAGAATTCATCGTCACAACCCAATAATGAATCATCAGTTCTATCCCAAGCACCGATAAACAGCTGATCAACTAGAGCCTGAGAAGCGAGCATAGCTTCATCGAATGTGTGGAATGTAAAATCGGTGACCTGATCACACCCATTAAAGATGTCAATACACGATCCTTCCGACAGCCTAATGCTATAAAACGAATTATTAACTTCAATTCCCTCTGCGCCATAAATCTGGCCATTACTGTCAGTCAAGATAGTAACGGCCGCATTAGATATAAGAGGTAAGATTAGAAAGCCTAATATGGCTAAAATTTTATTCTGCATGATGAAGCGTCCTTACTATTTTTATTAAGATACATTCTTACGTACTTGAAGCTGTTGAGTCAAACGGGTTATGTAAAATACTCCGGCAGTTACTGGCAAATGATGTCGTACTACCAATAATGGGGACGTATCAACTGTCGGTTAAGGGTCAACAACTGCCGAAGCAACCATTTAGCTTACATGTAAACTAAATGACCGCTATAATTCCAAAAGCTGCCATCACATCTAACTATTTCACTATATCCTGCCTCGGTAGTTAAGTGCCTGACCGCAAAGGATCATAAAAACGCCGCTGAAATTGCATTAAGATAATCACCATAACATCCGCAAATTATCGACGAGATAAGCTTTTCTCTCACAAAAGCCTATCAATGAGACCCTGCCAACCCGATTGTTAACGCTAGGAAAATGCAGGTGGCAAACGGTCTATCAATGACATTCCCCCTTTCTTTAAGCTTAACGTCGATGATCATGACAGACCCAAGCACATCGAATTACCCGCTGATTTATAAGATTACATCTCGCTGTTAACTGTCTTGTTGCGCTGCTGTAAGAATGGCTTTGCGAATCCTCGGGTAGGACCCACATCTGCATAGATTGCCCGACATGGCATTGTCTATGTCATCATCAGACGGTGCTGGGTTGTTAGCAAGCAGTGCCGTGGCCGCCATAATTTGTCCTGATTGACAGTACCCACACTGTGACACTTCTTCTTGTATCCATGCTTGTTGAACGGGGTGCAAGGTATCACCATCACTCAAGCCTTCAATGGTTACCACTGTACGATCTGCGATTGAAGAAATGGGAAGGGAGCAGCTGCGCACAGGAATGCCTTCAACATGAACGGTACAAGCGCCACATTGACCAATTCCACATCCATATTTTGAGCCTGTTAATTTAAATATGTCGCGGATAACCCAAAGCAAAGGCATTTCATCGGGGACTTCGGCGCGGACAACTTGGCCATTTAGCGTAAACTCAATCATGATAGTACCGGGGCTCCAGCCGCTAAGGGGGCTTGTGCAAAACTGGTTTGATAGTGCTTGAATTCAGAATTTTGCATTATCGGCAAAGAACGTATTCTCATGCCGGTTGCCTGAAAAATCGCATTAGTGAGTGCGGGTGCAACACCCGGCACTGCAGGTTCGCCCATTCCACCGGGCCGTTGTTTGGGGCTGTCCAACAAAATGGTTTCAATAGTCGGCGTTTCGTTCATTCGCATGCGTTTATAGTTATTAAAATTATCCTGCTGTGCGACGCCATCTACAAAAGTGACTTGCTCAAACAACGCGGAAGAAAGTCCATCGATGATAGAACTTTCCACTTGGGCAATAACATTGTTGGGGTGAATGACCTGACCGCAATCAACAGCACAGACGACGCGTTTTACTATTAAGGTATGGTTTTCATTAACCTCAACTTCAATAGCGTGAGCGACCACGCTGCCATGAGATTCAGTGACGGCAAAACCAATATTGGTTAAACCTTTAACGCGCGTCTCAACGGCTTTCAGTACGGCTAGATGGCGCGGCTGATTGTTTAAGCTTTTTAAACGAACAGCCAACGGTGAGTGATTAGCTGCAGCTGCCAATTCGTCGATAAAACTTTCCATAAAAAAAACATTCCAGGATTTGCTAACGCTACGCCAGGCGCCGGCCGGTATATGTGAATCGACCGGGATATAGCTAACCTTTAAATTCTCGATAGCATACATACTTGGGTTAACGGTACTCACCATCGAGCTGTCCTTGCGTGCATCGCCGCCCCTTGGGTTAGGTGTGCGCTTATAAAGGCTAGCCACTACGGATTGCATCACCAGCGAAAAATCAATGGCCGTAAGTTTCCCGCTTGAATCTATAGCGCCTTGAATTTTGCACAGTCCAGCGGGGCGATACATATCATGAAGAACATCCTGCTCCCTTGACCACATCAACTTAACCGGACGACCGGGAAAACGCATAGCGGCCGAAACCGCTTGCTCAACGAAATCCAGCTCGGATCGACGGCCAAAGCCACCGCCTAAAAACGTGGTATGGACCATCACCTTTGATGGGTCGATGCCAGTAATTTCAGCGCCCACATCACGCGCCATAGAATGTGCCTGAGTCGGCGCCCAAATGGTTAAGCTATCATTTTCAAACAATGCCGTCGCATTCATCGGTTCCATGCAGACATGAGCAAGATAGGGAACATCATAACTGGCGGTAACAACGGATTGCGATGCGCTCTGTGCGTTTTTTAGAGCGGCATTAACATCGCCATCTTGTCTGAATATCACAAGGTCGGGGTCATTCAGTTTCTCACGATATTCCTGATATAAGGTGTCGCTGTTGACGGTGCCATCAACGGGAGGCTTGGAAATAACCTTGATTCGTTTCGCTGCCTCCAGCGCAATCCAGCTGTTATCTGCCACTACGGCAACAGCCATTTCTATACCAGGCTTGCCGACAGGAAAAATTGCTTGAATACCGTTGCGATCAGTTAACGCTTCTGCTGAAAAGGATTCGATTTCGCTACCGGCAATAGGGCCGTGCATGACAGCGCCATAGAGCATATCAGGGAGTTGTATATCGAGTCCGTAAGTGGCTTTGCCGGTGACTTTGAGAGGCTCGTCAATGCGCGGAGGATTGGTACCAATCAGACGAAAATCTGCTGGTGATTTTAGTATTGGATTACCGGGTGGCTTTTCTTTTGCGGCCGCTTCAGCCAGTTCACCATAACTGAGCTGTTCACCAGTCGAGGGATTGATAACATAGCCTTTGCGCGTGTCCAATTGCTCTTTTGGTACATGCCAGCGTTTGGCTGCTGCGCTAATAAGCATTTGCCGGGCGCTAGCCCCAGCTGGCCTTAATGTATCCCAGGCATCAACGGTACTTGAGCTACCAATAGTGATTGATAAGCCCATGGCGTGAAACACTTCACGAACAAGCCAGGTGCCGGCACCTTTAGCAACGCTTGCGTCAGGGTCGCCAAAAGGCTGACCACCTTTCATCATGCCAAAGTTAAAGTAATCGCGATCTACCGGAGTAAATTCAAAAGTGATTGATTGCCAGTCCGCATCGAGTTCCTCCGCTAACAGTATAGCCAAAGTATTGATGATACCTTGGCCCATTTCAGCACGATGAATGCCGATAGTCACTTCGCCATCCGGGGAGATTTTTAACCACGCGTTAAAAGTAACGGCTTGTTTGCCCGTGTTAGCAAATTTTTCTGTCGCACTACCATCATCAAGTTGATGACTTGCATAGGTAATACCCAAGGCAAGACCGCCGCCAGTTGCTAACCCTGCAATAAGAAAAGAGCGTCGTGAAATCATCGATTGATGCTACCAGTTAAGGCTTCAATTGAATAGGCAATGTCTTGTGCCGCTAAAGTAAAGATTTGCCAAGCACTAATACGCCAACTTAAAGCTGAGGCTGCGCCCGCTCAATAATTGCTTTGCAGTCAACACCATTGGGTAAGGTGCCATAATTTAATCCGGATTCATGCAAACCCAGGCTGCCACTGATACGTGAAGCAATAAATCCTTCCGCCACAAACTGATTTCCGTTTTTCAGTAACACACTGGCTTGCAAACCTAGCGCCAGCTTCTCGACTATCGCGCGCGAGCGATATTCCAGAGTAGATACATCCACAAAATCATCTTTTAAATTATTTAAAAATTTGTCAAAACGATTATCCAAACCAGAGGCACTGGCAAGTTCAGCCAGAAAAGCGTCAATCACTTTCGACTCTTTTTTCATTGCCCGCAACACATCCAGACATTGCACATTACCGGAGCCTTCCCAAATTGCATTAACCGGCGCCTCACGATAAATACGCGGCATAATATTTTCTTCTACATACCCCACGCCACCTAAACACTCCATGGCTTCATAGGCGTGATTCGGGGCGCGCTTACAAATCCAGTATTTACCAATAGCGGTGGCTACACGGGCGAATAAATGCTGTTGTTCATCCGCAGGATTATCTAATGCGTTACCGACACGCATTGACATGGCCAACGCAGCTTCCGATTCAATCGCAAGATCAGCCAACACATTTTGCATCAACACTTGCTGGTGCAAGTTTTTACCAAAGACATTTCGACCACCGGTATGGTGCAATGCTTGCGCGGTCGCGGCGCGCATCAACGCGCTGGACCCCACCATGCAATCGAAACGGGTCATCGATACCATTTCTATAATCGTCGCAACACCACGACCTTCCTGCCCAACCATTTGCGCATAAGCACCACGGAATTCTACTTCCGCAGAGGCATTTGAAATATTGCCCATTTTATTTTTCAAACGCTGCACATATAGCTGATTTTTGCTGCCATCAGGGCGCCAGCGCGGCAATAAAAAGCACGACAACCCCTGCTCCGTTTTCGCCAATACCAAAAACGCATCACACATCGGCGCCGAGCAAAACCATTTATGGCCCACCAATTGATAAGCCTCACCAGGACCGGTTTTATTGGCCTCTATTGGCTGCGCACTCGTGGTATTGGCACGTACATCGGAGCCACCCTGCTTCTCCGTCATAGCCATACCGATAGTCACACCCTGTTTTTCAAACCAGGGAATATTACGTTCGTCATAATGGCGTGCCGTAATCCTGGGCAGCCAATCTTTAGCTAAACCCGGTGTGGTTTTAATCGCCGGCACTGCCGCGAACGTCATGGTTAACGGGCAGCCCGATCCCGAGTCAGCCTGATTGTGCATATACTCCATTGCAGCACGAGCAACATGGGCACCTTTAGCATTACTATTCAAGGAATTTTCTGCGAAGCGATCAGTCGTCCACGGCAAAGAATGCAGCCCAGCTTCAATGGCAGTGCGCATTAGCTGATGGTAGGCCGGATGAAATTTAACAAGATCAATTCGATGACCAAAGCGATCATGCGAATGAAATTCCGGTTTAAACTGGTTAGCTAGAAAACCGGCCTCAATGAGTTCATGCCCAACATGTTGACCATACTGACGCACTTCATCTTGAGCAAAATCACCATTAAATGCCCTCATCCAATGCTGCAGCGCAACATCCGAATCATACGCATTGTAATTTTCCAAAGGTGCAGGCTGGTTAAACACCTCATGCGTTTCACCTAAAGTGGAAGCCGAAAAATGTGATGTGTTTTCCGTAGCCATACAGGTACCTATTTATGCTCTGTCATCACTATACAGCTGCCGTTAGTCACAATTACCGTCAGCTAGCGGCAACACTTTTACACAATAAACAATTAAAAAATGATTGCCCGGTAACACGGAGCGAACCAATAATATAGGTTAAACCAATAGTGCCATCGAATGCGACCAAGGCATATTCCCACTGCATGGATAAACCGTTAGGCACAGCATAAATTACCGCTGACACGGCGGTCAGGCGCACCAAGCCCTGCCAAAAAATAACCGGGTAGCGATTAACCATATCTTTTGATGCCCACATTAAACATGCGGCCGCCATCATTAAAAACATGCCCAAGGTCATTAATGCAACAAATTGTCCTGGTTGCGGATCCATTATGGCTCCGGCCCACGTTGCTGCGCCGACTAAAAAATCCAATGCGCCCGTCCAAAATACAAATTTTTGTAACATGATCAAACTCCCGTATTGTTATTGTAGTTTTAAAAAATTTAATTAAACGTAGCCATTTTCCCGAAACCATTGTGTCGCATCGGTTATCGCTGTTTCCAATGGTGTTTGCGGCAAACCTAATTCATTTATCGCTTTCGATGGATCAACAAAAATTTCATTCATCGCGTATACCGAGGATTTATAGGTCGTTTTTGGTGCCTTGCCGGTAACGGCTGACCATGCATCCATTAGTCGCCCTACAACGCGCATCATAGTGGGTGACAATTCTTTGGTGGCCACATCAGCAACGCCGGCAATCCTGCCCACTAGCCGTGCCAAATCCCGCTGGGTTAAATTGCCATCTTTATTGGCCAGCATATAACTTTCACCGACGCGACCTTTTTCCATTGCCAATAAATGCCCTCTGGCAACGTCGCGTACATCAACGGCACAAATCCCACCGGGAAAATAATATTTCATTTCGCCTTTTAGAATAGCAATAATTAAACCACCGGTCGGTGTTGGCATTCTGTCACCGGGACCAAAAGGTAACCCGGGGCACACTAACACTGCCGGCAAGCCCTCCCCTACTAAGCCCTTGACCATTTGATGGCTCATAAATTTGGAGTAAACATACTCGTTGCCATCCCACACATTAAACGGTGTTTCCTCGGTAATCAGTTCACCGTTTTTAGCCATCCCCAGCGCAGCAATGCTGCTGGTATAAACCACTTTTTTTACTCCGGCGGTCATCGCCGCCTTTAATATTGCCTGCGCGCCTTCCACATTCACTTTGTAATGCAGGTGCGGGTCTTTGGTCCAAATCGCATAAACGGCCGCTAAATGATACAAACCCTCTACGCCTTCAACACAGTGCGAAAGTGATTCAGGGTTAAGCAAATTCCCTTCTACAATTTCGACATCCATGCCATTTAACGGCGATCGATCTTCTCCCGGCATGACCATCACCCGCACGTCATCGCCCTGCTCCAGGCACATGCGCGTCACATGGTTACCGATAAAGCCGGTTGCACCCGTAATTAATACTTTCATGAGAATTCCTTGCAGACAAAAACATCCTGCACGAGCACTCTACGCCCTGACCACAGCAATGTTTATCGTTATTATTAGTGGCGCTAACTATTCCACAGCCATAGCGTTGAAACAAGTGTCACAAGGGATTGTTACCTGCCGGTAATTTACTGAAGTGAGCCGAAAATCATTCCGCCATCACTCTTGCCAACCGCTCGGGACGTCGCCATACACCACCAAATAATCGCAGACAATAACTTACCGCCAGCACCAGGATCATCGCTACAAACCCCCACCAACTGACAATCGGCTCGACCTGATAAACCCGGATCATCAAATACTGTGCCAGCAACATTAACCAGTGCAAACCAATCGATACGATCATTAACCAGCGGGTATCACCAGCGCCGCGCAACGCGCCACCGACTACCAACGAATTGGCATCGGCGACTACATAACTGGCCAGCCCCACCATCATTAATATGGAGAGTTGTCGAATCTCAGGGAAAAAATCATCCGGTGTAGCAAATACATTAACCAGCGGTTCGCTAAAAAAGATAAACACTAACGCGAGCAAACCGGAATAAGTCCAGACAATAATAAAACCGGCAGTAATCACTTTGTTCGCCTGCCTCAAATCACCGGCACCGACAAAATGCCCCATCTGAGTCATTACCGCAATGCTGACACCCATCATAGGAATGAACGACAAAATATCCCAATTAAACACAATCGCAATAGCAGCGCCTTCAACTACCCCGTACGATTGAAACAGCAGCAGGAATATATTAAACGTACCGAAAGTCAATAACGTCTCCAGCCCGGACGGTATTCCCAGCCGTAAATAGCGTCGTAGAATTCCCCTATCCAAACGTAACGAATCGGCAATTGAAAAACGCTCACGAATGGCAGGCCGACAATAAAATTTTAGAAATAAAACAGTAGTCACCAATGAAGCAATCAATGTCGCCAATCCCGCACCGACAATACCCATTGCTGGAAAACCGAAAACCCCAAACACCAACACATAAGTCAGCGGAATATTGATGAGTACACCAAGCACATCGCAAATCATCACCACCCGGGTTTGGCCAATACCGGCAAAAAATGACGCCAGAGCTACCTTGGTCAGAGAAAAAATTGCACTGGCCATCAGGACTAAATAATAGCTGCGTTCCAACTCAACTTGCTGCGCCGTATGACCAAAGGAGCCGAATAAATCACTAACGAACCAGGTAATTAAACCCACAAAAGGTAAACTCATCAGCGCCAGCCACCAGCCCTGCGTCACCACCAACGAGCACTTATGTTTCACTCCGGCGCCGTTGTATTGAGCGACTAGCGCATTGCCATAAGCGATCACCCCCGTAAACAAACAAAGGCTGGCAAACGAAGCCATGCCGCCGGCCATAGACGCGGCGATGTGCACCGCGCTTAACTTGGCCATAAATAAGCGGTCGGTAAAAATCATTAACGCAAAAGTACCCTGCGATACCATCATCGGTAGCGCCAATCGCAACAACTGCTGCAAGGTAGTTAAAGACAATAAACGTTGAGGCATAAAAAAAGACGACTCTGAAAAAAGAAACAGAAACAAAAAGGGCTACCGAAGCAGCCCTTGATCACTTGCTTGTTACAACGCGGGGCATCACCCCAAAGACTTCTCACCGGAAGCCACCGATTGAAAGATCAGGGTATTAATCGTCATCGGGCCAACACCACCGGGGACGGGTGTATACGCTGCACAGCGATCGATAACCCCCGCTAACTCAATGTCACCCACTCCGCCAGGGTGATAACCGGCATCCACGACTACCGCGCCATCTTTAATCCATTCACTCTTGATAAACTCGGGCTTACCCACGGCACCAACGACAATATCGGCTTGCTTAATCAAGGCTTCGAGGTTTTTAGTACGGGAGTGACAAGTCGTTACAGTCGCATTGGCTTCCAGCAGCATCGCAGACATCGGCTTGCCCAAAATAGGACTGCGCCCACGACTACCGCGTGCTTACCCTCAATTTCAATCTTGTAGTGTTCTAAAATGCGCATAATCCCTTTGGGTGTCGCACAGCCATAGGCCTCCTCGCCCATTGCCATCCGCCCATAACCCAGACAAGTCACACCATCCACATCCTTTTCCAAGGCTATCGCATCAAAACAAGCACGCTCATCAACCTGCGCCGGTACCGGGTGCTGGAGCAAAATCCCATGCACATCCGGGTTGTTATTTAATTCGTCGATTTTGGCCAGTAATTGCTCAGTGGTGGTTTTATCGTCCATCTCCACCGCCAGCGACTCCATACCAATACGCCGACAGGCATTGCCCTTCATCTTTACATAGGTCGCTGAGGCGGGGTCTGCCCCACCAGAATAGTCGCCAAAATCGGCGTTTTACCAGCAGATTTTTCCTTCAATGCGGCAACCCGCTCACTGAGTTGCTGTTCCCATTGCGCGGCCAGCGCTTTGCCATCGAGTACTAATGCAGACATGCTTGCTATATTCCTGATTTACGTAGAAAAAAGAGCCGCTATTCTCTCACACCGACCGCCACAGGCAAATATAGAAATGATCTTAATAGAGGCTGATTTAGCGTTGACGAAACAATTTTTGCTGAGTAGAATGCGCCCCTCGTTTGGTAGACAGCTTTAGCCAGTGCCATTAACGATTTCGGGGTATAGCGCAGTCTGGTAGCGCGCCTGCTTTGGGAGCAGGATGTCGGGAGTTCGAATCTCTCTACCCGACCAAATTTCTAATTTGAATGGCCGCACCATCTTCATTCAAAGGTAACAAGCTTAATGGTGGGCGTAGCTCAGTTGGTAGAGCGCCGGATTGTGATTCCGGTGGTCGTGGGTTCAATCCCCATCGTTCACCCCATTTTTCTTCGGAAAGAGTAAAAAGGCTTACAGCCAACACTGTAAGCCTTTTTAGTTTCTGACTTAGCTAGTCAGAATAAGCTATATAGAACGTCCGCCTTTCAAGCAGATGGTCAGCTCGATTTTGGCCTCATTAGCGGTTGGTCAAAATTAAGATATAATCCGCTACTTTATTATGCGCCCGTAGCTCAGCTGGGTGTAACGAACGATTTTAGCGAAGTAAAACTTCGCGTGAGTGAAACGCCGTAAATCTATGATTTGGGGCCGGTCCCGAAGGGGAGCATCCGCCTTCTAAGCGGATGGTCACAGGTTCGACAAATTGCACAGCAATTTGAACTACCGCAGGCGCCCCAACGGGGCCAATTATGCCAAAGCAAAATTGGCGTTTATCCTGTCGGTGAGGTAAAAGTGCTCACTGAAAGTGTGCAGCATTAAAAAGTTTATGCGCCCGTAGCTCAGCTGGGTGTAACGAACGATTTTAGCGAAGTAAAACTTCGCGTGAGTGAAACGCCGTAAATCTATGATTTGGGCCGGTCCCGAAGGGGAGCATCCGCCTTCTAAGCGGATGGTCACAGGTTCGACAAATTGCACAGCAATTTGAACTACCGCAGGCGCCCCAACGGGGCCAATTATGCCAAAGCAAAATTGGCGTTTATCCTGTCGGTGAGGTAAAAGTGCTCACTGAAAGTGTGCAGCATTAAAAAGTTTATGCGCCCGTAGCTCAGCTGGATAGAGCATCCGCCTTCTAAGCGGATGGTCACAGGTTCGAATCCTGTCGGGCGCACCAATTACAAAGGCTACCTATCCAGGTGGCCTTTTTAATCGGTGGGTTCGGCGGTGAGAACCTGTTGTTCGACAAATTATGCCCAAGGCGTAATTTGAACGCCCTGCTCTTCAGGGCGCCCGCAGGGTGATTCGAGCCCCTAGGCTTGAATCATCACAAAATGCATCGCATTTTGAACAAGGAGCGAAGCGACGATGCCCCGAAGGGGTTAAAGCAGCCCTTAGGTTGTTTTAATTAATCCTGTCGGGCGCGCCAAATACAAAGGGTCTATTCAGACTTAATGTGAACTATACGCACCTCACAACGGCTTGCGCCATTGTATTCCATCCAAACTCAGTCTCTATCCACACTAAGCGATTAGAAAAATATTGCATCTGGACCCCATAGAGATATGATACACATGTCTCACAAGGCTGTATGAGGCTTAGGATAAAAAAACAAAAAGAATATTGCTGCCATCATCAGAACTGAAATAGTCAACATTTTTTAGATAAGCCCTAAAAAAATAAACTCAGGTTTATCTCATTAAATAAGGCAGAAAAGACCTCTTGCTGGGTAGCATATTCGTAATTGATAGAAAATTACAACACAAGGGATAATCTATGAAAAATCTTCGCCAAATTATTAAGATAAATAAATATATCTTCACAACTACCAAAACACGATCACTAGTATTTAGCGTTTCCGCTCTATTATTCATGCCCCCAGTCTTTAGCGAAACAATTTACCTTGAGCAAGACTGCACCACTCTGCCCAATGAAATCTGCTTCAACAACGCCACAGCGTTATCAAACTGGTTATGGCAAGATAACAACTCGCGTGATCCTAGCTCTTCTAACCCAGTTACTGTATATGTAGGAGAAGGAACCTTTCAAGGATCTATTGCTTGCCCTCCTATCTAGTAACCCCACTAGCAAATGAGCCTTCACAACCGAATGGGCATGTCACATTTAAAGGCACTGGGAGGCATTTTAGTCACATAAGCTCAAACGCATGGACAATCAACTCACACGATTGCGATCAGTTAGAGTTTCAGGACTTGTCTATAGATGCCAAAGGCTTAGGCTATAGTGTATTTTGGCGAGGCACAGGTAGCAGCGTCTTCACCAATGTTGATCTCAATTCAGAATATGGGGCTTGGTACGATACTACATGCAGTGGGGCTCCCACCGACGGCCCCACTGGAGAGCATTATTTTTACAGTTCCAAGTTAAGCGGCGAGCTTATAGGCGTTTACGCCCAATGTGCAAGGATTTGGCTATATGGAAGCGAAATCCACGTTAAAAATGATGATACACCTAACGCAGGAGGACGCCTAAGGGGGGTACAAGTAGGCTTTCGTGGAGATGTGCGCCTATTTGGCTCCGCCATACGAGTAGATCACAGCACACCTGATTTTCCGGGTTACCCAGTATTTTACCCATCGTATGGTGTACAGGTAGGGATATCTGATAGCTCCAGCATTCCTGATGGTGGTGGTGCATTCCATATGCATGGTGGCATTATCAATGTGTCGGGAGGGAATCTGGATCGTACTATTTATGGAGTATCATCCGAATCAACCATATCCTTAGCCCACGTCATTGATACGGCTTTTGTAATGCATACTGGCCCCAATGGTACTGCAAACAGACTTGTCGGGAATGGCATGAAAATGTCTCCGTTTCTATGGCAACAAGGAATCACCCCGCCAGTCACAGGCAGCAATCAAGCTTTAATTTCCACACAAGGCGCCGACATGTTCATTGAAACTGACTGTGATGGCACTGGAGATTGTAGTAGTGGCATAGAAAATGAACCTCACTTGATGATTTACAGCACTCAATGCGCAAGTACCAATCCATGGTTCGATGTGGTCACTGGAGCCTGCCGAAAATAAATTATGTGGGGCAGGAAAAAATTTTAACCCTCACTCATAACCAAAACCAAAACCAAAACCAAAACCAAAACCAAAAAGAAAATATCAGGCACTACTATTTCCGTTAATAGTAGTGCCACAACCTCTTTACCAATACTTTATTTACAGCATACCTCTTAATAGTACTGCAATCGAGTTGACTTGCTTAGATTTATTACAGTACAACTTAATCAAACACCTAGTGCCTTATCTGCAGCCTTAGAGAATATTGGCAATTTTACGGGAACACTCATCAAGCAGCTTGGTGAGCTAAATGGGTTTGATGAAGAAGCAATCAACGATGTAAAGTTTGTCTTAGATGAACCTAAAGCCCTTTTGGGACAACAAACAGTTGAAGGGGCATTAAATTGGCCTCTACTTGTAGTAGCTCAAATCAAAACTGACAGACACCGGATAAAAACGGGTAACTGTCAGATTAAGTCTGAGCTACTACAAATTATGGTGTTAACACCAAGCGACTTTGTCGTATCTTAATTACCAAGCGATTCTGTCGTAATCGCTAATTACCAAGGGAAACTGTCGGTCTCTTTTTTACATGTTTGTTAGTGTTCTTTTTTTGAATACTAGAGGCATGTTGAGGATGATTGTGATGGATTCTAAAGCTCAACTCACCGTTGATATAATTGCTAAAGTCGTTGAAGGCAGAATAACAATTGCCAATGCAGCTAAATTACTCAGTAAGTCTCGACGCACCATTGAACGCTATGTAAAGCGATATCAACAAGTCGGCATTCAATTCGCGGTGCATGGTAACAGCGGCAAGTCACCGCCTAATAAAACACCCGCCTCGATTAAAAAAACGGTGCTAGCCTTAATCAAAGACAAATACTTTGATTTGAATTTGCTGCACCTTGCTGAACAGCTAGAGGTTAACGAACACATTGTAGTGAAGCGCGAGACGCTACGCGGTTGGGCACATAGTATCCATCATGTTAAACGAGCCAAACGCAGGCGCGGTAAGGCTCGTAAACGCAGAGAGCGTATGGAAGCGCCAGGTTTAATGATGCAAATGGACGGTAGCCCGCATCGTTGGTTTGGTGATAAAAAACACTGCTTAATTGCCATGATTGATGATGCCACCAGCGAAGTACATGCAGAGTTCTTCCCCTCTGAAACCACTGTTGGTTGCTTGAAGGTCATGCGAGATTGCATTGAAACGAAGGGCTTATTTAAAACACTTTACGTTGATAGAGCAGGTATCTTCGGCGGCCCTAAGCGTTGTAACTTCTCACAAATGCAGCGGGCCTGTGAGGAATTAGGTATTGAAATTATCTTCGCTAATTCACCGCAAGGAAAAGGGCGTATTGAACGTGCCTTCGATACCTTCCAAGACCGCCTTGTGCCTGAACTGAGGCTCAATAATATCAAGGACATGGCAAGTGCCAACGCGTACCTAAAACACGTGTTTATTCCGCAGTTCTGGCAATTAAAGATCCAAGTCAATACCAAACATACACAGTCGGAATTAACGCCACTGTCACCTCACGTTAACCTTGATGATATCTGCGTCATCAAAGATCATCGGAAAATACGCAATGATCACACCTTTAGCTATGGTAATAAATTTTATCTTATTGATTCACCGCTCAAACATTCAATCGCAAACCAAAAAATTGAAATCAGAAATACCAGCAAGAAAGGCTTTACTGCCCACTTCGCGGGCCGACAACTCAAGGTCTCAGAAGTCACTGAACCAAGCAAATTAGCTACCGAAGACTTAGCCATACAGAAAAAGTTAGAGGTATTAGCTTTAGTTGAAAAACTGGGTAACGTATCCGAAGCATCTCGTTTAAGTGGCGTCTCGCGGGATACTATTTACCGCCATTTAAAACTCGTTAAGCAAGGCGGTGCAGAAGCCTTAAAACGACAAGAAACGCCCAACCTGCGGCATAAAAACTGTGTGGATAAGGTAATCGAGGATGCCGTTGTGCAATTCTCAGTTGAGCATCCACACCTTGGTCAACAGAAAGTGGCACTTAAGCTCACAATTGCTCTGGGTGTTGATATCAGCCCCAATGGCGTTAGAGGTATATGGCTAAGGCAAAATATGAACACCACTGCGTTACGAGTAGAGAAAGCGCAAGCTTTGCAGAAAAGTGCATGAATCATAGCCAGTTTAGCAACTGGATGATATGCTCATTACGACAAAGTCGCTCGGTAATTAGACCGACAGTATCCCTTGGTAATCACACTACTACAAATTATGGACGCAATAGAAACACCACAAATACCGACTCATCAACTCTCTGTTTCCTAATCTTCAACGCCGCCCGCCTACCAGACTGACCTACATCAGCCATCATCGCGTAATGCTGAGACCGATAATACGTACCATCATCAATAGCAGTTTCTGATATCTTATAGACACTTCCTACCTTTGAACTGAACTGTTGGGCAATCACTTCGGCCTTCTTCCTAGCATCATCGATAGCTAACTTCATGGCCTCACGCTCTATCGCATTGCGATCATTAAACCTCAGCTGTACACCATCAAGCTCAGTAATCCCTGCATCGATCACCGCCTGTACCAACACCGAATATTGAGTTAGATCCCTTAGCACAAGAGTCACCGATCGACTAACCCTCTCTCCAAGGTACTTTCGCTCATCTTTCACCCACTTGTAAGATGGCTGAGCGTGGATCTTAGACGCGCCAATATCCTCAGGGGCCACTCCCGTGGCAACCGCAGCATCCAATACTTGTTGTGTAATTATATCGACATAGTCTTTTGATGACTTTAAGGTCTCCGACGTTTTATTTACGGATAGATTAATTTCAGCAAAATCGGGCATTCGCTCAACATAACCACTCCCTGAAATAATGATGTGCTCCTGCCCTGGTAAGCCTTGAGCCATTATTTTACTGGTTAATAATACCCCTACGATAACAGTGATTAACATTTTCATAATGATCTCCTACTCGGCATTAGCGAGTGTTATTTGATAGATACCTGCCTGGCGAGCCGCGTCTGATATTTGGGCGACGGCATAAGTCTTGGCCGCATTATTGGCATTGATGATTAAGGTTGCTTCCGGGTTTGCGGCTCGATGCCTTTCGAAGTAGGCACGCAGAGATCGATGGTCGATACGCCGATTATCCAGAAAAATCTGATTATCGGCTTTCAAGTTCACCACGATATTTTTTGGCTCCGTACTGGGTGGTAATGGGTTGAGGGACGGTCGTTCCAGACTGATACTCGCCTCGCGAATAAATGAGGCAGTCACGATGAAAAATATCAGCATAATGAACACCACATCGAGCATAGGTGTTAGATCAATCTCAGCAGATTTTTCAGCGACTGATCTTCGGGTTAATGCGCTCATAGTCATTCTCCAGATTTATTTTTCTAACTCATAGGTGATACGGGTGGTTTGATTTTTTTGCGCCATTGCGACACCGTCTTCCATGGCTGGTTTGTATTTCCATTTGGCTAGAGCTTTTACTGAAGATTTATCGAAAGCACCCTCTGGCTCTGAATAAAGCACTCGAATATTTTCTGTTTTTCCGGTAGGCGTAATATCAAACATCAGATCAACAAAACCCTCGACACCTTTCGTTTGCTGCCGACGAGGGTAAGTAGGGGCCACCTTGAAAATGGCCATTGCCGATCCTGATGAAAATCCACTACCAATTTCTTTTACTCCCGGGTCAAGGGTAGGCGCAATTGATATTTTTAAACCTTCTCCAGGGTCAAAGCTCTGTGTAAACTCAGGTATTTGTGGCTGCGGCTGAGGGTCTACCGGTTTTTCTACAATTGGATCAATTTGCTCGATAATGTCTCGTTCATCCGACATGACTACGTCAATAATTTTTATGTTCTCTTCAATAAGATCTGGCGGATCCATCGCTATCAACGAGCACATTAAAAAAAGCAACATCCCTGTCACTAACACCCCGAGACTGGCACTTGTACTTAAGCGTAAAACCTTGCTGTATATTTCGTTTAAAGTGGTTTCATTATTTAGCGTATAAGTTGCGTTCATAGTATTTCTCCTAACCGTTTTTTAAGTTGGACGACTTTTTTCAAGACAAGCGAAGCCGCTAGTAAAAAACCAGTTGTTAAAAAAATGAAAGTTTGTGTTTCTGTAACTAGGCCAGCGCTAGCTGGAGTTGAGAGGTGGCCCTTGCCCGGCTCGACTATCACCGGTTGAAGCACGCTTGGTGGGTTTATCTTGAATTAATTGGAAGCGGAACTCTTCCTTTAAGCCTTGCAAGCCCATCGCCTCACCACCCAACCGATAGGGCTCGTACTTATATCCATTTATCGCTTTAAGCACAGATCGATGAAACACCGTGGAGGATTCTGAATCCGCTATCCTTGAGTTGATAACATTCCCGTTCGCATCGATATCAAACTCAACGACGACTCTCCCTTCTATACCTCGACGCTGTGCGACTGAAGGATATTCAGGCTGCTGCTTTATCCTTACTCGAACCTTAGTGGCAGAGAATCCTGAAAATTCTAAATCACTGCTTGAAGACGCTGCCACTTGAGGAACAAAAATACTTGTGGGCACTAGGCCAATTTCAGCAGTGTCTTTAAATAACGGGCCGTTGGGTGGAGCTGCTGCTACCTGAGGACGCAATGGCTTATCAATATCCTCAGCAGGTCTCTTAGGGATAACTGGAAGCTTCTTCTCAGGAGCCATCACCACTGGGATTAACACCATTCCTGACAGCGGCCCACCTTGTGGCAAACTACCTATGGCTTGCACTGAGGCAAAGGGGAGAACAAAAAGACTGGCTCCCACCGCCAACCAGAATCTGGTCTTACGCTCTCCAGCTCTATCAACATAGGAATTAACAATATGACGCACACGCTGAGCTAACTCTGAGGGCTTACCTAAGGCTACCGTCGCTTGAAGTTTATTCACTCTGGCCTGACGAAGTAACAGAGCGGCATAATCTGCCGGAGTCACACCATCAGCTAAAACAAGATCATCACAAGCGCGCTCCGCCTCCAAAGACAGAGACCGCAGCGCCCTGGAAATGCCGGGTACAGGCCAGTACAACACTGCCACTAATTGCGCTAATAGTTGCGTCAACCAGTCAATCCGCTGAATATGGCCCAGCTCATGTCGAAGCACCATTTCCTTCTCAAGCTGTGACCAGTGCTCACAACCTTCAGGCAAAAGAATGACGGGGTATAAAGTCCCCCACGTAACAGGGCCATCGATGCCGGCGCTAATTTTTATTTTTAGTCGGCCGTCAGAATACCGTCCAGCTTGCTCATACCAAGCACTCCCTGCATTTTTGGCTTTTGCAGTAACCCAGCCTACCTTAATAACTTCAAGCGTTAGATAAACCATACGACAAACGGCCACTACTAAATACGCAATGACCAACCAATCCACAGTTGATACCGCGGGCGGAACTGCTGTGACGATCGCCGAACCTTGAGCTGCACTTTCGCCCGCACCCAAAACCTGAGGCCCCACATCAATACTTAGCAAACGCCAAGCTGGAAGAAAAATAGTTAATACGGGAAGAGCGGCAAGACTAGCTAAAGCAATCAACCAGACAGTATGCCTAATAGAGGCCGGACTGAATTCAAATGAATCTGAGAACACTTGGGCCAGCAACAAAATCAACAACGCCTTGATAAACAACAGCGCCAGGCCGTAAACAGTAATCCCTGTTACGGTCACTTCAGTGAATATCGACTCATGTATCATGACTCACCTCCGGGCAGTTTATGCTGCCTCTGTTATTTTCTTTTTCTGGCCTCTTCGATAAGCTTTTCCAACTTGGCGATCTCCGCCTCATCCAGCTTATCCGACTGCATCCCTATCAACGCGGTCACAGCGCTGATTGCAGAACCACCGAAAAATGTTTTCACCAAGCGCTGTAGTGCACTATTACGAACAGAGCCCAACTCTTGTGTAGGGAAATATATGTAGCGAGCACCGTCCTGTTTGTTGCCCACATGACCTTTCTCAAGCATCTTGGCTAATAGAGCTCGTACCGTTGAGTAACTCGGTGCATCGGGCATCTTGTCACGGATATCGTGCGCCGAACATTCCTTCGCTTCATAGAGAATGTCCATGATTTGGCGCTCGCGACGGCTTAGTTGTTTGTCTTGCTTGGAACCCATAATTGTTAACCTTTTAAGTCTGCCTGCTACTTTTTTAGCACTATGCTATAAATTTAGCACTCTGCGGGTTGAAGTCAATGGGCAGGTGCTACTTTTTTAGCACTTTGTGAATTTTTGGCAGGAATTAGCGAGGAATGAGGCCAAGACTAGCTTAATGAGAATTGTACCAGCTGGCTTTCTTAGTTAATTCTGAGAAGGAAGCTAATCACAAATCATGGAATTTAAGACCAAAAATCGACTGAAAGCCCGGAATCCGTCCGAAATTACAACTCGATCGACACAAGGTGGCCTTTTTAATTGGTGGGTTCGGCGGTGAGAACCTGTTGTTCGACAAATTATGCTAACAATTTGAACAAGGAGCAGAGCGACGCTGCCCCGAAGGGGTTAAAACAGCCTTTAGGCTGTTTTAATTAATCCTGTCGGGCACTTCATGCCCTAACGTAAAGCCCCAATCACCGCATTTACAAAACTTTCCGTATCCCAGCTTTTATCCAGAGTACGCCCCAACCTAACCACCACCATATTTTCAGAAGGTAAAATCAATACCTGCTGCGCATCATGGCCCGAAGCAAAGTACATATCTGTTGGTAATTTGGGAAATTGGCGCTGACTCGGGTCATCAGGTTTACCGGCATTGAGCCAGAACTGTGCTTTGTAATTCCCCATTGGACTATCAGCTAATGGCTCGCGGGTATAAGCCACCCACTGCGCGGGGATAATTTGCTCGCCTTCCCAATTGCCATTATTGAGATAGAGTAAGCCCCAACGCGCCCAATCTCGTGCGGTGGCATACATAAAACTGGAACCAATAATATCGCCAGAGGCATCGGGCTGGATTATTACTGAGTTCATTCCCAGCGGGATAAATAATTGCTGGTACATAAACTGATGAAACTGCGCGGGTGTGCCTACTTTACGGCGTAATAAATGCGCCAGAATATTGGAAGTACCGCTGGAATAACTCCATACCGTAGCCGGTGAATGGGCCAACGGCATCGCTGCAGCAAACGCCGAATTATCACCGGAGTTAAACAACATGGTGGTGGCATCTTTAGCAAAGTCATAGACTTCATTAAACGCCAAACCGCTGTGCATATTGAGTAGATTTTCAATACTGATCTCACTGCGCTGGTCTTGCCAATAAGGAAAGAGTTGCTGCTCCTTGATATTTAAAAGGTTCTGTTTTTGTAAAATACCGGCAAAAGTATTCAAAAGGCTTTTGGTCATCGACCAACCGAGAAGCAAAGAGCTCTCATCGAAACCATCGGCATAGCGCTCCGCTACTATTTCACCATTTTTTATCACTACGATAGCGCGAGTATTGCGCTGGCTAGTCGCTGACGGTTCGGTAAACGCTAGATCAAGGACTTGTTCCAACTCAGGTTTTTTTTCCGCCACAGCGAATGGTGTTGCAGATAAATCTACGGTCGGCAGCTGATAGTTCTTGTGCTCGGCATGCAACTGTTGTTCAGTCGTATCAATCACTAACGTGCAGCCTAAACCCGCACGAAAAATGGCTGTCTGACGGGCAATACCCAGCGGCAAACTTACCTCAACGCGCTGTTTATCGTCATTGATAACAATGTCCGTGTAAGCAAAGAATGGACTGGCGGCAACGGCATCAGCAATCACCTGCTGCTTATTCTGCCGCAGACTGACAAACCTATCGCCACAAGCATAGAGAGCAACGAAGCCGGATACCGCCGGCAAATGTTTATTGGCCAGCACTGTAATTGCCAATACCGCAGCAAGTACTACTGCTATAAATAGGCGTTTGGATAAGATCAATTTTCACTCACTTATAAATAAAAAAGCTACGGGAGTTAATACCCGCAGCCACACTAGCACAGCACTTCAAGCGTTAAAAATTAACCGTCAAGTCAACACCGTAGGTGCGTGGCATATTCGGTATTTCTGAAATAGTACCCAAGAACTCACTGGCTGAGCCATAAAGATACTCTTCATCCATTAAGTTGTTCCCCCATAACGACACACGCCACTGAGCACTCGCAGCCTCTAATGTAAGCCGCGCATTAAGCAATGCATGTGACTCTAAATAACCAAAAGGAATGGTACTGCTATCAACCAGTGTGTGGGTCTTTACATTATCTTCTGTCACATACACTTCGTCAGTATAGGCGTAATCAATATGACCCATAAAATTAAAACCCGCTATTTCAGTCATATAATCCAGCGCAATTGAACCTGAAAATTCCGGGGCACGAACCAACTGATTTCCCGCCAGATCTTCACCATTGGGACCACCACCTGGAAAGGAGTCGAACTCTGCATTCAAATAAGCCGCTGCCGCAGACAATGTCCAGTTATCACTAAGTAAAATAGTTGATTCCAGTTCAGCACCACTGGTCTCAACCTTTGCTGCGTTCTGTATAGAATAACTGGTTCCACTGGGCAAACCATCCGTACCCGTTAATTCCAGTAGCTGATTAACCTGGTAGTCATCATATTCATTGTAAAAAATGGCGGCGCTGAATTGAACACGATCCATTACTTCACCCTTAACACCTACCTCATAACTCGTGACTGTTTCCTAATCAAATTCAATGCTGTCATCAATAGTATCTTGTGAATTAAAATCAAGGTTGTAACCACCACTTTTATAACCCTGTGCTATCCGAGCATACAAAGTGATATCTTCATCGACAAAATAGTTTAGCGCCATACTTGGAGAGAAATCCGTATCACGACGATTATCTATTACTGCACCGGTACCTACAAAAAAGCTGGCGGCCCGCCCATCCAATGCCCAGTCCACAGTTTTCTCTTCAGTAGACCAACGAAATCCCAGTGTTAGCTGAGTTTGATCACTCAGCTTGTAACTGCCATTGGCAAACATCGCAAAGCTTTCTGTTTCGACGGTACCAGCACTGGTTACCCGCTCACCCGGCACCAGAATCGGAATAAACTGATCGGCTTCAGAGGCCAGCACGACATCCCGACTGGTTGCTGAATCTTGCTGAAAATAATACAAGCCTACGACGTAATTAAATCCATCAAACTCCGGAGAAATAAGTTGGAACTCCTGGGTAGTTTGCTCATAGTTATCGCCGTAATCGACATAACTATAATCATAAGGACCAAAGTCCAAATCGAAAGAGGTAAAAAAATCGGTTTCACGGTAAGACGAAATTGACTTCAAGCTGTAGTCATTAACCAAATCGAAATCCAATGTTAGAGCGCCGCCGGTCACTTCACGCTGCTCCTCTTGCCCACGGTTCATATTAATGGTGTGACGCCCCGGCGCCGTAATATCCTTATTTAAACCCAATACATCACTCGCTGGTTCACGACCCAACGAGGTCTGATCACTGTCCAAACCATCAACAGCTAAACGTGCAGTTATTGCGTCCGTAGCTTGCCATAGAATTTGAGCGCGGTAATTAGTCACGTTACGGTCACCAACATAAACACCGTTGTAAATATTTTTGGTCGGACCATCGCGCTCCATATCATTGGCGCTCAGACTAACAGCCAGATTATCATTGACTGGCACATTGATATTAGCCTTGAGCTGCTGCAGCTCATAATTGCCAGCACTGGCTGTGGCGCTGCCAAAAAATTCCTCAGTTGAGGGTGCTGCAGTAATCAGGTTAATAGCGCCAGCTACGGTATTTTTACCAAATAGCGTGCCTTGTGGGCCGCGCAATATTTCTATCTGCTGTAAATCACCCAGTTCCTGATTCAATGCTGGCGACTGCCCCAGGTAAACGCCATCCAGATAGACACCAACCCTGGTATCAAAACCAATATTGCGCGACTGCGCTCCGACCCCACGGATAGTTACCCGCGCATTCAGATCAGTGGTTTGCGAGATATTGACGTTGGGTACCAAATTAGTTAGATCACTGAGTCGTTTAGCGCCAGAATTCTCTATCGACTCGGCACTTAGCGCAGAAATCGAAATGGGCACATCAGTCAAATTCTGACTGCGCTTTTGCGCCGTCACTAGTATCTCTTCCAATTGCGCTGGTTTACTCGTAATTTGGGCCTGTGCACTAACAGCTAGACCAACACTGCACAGCAGCAGAAGTTGATAGTTTGATGATTTCACATTGCCTCCGGGATTAGTTACTTAAAGTGCGGCCATCATACGGAATTAAAAATCCGGCACTATAACCATATCAGCCATGTCAGATAACTTATTGACCCACCACATTTGCACTGGGAATATTAACCTCTGATTGGCATTAACATATTTCCTAAGCGGTAAACTAATAGCTAATCCAATCTCCTTTTCAACCTACAACAGCTTCGAAAACTCCATTATATAGGGATAAGTACCTACCCCCCTCCCCTTGCAGGCACCACTTATTTCCATCGTGATAAGTGCTATAGTTATGCCTATCAACACCGCAGCTCAACACTTCGACCCAGTAGCGATATTCCCCCTCAGGAATCCAATATGTTAAAAACGCTTTATCTCACTCTAAGCACCGCTTTATTGGTCATCGCCTGTAGCGATCAAGCGCCTCTGGATAGCGAAGCCATAGACCGGCGCATTAGTGTCGCACCGATCACTATCACGCCACGAGCCGTAGTTGGCCAAATTCACTCGTTAGGCGTGCTGGAATCGGCAGGATCAGTCACCGTCAATGTGGAGTTCTCCGCTCCGGTTACCAAAATATTAGTGGATGAAGGCCAACGGGTTAAAAAAGGACAAGCACTTTTAAGTTTCGACACCAGCAAGCTAGCCTTGCAACGTGAGCAAACGTTGCAAAACCTGGCTCAAGCCCAATCCCAACTGACCAATGAAACGTCAAATTTCGAACGACTTACGGTACTGGCCAAACAGCAATCAGTTTCGCAACAGCAACTGGACAACGCCGCCTACACGTTTCAATCGGCACAGGCCAATGTGAGCCAGTTGCAAGCCACTCTCAAACTGATCGAAAAAGATCTAACTAGCAGCAACGTTATCAGCCCCATTAATGCTGTGGTTAGTGAAAAGCTGGTTGAGGTCGGTGTGGTCACCTCACCGATGGAACCGTTATTAAAACTGGAAGCCGATAACAGCATGCGCTTTGTGTGTTTTGTGAGTGAGTCGGTAATGCCGTATTTACAGGTGGGATTGCGCGCCAAAGTTAGCACTGTCGCCGGCACCTTTGAATCTTCAATTTATTCCATTTCCGCCAAGGCAGATTCACAGACAGGTAATTTCGAAATCAAAGTACTACTCGAAAATGATACTGGCCGTCTGCGCCCGGGAATGACTGGCGATATCGTATTGACTACGTTACCAGTTGAAGAACAAATTGTAATCCCGGAGCAAGCGCTGGCCGCCTACAACGACCACCATGTGGTTTATCGCATTGAAGATGGCAAAGCGATTCGACAGCGCGTTGACGTGCGGCTCGGTTTCAACGACCAACTGTTTGTAAACAAGGGGCTAAAGTTTGGCCAGATGATTGCCACCGAACATGTCAATTTATTAACCGACGGTTCAGAGGTGGAGTGACATTATGGAATCTATGATTCGCTTTTGTATTGATCACTCCAAACTCGTCAACCTGGTAATGGTGGTTGTCAGTATCCTCGGCATTATCAGTTTCGAATCCGCCCGATTCGAACTTGTTCCCGTGGTGGAAATGGGCGTAGTAAAAATCACCACCAATAAACCGGGCGCAGGGCCAGAAGAAATTGAACTAGCGGTTACCATTGTGCTTGAGGAAGAACTGTTAAAAGTTAAAGGCGTTAAAAAAGTATACTCCCGCAGCATCGAGAATATGTCGCTCATCACCTTGCACATGGATCAAAACCTTAAAGATAAAAATAAAGCGCTGAATGAAATTCAACAAGCGGTCGACCGCGCACAAACACGACTACCACAGGATTTACTGGAAAAACCGGTCATTGAAGAATTGACTAATAGCAATAACGCTATTGTCGACGTCAATGTCAGCGGCAAAGTTTCGGAAGACATGCTGCGTAATATGGCGCGTATTCTAGAGAAAAAGCTGCGTACCTTACCGGGTATTGCTGGTGTCGACATCGTCGGCTACCGAAAACCCGAAGTCCATTTGCAAATCAACCCGAACAAGCAATTACAACTTGGTCTGTCCCTCGATGAAGTGCGACAAGCACTCGCTAACCGCAATGTGCGCGACAGCGGCGGCGCGGTAATGTCAGTCAGTGCAGAGAAAAAAGTATTGGCCGTGGGTCTATTGGAAGACCCTTTAGATGTTGGTGAAGTTGTTATTCGCAGCCGCGGGCCTGGAAATGAAGTACTGGTGCGAGATGTCGCCAAAGTATTACCGAGCTATGAAGCCTGGCGTACCCAAGTAGTCAGTAATGAGATGCTGGTCATAACCCTAAAGGTCAAGAAAAAACCTGACGCTGATTTGATTAAAACTACCAATTTAGTTCGCGCCTTTATTGAAAAGGAGCAACACGTCGCGCCGGCCAGTGTCACTATCGATATTTCACGGGAAAGCAGCCGCGTCACACTGGATATGTTAGATACTTTAACCTCCAATGCCATGCTTGGCCTGATTTCTGTTTTTGTTATTCTGACCTTGTTCTTTGGCCGCAATCTGGCGATGTGGGTAAGCCTCGGCCTGCCCTTTTCAGTACTCGCTTGCTTTTATTTTTTAACTTTTACGCCTACCACGATTAATACGCTCACCCTTTTAGCGATGGTATTAATGCTGGGCATGCTGGTGGATGACGCCATCGTAACGGCGGAATGTATTCAGCGCTTCCGGGAGCTGGGTGAAACACCCCGCGAAGCCGCTATCAAAGGTACGGTCGCAGTTGGCGCCCCGGTCATTGTATCGGCGTTCACCACGGTGTTGGCTTTTATTCCATTATTTTTTATTGGCGGAGCCGAGGGACAGTACGTGGCCGTATTCCCCTTGGTCGTGGTGTTAATGCTGGGCGCGTCGCTGTTTCAAAGTAAATTTATTTTGCCCAATCACCTTGCCCGATCCAAAATGAAAATCAAAAACACCCAGTGGATCATACGAAGCAGCCAATATTACGAACGTTTGTTACGCGCCATGCTTGAACACCGGGTGCGTTCGCTTAGCATACTGTCGCTGTGTTTTTGTTTCTGATGGTGATTAGTCTCGCCTTCCTGCGCATCGAGCTCCATCCTGAAACCGCAATGGATACTGTGCTGATTCAAACCGAACTACCCACCGGCACCCCGTTTGACGCTAATGTTGCACAGGTAAAACTCTTACAGCAGGCCATCCGTGATGACCTGGACCCTGGCGATATCAAAAATATCAGTACCGTTGTTGGCCACCATGACACCGATATGTTTGGGTCTTCTGACGGCTTAAATCAGGCTTGGGCAATGACTACCGTGCAGTTCAGTCATCGTGACGACATGACTACCTCACATAAAAAGGCCCTGCAAAAAGTTAAAGATATCGCGGCCAAACAAACCCAGTTTTCGTTAATTTATGCAGCAGCAGCCTCCGGTGCACCGGTATTGGGAGAAGCGGCAGAATTAGAAATCATGTCTGAAGACAGCCAGCGCTTTAAGGTGGCTGAAGACATGAAAGATTTCTGAAAAATCAACCAGGCGTACTGAGAGCATGGGATAGCCGCACCATGGGCAAGAGTGCGCTCGATCTGCAATTTGATTACGGCAAACTGGCGGCCTATGGGCTAAACGTCAAACAGGTGTCAGACGCCATTAAAGTCGCCATGGATGGTTTAATCATTGGCGAGCAACAAACCGCCGTTGAACGGATGTACTACCGGCTCAATATGCAGCATGAAGACGAACCTAGCATGAGTGAATTGATGGATCTCTTTATCATCAATCAACGGGGTGAACCTGTAGCTCTGCGTAGTGTTGCAGAGTTTGTTATGCGACCAGGTGATGCTGATATTAAACACTATGCTGGTCGCCGCACCGTTACTGTCTACGCAGAAATCGATCGCCAGCTTACTGATGTTTCCACCATCAATAACCGACTCAGTGAGTATGTGCGCGACTATCAACGCACACATACCATTCCTAGCGTGAGTTTTTTTCAGGGCGGTGAAATCGAGCAACAACAGCAATCCATGGGTGATATCACCATTGCCTTTGTTACCTGCTTATTGCTCAGCTTTATGGTATTGGTCGCGTTATTTAATTCTTACAGCCAGCCATTAATCGTGCTTGCTGTTCTGCCTTTTGGCATGGTCGGCGTATTTATGGCGTTTGCTATACAGGGTTTGCCGTTAAGCTTTCTCGCCATAGTTGGGGTGTTAGGTCTGGTTGGCGTGTTGCTGAATAACTCTGTGGTGATGGTACACACGCTCAACACGGGCAAACGAAAAATTGATGATGAGGCTATTGTGCGTCGAGCCGTTACTCGCTTCAGGCCTATCGTTATCACTTCATTAACTACCCTGGTTGGACTGGTGCCTGCTGCTTATGGTTTGGGGGGTGAAGACCCATTGGTAACACCAATGGTCATGGCGATGGTGTGGGGTGTAATGTTTGGCACCGTGGTATCACTGCTGATGCTACCGTGTATTTTTGCCATCAATCAGGATATCCGAGCAAAACTATTTAACACAGTGGATGACAATACAACCCAGTTACCGCAAGAAAATAGTTAGCCGCAGTTTATGTAAGCCAATTATAAATTATTCAGCCCATGACAGCGTAATAGGTATGCGATAGAGCTATGCTTAGCCCTCCTCCATTACAATTACAATCACTCATCGATTTTGTTGATCAACGACAAAATCTTTTAGTGATCACTGGCGCGGGCATCAGTGCCCAGTCTGGTATTCCTACCTATCGAGATGATAATGGCAGCTGGCAACATAGCCAACCTATCCAGCATCAAGACTTTATCGACAAGTTGGCACAGCGCCAACGTTATTGGTCGCGCAGCGCTATTGGCTGGCCAACCATTAGTAGTGCCAGACCTAATCCCGCCCATCATGCGCTGGTGGAGCTTGAACGTCGCGGTAAAATAAAACTGTTAGTCACTCAAAATGTAGACCGCTTACATCAGTACGCCGGCCACCAAAACGTTGTGGATTTGCATGGCCGCCTGGACCAAGCAATCTGTTTAGGCTGTGGTAGCACCGAATCAAGAGAACAGATACAGCAGCGCTTACTTGCTAACAACCCTTTTCTCAGTAAGCTAAAAGCCGAAATAAAACCGGATGGCGATGCCGAAGTCGCCGATACGGCAATAGAAAAAATTCAGTGCCCACTGTGCTTACACTGTAATGATACGCTGATGCCTGACGTGATTTTTTTTGGTGGTAGTGTGCCAAAACAGCGGGTAGAAAAAATCCTGAGTGCCTTAGCCTCAGCAGATGGTGTTTTAATCGTGGGATCTTCGCTGATGGTTCGATCAAGTTACCGGTTTTGCGTTACAGCCGCAGAGCTTAATATTCCTATTACTGCTATCAATAAAGGGAAAACCAGAGCTGATGATATTTTAAGTTTAAAAGTAGAAGCGGATTGTAGCGAAACGCTGCAACAATTAATTAGCTGACGGATTTACGATTTTTTTTGTCTTCATACATAGCTTTATCCGCCTTTTCTATCAAACCTTCAATATTCCAATAATCCATACTTTCACTGACGACCAGACCGCAAGAAAATTCAAGGGTATAGTCTTGCATACTGGCAGTGGTAATAGAGCTTAATCGCTCGGTAAACCGGTTAATAATTTGCTTTGATTTAACCAGGTCGGAATTAACAATCAGCACCACAAATTCATCACCACCGAGTCGGGCATATATATCGGCATCTCTAAAACTTTCTGACATTTGATTGGCGAACATTTGCAATAAGCGATCGCCCTCTGCATGCCCATACTTATCATTAATAGCTTTAAAATTATCTAAATCAAAATATCCAAGCGTTGCAGCCAAGCCCTGGCGATTACACAATTCTAATCCATGAATAGCCAAATTCAGAAAACCGCGCCGATTAGCAATACCGGTAAGTTCATCTTTAGTCGCCAGCAAGATGGCAGCAAGCTCACTCTCAACCATACACGCCAAATCTTTTAGACTTAATAAATCCTCGTCTGACATTTGCTTAGGCTGGGTATCAATAATACAAAGAGTTCCCAGCTTTTCGCCATTAGGAGCTGTAAGTGGTGAACCGGCATAAAATCGAATATCAGGAGGTCCGGTCACCAGAGGGTTATCTGCGAAGCGCTCATCTTCCAGTGTATTAGGGATATAAAAAATGTCATCGCCTAAAATGGCGTGACCACAGAAAGATATGTCTCGCGGTGTTTCTGAAGCATCCAGGCCTACACAGGATTTAAACCATTGCCGATTCTCATCAACCAAGCTGACCAGCGCTATAGGTACGTCAAATAGCCTTTTAGCCATCCGGGTAATTCGATCAAAACGCTCTTCATGATCAGTATCAAGGATATTCAGCGAACGCAAAGTCGCTAAGCGCTGATATTCTGTCGTTGGAATTTTCGGTGCTTGCATAAGCCAATTTCACCCCTATCTGCTACCGGCCATGAGTATATCAACCGGCATCAACCTAATAAGCGATCCAGGCTATCTTACCTAAGTGCAATTAAGAGTACGTCCATTGCTTGGCGGGAGCAGTGCCTTGCTGGTATTCAATGCACTGTACATCAAACCAAATAGGTAATAAACATTTAACGTAAAACGCCCGCACCGTGGTTGGCTCCACTACCAGATCATCATATTCTTTAATTTGAATATCCGGGTTCTCAGCCTGCAACGCTTTAGCCTTGGCAAGTAAAGCATCTACTTCGGCGCGAGTTTCAAACAACAAACCTAAATGATCGTAACCGGGTGAATGTAGTGGGTCGGGGCTTTCCGCACAAAGAATAAATTGGCTCACTTCAGCATCCAGCATTAACAATAATGCTTTCTGCCCTACTATTTCTACTTCTATTGTATCCCAACCAAATAACTCTTTATAAAAATCGCCAATTGCCTTTTTGTTTTCTGCTGTCAAAAAACCTTCCGGAAAAGTTAACTCCATATGATTGATACGCATATTCGCCATAGTCTTAATACCTACAAGATAATTAATGTCATCGGGAGAATATTAACCTGTTAATAAGCAGCAATGAATTACTGTCAGGTAATGTATAAGCGGTAATAAAAATAAATCTTCAATCCTGAAGCGAGAGCGGCTTGCCGTCTGCGCCCACATTGACAAAGCTGATATTAGTCGCAAATAGCGGCTGATCGTGTCCGGCCAGCTTTTCGCCTATGACCTCAACGTGGTATTGCAGTGACGTGTTGCCCCGACGTAGACAGCTGATATCAAAACGAAGAATCTCACCCGGTAATACCGGATGCTGAAAGTTCACCTGATCCAATGACACGGTGACCAAGCGATTGCCAGGAAATTCAAGACTGGCAGTAATATAGGCATATTCATCGACCCACTTGAGCAAGTTTCCGCCAAAAAGAAACCCTTGGTCATTAAGGTATTCGGGAAGAACTATGGTGCGATGCTGCATGCGCTATCCTATTATTAGAGGGTCACTGACGAAAGCTGACCAATAGAGTAATGGATTAGCCATTGATTTAACAATCCCGCTCAAACAATCCGCACATTTTATTACATCACTGCGATCAATAACCGTTATCTACCCACAGACTTTCAGTTACTTTCATTCCGCTATAAACTGCGCCCATTGCAGACCACTCGATGCAGGTAATATGCCCATGCCGTCACCACGACAGTATCGGCATATTTCTTTAAGCGAGTAAGTATCATGAAAATAGTCATTGTAGGAGGCGGTGCTGGAGGCCTTGAATTAGCCAGCAAACTCGGAAAAAAACTCGGTAAAAAGGCTAAAGCAGAGGTTGTGCTAATTGACCGCAAGCCTACCCATATCTGGAAGCCACTGTTACATGAAGTGGCTGCCGGTTCTCTGGATGCGGCGGTAGATGCTGTCAGTTATCGGGCTCATGCTTATCAACACGGTTTCAGTTTTAAATTAGGCACGCTGCAAGGCGTAGACCGTCAACGGCAATGCATCCAGCTCGCCGCCGTCACCGATAACAGCGACCTCACCAGCGAAGAAGTATTACCTGCCCGGGAAGAGTCTTATGATTATCTGGTGTTGGCGATTGGCAGTATCAGTAATGATTTTGCTACGCCTGGTGTTGCCGAACACTGTCGATTTCTTGATGCACCTGAACAGGCTATTCGCTTTCACGACAAATTGGTTAGCCGTTTTATTCGACTCAACCGCAAACTTGCCGAGGGCGAAGATCAACGCCTGCATATCGCTATTGTCGGTGGCGGAGCGACCGGTGTAGAGCTTTCTGCCGAATTGTTAAAAGCCCGTGAATGGTTTGCCACTTATGGTTTAAACAAATTACAGAGCCACCATCTCACCATTTCATTAATTGAAGCCGGGCCACGATTACTGCCCGCCTTGCGACCGGAAATTTCCGAATCAGTACTCACCGAACTCAATAAACGCGGCGTTGATATAAAACTCAATACCCAAGTCGCGCGCGCTGAAACAGGAGCGCTGATCACCAATGATGAGCAGCGTATTGATGCCGACCTAATGGTGTGGGCAGCAGGTGTAAAAGCACCTGAATTTTTACAGCAAATTGATGGCCTGAGCTGTAACCGTGCCGGACAATTATTAGTCGAACCCACTTTGCAAGTACAAGGCGACAAAAATATCTTTGCCATAGGCGACTGCGCTGGTTTCTTACTTGCCACCGACACCCTTGACGATGGTAGCGAGCGCCAGCGCTGGGTACCGCCACGTGCGCAATCAGCACATCAAATGGCCAGCACCGCCGCCACCAACCTGCTAGCACTCTACGCAGACAAACCACTGATCAGCTATCGCTATCGCGACTATGGATCACTGGTTTCACTGAGCGGGTACACCGCCTTCGGTACACTGATGGGCGGACTTACCGGCGGTAGTTTGAAAGTAAAAGGACGTATTGCCAGGCTCACCTATGTATCGCTATACCGTATGCACCAGTTCGCTATCCATGGCTGGCTACGGGTCATACTACTAACCCTAACGGATAACATTAACCGCTTTTTACGGCCGAGATTAAAAGTACATTAATAATTTTTTGCCACATAAAAAAGGGGCGGTAAACACCGCCCCCTTTTCCGCTCAATAAATATATTGGTGTAAACTCGCAATGAATTTAATGGGTGACACTTTTTACGTCCACCACAATACCGTTCAATTGTGACATCCCTGAAATAGGCTCCATACTGACTAAACCATCACGCGCCAGCACATTCACATTAACGCCTTGTGTTTTACTTGCCACCTTTAGCGCATCCACCTGCTGATGCCCCCAGCCGTGACACAGCGATAGCGAACCCGGCATCATATCGTCGGTTACCTCCAGAGCCACTTGAATAGTACCCTGTTCATTAAACACTTCGACTAACTGACCATCCTGCAAGCCACGTAAATTAGCATCGTGCACACTCATATTCAGATGATTTCTATTATTTTTACCTTTAACAAAAGTTGGATGATTGTGCGTCCAACTGTTGTGACTATAACGCTCTCGCTTACTAATTAATTTTAATTTACCAGCAATACTTATTTCTTTGTCAAAATCCATTTCCAAATCACCCAACTGTTGGCAAAAATCCGTAGGCGCCAGCTGTATTTTTCCATCTGGAGTGGCAACACGATGGCCAATAAAACTCCCCGCCTCGATAGCAGGTCGTGCCACACCATTAACGCCACGTCGCAGCTTAGCTAAGCTACCAAAACCCGAGAAACGATTAATCAACCCTAGTATAAACACCGTGTGACCAGGTAATTTATCACCCACTAGCGGTAATTTTTTAAATGCGCGCCCCAATGCAAACAAGCCCTGCAATATCCGCGATCCGCCCATTGCCACACCCGCATAACGGCACAGTTCAAGATAAATCCATGTTTCTTCTTTGGCATTTCCTTTTAACGGTAATATTGGGTCGGTATATTGATGATAAGGTATCGGAGTTGTACCCATTAAGCTATTAAATGTAAATGGAATATCTGCTCGTTCTAACCAGTGGCTCCCGGGTAACAGATAATCTGCATATAAAGCGGTTTCACTTTCTTGCACATCAATCGCGACCAATAATTCCAATTGCTTGAACGCCTTAGTTAACCTTGCGGTATTGGCACAGGTGAGCAATGGATTACCCGCCGTTACCAATAGGGCTTTTAATTGCCCTTCACCAGCGGTCAGAATATCATCCGCTAACACCCCGCCGGCACAGTATCCATTACCAAAGGGATATCACCGAGCCTAAATTTTTGTAACGGCTTCGCTGGGTCAAAGCGGTTAAATTTACTGACATCAAAAATACCCGTTCCCACTAAAGTACCACCGCGCTTATCCAGATTACCACTGACCGCATTGATCACTTCTTGTAACCAAAATGCCAAGCTGCCATGACTGCCCTGATTAACACCGGTAGAACTATAAATTGAGGCCCCATCAGCAGCAATATATTGTGTAACCCACTCTCGCAAGGTGTTGGCCGCTATATGGGTCACTTGTTCAACCCGCTCGGGAGACCAATCTTTTACTGCTTGTTTAATGGTTATCCAGCCAAGCATTTGGCTTTCAACTCTACCTTCATCAACACCCTGCTGCACAATCAATTCGTGCAAAAACCCCAGCATGAAAAACACATCTGTATCCGGGCGAATAAAAAAGTGCTCCCCTACTTGTTTCGCCGTTTCTGTCTTGCGCGGATTTAACCAGACAACTCTGCCACCACGCGCTACCAAAGCCTTAAATCGTTTGCTCGAATGCGGCAAACTAATAAAAGACATTTTTGAAATAACGGGGTTGGAGCCAATAGCGATAATAAACTGGCTGTTATCCACATCAGGAAAAGGCTGAATTTGCGCAGAACCATACATGCGTTCAGCTACTACAAATTTATTATTACAATCCTGCGAACCGGTATGATAGAGCTTGTGAGAATCGAAGGACTTTATAAAAGCATGGGACAATACCGGCGGTAAAAAACTCATACTGATCGGGTTACCCATATACATCCCGATCGCATCGCCGCCTTCGCTGGCCTTGAGTTGTTTTAATTGAGTGCCAATTTCGCTTAGGGCTTGCTCCCAGCTGATCGCCACTAATTTCCCATCCACTCGTTTCATCGGTTCGGTGATGCGGTCAGGTGAATCTCTGAAATCCTGAGCCTTCAATCCTTTTAAACACGCATAGCCCTTACTAGCCACATGTGATTCATTCGGGCTAACGGTAACCAAGCTGCCCTCATTATCAAATTCCACCGCCAATCCACAGGCGGCCTCACAGATCCGACAAAAGGTATGCTGAACAGGCATGAACACCTCCAATAAATAGACGGCAGATATTATTATGAATGGACATACTAACAAGGAAAATGTGCGAATAACGAAGTGTGAAGCTTTATTAATAATGACTTACTTTAAAGTACCGCTAGAAAGGTGAACGCCCGGGACGGGCAACGGTTTATTTAGCCATTGTGAATGGCAACCATTTATTGCCCCATATACTGATTGATAAGCTCAGCTAACTTTTCACCTAAATGGGTTTCGAATTCATCCAGGTTTTTCCCTACCAGCGACAAATACTTATCAGCCTGGGCATGATTCATTCGCTTACCTACAACATCAAATTGCATTTCCGGTAAGGATTTATCGTCTCTTGGCACAATATTCCAAACGATATAATCAGCGTCCAGCGACTGAAACTGCTGTTGCGCAAAGCTACAAAAATCTACAATTTTGTTTTTACCATCCGGGCCAAGACAGCCAGGTTCAACCCGGTAGGTAACGACTAATTTTTTGTCAGCGGGTAGCGACAGCGGTTGAGTCATATCAATAACTCCCTATTATTCTGGTTTCGTTACCGGGTTCATTTTCACCGCTTGCTGGCCAAACAGGCCAATCGGGCGACAATTTTTTATTGTTACCTTGCCCTGCAATAGATTGCCCTTGGAGTATTCATTGAAATGACAAACATTGGTCTTTGGGTCATAGTTTTCCACCCATAAATTATCTTCTTTCCAAGTGGCAGTAATATGATATTGACCTTCAGGCACAGTAATCGACATTAAGCCGCCGTAGTGCTTCACAAACACCTGCTCAAAATGAAAGTAGTAAGCCACCAAACCAACCAGTAACGCGCCTGTGGCCCCAACCATTCCAAACTTCCACTTATCATTACGGCCAAACACAACCAATAAGCCCATCGCGATGGCAATGACCAAAAACCAATATAAATAGGTAATCACAACTTCTCTCCTTTTGAATTTTTTTCAACTGTTGTATATGTCGCCACTGTAGAGTATAGCCTTGTCGCCAATGAATAAAGCTTTCATAAAAAATCAATAAACTACTTCATTCAACTAACAGCATGTCCGCTTTATTTACTCAAGCTCAAACTTAAACGATTAAAGACAATTATTGAATTATTATTTACATGATGCTGGCTGGAGGGGGCTTTTTCCGGACTTAATGCCCTGACATACCTGAAACAGAAGGGCCTCTGGAAAAACCCATGAGAAATATCCATTAAGACTTGCCCCCCACAGACGCAGAAGGCGACAAGACTGATAACTATGGCAAACGGCTTACTTGGCTTCTGCCCGCCCCATAAACTTACGCTCTTCGACATTCACTTTGATTCTGTCACCGGTAGATATATGTTCAGGAACCTGGACCGTCAAACCCGTCGACAATTTAGCAGGCTTGGTTCTGGAGGTTGCCGAGCCGCCTTTGATCGATGGATCCGTTTCAGTGATTTCCAGCTCAACACTGGTCGGTAGATCAAGCGCCACCGGCACCTCATCAAGCAACACCACTAACACCCCTTCCGTTGTCTCATTAATAAACAGGATTTCGTCAGCAATTGACTCCTGGTTTAAGTTATAGGGCGTGTAATCCTCGGTATCCATAAACACGTATTGATCGCCATCGATGTAGGAAAACATGACTGGCTTGCGGACTAAATCTGCCATGTTCAACATGTCCGAGTCTTTAAACGTCTCATCAATTTTATGGCCGCTAACCACATCATACATACGCATACGGTAGAGACTACCACCGGCGCGCCCCTGCGGAACTGAGCGCTCGATATCTTTTACGATATAAGCCTTACCGTTATAGTCGATAGCAGCATTTTTTTTGATTTCACTGGCTTTGGGCATTTTCTAGTCCTAACAGAAAGTTAAAGAGATTTATAAAACGTTCGGATTCTAATCGATTGGTCATTGTGCCGCTACGGGCAAGTGCCGAGTTGTGGATTATTTTTGGCGGCGCTTAATGCCCCGATTCTTGCGCTGCTGGCGTTCAATGTTTTCACGCTCTTTCGGTTGCACCTTTGCTGGTTTTTCAGCAGTCATCCCGACCATTGCGTAGAGTTCCTGGACTTCTTTAAAGGGCATTTCATCCCACTGACCTTGTCGAAGCCTGGCCGGTAGAAAAATTTTGCCAAACCGCACCCGCTTCAAGCGACTAACCTGGATCTCTTGTGACTCCCATAAACGCCGTACTTCCCGGTTGCGACCTTCCATTAGCGCCACATAGTACCAGTGGTTAGCACCTTCACCGCCACCATCAACGACATCAGTAAATTTTGCCACGCCATCTTCAAGCAGTACCCCATCAGTCAAACGCTTGATAAGAGCGTCATCCACTTGGCCCAACACCCGACATAAATACTCACGGTCAATGGCTGATGACGGGTGCATTAAAGCGTTAGCCAAAGCGCCATCGGTGGTAAACAGCATCAGCCCTGTAGTATTAAAATCCAATCGGCCTACGGCAATCCAACGACCAGTTTTTACTTTTGGCAAGCTCTCAAACACAGTGCGACGACCTTCAGGATCACTACGCGAACAAATTTCGGCTTCTGGCTTGTTATAAATTAATACTCGACCGGCAACATCCTGTTCAGCAATGGTGACAAACTTTCCGTCCATCGAAATTTTGTCGCGATCAGTGGCGCGATCACCCAGCCTGGCTACCACACCATTAACTTTAACGCGGCCTTCAGCGATCACTTTTTCCATTTCACGGCGCGAGCCCATGCCAGCTTGAGCCAACAATTTTTGCAGTTTATCGCCAGCGGGAGATTGTTCAGTCATAGGAATTATCTTTCAGTGAAATGGAAATAGTGAGTGGATCATACACCGGATCAACAGCGACAGCGCAAGCGCTATAACCGCGGGTGTTTATTTAGTCTAAAGCATAAAAACTAGCGCAAGCTGTCTTCTGCTTCTGCTTCTGCTTCTGCTTCTGCTTCTGCTTCTGCTTCTGCTTCTGCTTCTGCTTCTGCTTCTGCTTCTGCTTCTGCTTCTGCTTCTGCTTCTGCTTCTGCTTCTAGTGAGCTTACTGGCTCGGCTTCAGTATCGCCGCTCAGATCATCCGTTAATTCTTCAGCAGGGTCGGCGTCTTCAGCAACGATATCATCGTCATGCGGCACCTTAACAACGCCCGCCTCAGCCATGTCAGCTTCAAGCTCCAGTAATTTGGGATCCGGAGTATCTGCGCCTTCCAGCGCCAGCTCTTCATTCATGCTATCCAGGTCACGAATTTCTGCCAGAGTCGGTAAATCTTCAAGGTTTTTAAGATTGAAATAATCAAGGAAACGCCGGGTAGTTGCATACATTGCAGGACGGCCGGGTACATCTTTATGCCCGACCACTCGCACCCACTCGCGTTCCAGCAGCGTTTTAATAATGTTGGAGCTCACAGCAACGCCACGAATATCTTCGATATCACCACGGGTAATAGGTTGCCGATAAGCGATCAACGCCAGCGTTTCCAATAGCGCGCGCGAATATTTTTGCGGCTTTTCTTCCCACAAACGACCGACCCAATGCGATACGGTTTGGATCACTTGAAAACGATAGCCACTCGAGACTTGCTTCAATTCAAAGCCGCGTGCCTCACAAGCCTGCGCTATATCTTCCAGCGCGGCGACGATGACATCGTTTTTGGGCCGCTCTTCTTCCTCAAACAAGTCACCCAGTTGCGCAACAGTCAGCGGTTTAGCCGAGGCCATTAACGCGCCTTCAAGGATTTGTGCTAATAATTCGTTATCGATACTCATGATGATCTGGCTTTTACGTGGATGGGGCCGAAAGGTTCGCTCTGAACAATTTCTACCAGTGATTCTTTAATTAATTCCATAACCGCTAAGAAGGTAACCACCACGCCCAAACGGCCTTCTTCAACCGTAAATAATGAGACAAAGGGAGTGAACTGATTACTGGACAGCATCGTCAATACTTGCGACATGCGCTCACGGGTGGAGAGTTTTTCCTTATGGACATGATGGCTTTCAAACATATCCGCGCGGCGTAACACATCGCTCAACGCCAATAACAACTCTTTCATCTCTACTACTGGATCAGGACGGTCTTTTTTAATATCCGGCGGCGCGGCGCTGGCTTCAAACACTTCCCGACCCAATCGTGGTAATTCGTCAATATCCTCTGCCGCTTTTTTGAAGCGCTCGTATTCCTGTAAGCGACGAATCAATTGTGCCCGCGGATCTTCCTCGTCATCTTCAGCATCTGACGAGCGCGGTAGTAACATCCGTGATTTTATTTCTGCCAGCATCGCCGCCATCAGCAAGTACTCTGCAGCCAATTCAAACTGCACGGCATCCATCATGCTCACGTACTGCATATATTGATGCGTAATATTGGCGACGTTGATTTCTAAAATATCGATATTCTGACGCTTGATCAGATACAGCAACAAATCCAGCGGGCCTTCAAAAGCCTCGAGGAAAACCTCAAGCGCATCGGGAGGGATATATAAATCTTGTGGAATCTGGGTCAGGGCCTGACCCTGAACGACGGCGAAAGGCATTTCGCCCTGCCCCGAGCTGCTGTTGCGCAACTCTCTCAAACCGGGAGATTTAACTATGGCCGCTGTCTGCTCTGCGCTAGCCGGCACAGCATCTGAGGTGGCATCGGAGCCAGTAACGGCTGCAGCAGCCACCATTGGCTCTGACTCAACCTCCGGCTGTGCCTGCAACTCTGTGACTTGATCTGATGCCAAAACTAACTCGTCTTCCACGGAATTATTATTATCTCACTGGGTAGAAATTGGTGTTTGTTACACGGATTGTCCGGCTGGGATTGCTCAGCTGAACTTTCGGCGCATTATACCGATAACATTCCAGTGAGCACAGAGGCAGAGCACGATTAGTTTGCTATTGCGGCGACAAAACCGGCTTCATTCCACCTCGAATAGACTGACATCCCCCAAGCCGCGACGGATGATCACCGGCGTGTCTTCAGAGAGGTCAATAATCGAGGTGGGATCCATACCGCAATAGCCGCCATCTATCACTAAATCGAGGTCCCGCTCCAGTGTTTGACGGATATCGTAGGGGTCGATCAGCACGTAATCATCACCGGGCAGGATCATAGTCGCGCTCATAATGGGTTCATTAAGCCCCGCCAATAGCGCCAGCGCAATATTGTTATCAGGCACTCGCAAGCCAATGGTACGGCGCTTGGGATGCATCAATCGCTTGGGCACCTCACTGGTAGCCTTGAGAATGAAAGTATAGGCTCCCGGCGTATGATTTTTAATCAATCGATAGGCAGTATTATCCACTCGGGCATAGGTCCCCAGCTCGGATAAATCCCGGCACATCAGGGTGAAATTGTGTTTATCATCCAATTTGCGTATGCGGCGGATCGTCTCCACGCCTTTCTTGTTACCGACCTGACAGCCCAGCGCATACCCTGAATCTGTGGGGTACACCACCACCCCTCCCCGCTGAATGATATCCACCGCTTGGGCGATTAAACGCTGCTGGGGATTATCAGGGTGAATTTGAAAAAATTGGCTCATAAGACGACCTTGGGACTAGCAAAAATGGTGGATGGCAGGGCTGGGTTAAATAATGCCCAGACCGGCTGGCAGTGCGCTGGCAAACGTCCCATTTGACCCAGTTCGCCCCAGCCAGCGCCCGGTCGATGAAAGTCGCTGCCAATGGATCCCGCTAATTGAAACTGCTCACACAGCTTAGCTAAATACTGGGTTCTATCCGCAGCCTGCTTGCCACTAATCACCTCAAGAGCCTGTCCGCCAGCAGCCTTGAAATCTGTTACCAGCGCTCGCAACTTGGTGGCGGTCATCTTGTAATGCAGTGGATGCGCTAATACAGCAATACCGCCAGCAGCTATTATCCAACCGATGACCTCCGCCATAAGCGGCCAGGTTTGTTTAACGTCGCCGGTTTTGCCAGCACCAAGATAGCGCTTAAAGGCCTCTGATTCTGAACTTACATGGCCTTTTTCCAACAAGAATCTGGCAAAATGCGGCCGTCCAATCTGGCTATCGCCGGCTAACGCAGCAGCATACTCATAGCCTCCGCCAAACCCCAGCTTAGCCAAGCGCTCACTAATAATATGGGCACGCTCCAATCTAGCCTGCTGCAGTTGCTTTACGCCAGCCAATAATACAGGGTTGTCGAGGTCGATATTCAAACCCACAACATGAATGGTGCGCCGACTCCAGGTACACGACAGCTCAGTACCCGTGACTATATGCATGCCTTCCTCTGCATGGAGGGCAGACTGGCCGGCTAAATCCCTATAGGCTGCGAGGGTGTCATGATCAGTAATCGACAGTAGCTCAACCCCTTGTTGCCGGGCACGTTGCACTAACTCCAGCGCGGTTAAGCTGCCATCTGAGGCGGTGCTATGACTATGAAAATCTACAATCAAAAGAGAATTTACCAGCTATAAAAAGCACTATTAGACACTAAACAGCCCTATTCGCTAAGCTGTTATTTACGGTCGACGATTATACACCGCAATGCCAAAAGCTTTTGCTTATTTATTCACTTGTTCTTATTAATCCAGTGCCGCAAAATAGCGCCACAATGTATCGTCTTTAAGCGTCAGCGAATATCGCGCTAAAGTGGAAAACCGGAGTAGTAACCGCAGTGAGTGAGCCCCAAAACAAAGTGACACCAGTAACAGAAGCCAGCCCCACCCCACCAACAAAAGCGAATAACCAAACGCAAAAACCCGGCAGCATGCTCGCCAATCTCGCGTTCAATATCATTATTCCTACCCTGATTCTCACTAAGCTCAGCTCTGAGGACTATTTAGGGCCGGTTTACAGCATTGTGGTAGCACTCAGTTTCCCGATCATTTATGGCTTAAAAGATTATTTGCAAACCAGAAAACTCAATTTCTTCTCAGCGCTGGGTATCCTTAGCGTCGTGCTAACAGGCGGTATTAGCCTACTGCAACTCGACCCACAATATATCGCCATCAAGGAAGCGGCTATTCCAGCCTGCTTTGGCATCGCCACACTGATCTCCATCCGCACGCGCTACCCGCTAGTGAAAACGTTCTTATACAACGATCAGATTCTTCAAATCCAGAAAGTAAAAGCCGCACTACAACATTATAATAATGAAGAGCAGTTCGAACACAAACTGGCCAATGCCTCAATGATGGTCGCCGGTTCATTTTTTCTGTCATCGGTATTGAACTATATCCTGGCAAAAGTGATCTTAGTCAGCGAGCCCGGTACCGTAGCCTTTAGTGAAGAGCTGGGAAAAATGACAGCATTGAGCTTTCCAGTGATTGCCTTACCCAGCACAATTGTATTAATGGGCGCACTCTATTATTTACTGCATCACATTCAAAAATTAACCCATCTCAAAGCCGAAGACATATTTAATGAAGTGTGATGGAAAAACACAGCAACACAATCACCAACAAAATCTGAAACTACGACTATAATTGACGCTAACTATTTGCCCACTTTAATAGACAGGACTTGCTCGTGAAAAAAATCATGCTATTGCTGGTGACATTACTAGCCAGCGGTGAACTATTTAGCCAAACAGATAACTCCAATAAGCAGCAGGACATTCGCTATATACGCGATCAATTATTAGTGCCGCTGCGCAGTGGCCAAAGCAATCAACACCGTATAGTCCATAAAGGCTTGCTCAGCGGCACCCCGGTCACCGTACTAGAAATCAGCGAAGATCAAACGTACAGCCTGGTTCGCACTCGCAAAGGAACGGAAGGCTGGATCCAAACCCAATACCTCAATAAGGATCCTGCTGCTCGCGACTTATTGGAAGTAGCCAATAAAAAACTGGAAAAATTACAACAACAAAACACAGCACTTGATCAAAAACTCAAAGACCTTAGGAGCGAACACAAGCAAGCTGAACAGCAACTATCTTCAGTCAACGAAGATTACAGCCAGACAGAACAGGAGCTGGAAGAGATCAAAGCAATTTCAGCAAAAGCTATTCAGCTAAATAGTGATAACCAACGCTTGTTAAACGACAATCAATTATTAAAAAATGAAATCGAAGTGCTGCGTACCGACAACCAAAGACTTAGTGATAATCAAGATAGTGACGCGTTTTTAAATGGTGCCTTCGCAGTACTTATCGGTGTCATGATCGCCTTGCTTGTACCGAGACTTTCTCCCAAAAAACGTACTGACTGGGCATAACACGCAACTAACACCATAGAGATTATTATGATTAGAACATTCTCATCATTTTTACTGCTGTCGATTTTTTTATTTTCTTCGTCAGTTTTTGCTGAATCCAGCAGCAATAACCCTATTGTTATTATGAAAACTAGCAAAGGTGATATCACACTGGAACTGTATCCTCAACAAGCGCCTATCACCGTAGCTAACTTTCTGGATTACGCGCAATCAGGTTTTTATAACGACACCATTTTTCACCGTGTCATCAAACGCTTTATGATTCAGGGCGGTGGTTTTACCAGAGACTTGAACAGGAAAGAAACCAAAGCGGAAATCATTAATGAATCCGGTAACGGCTTGCACAATGATCGCTGGACTATCGCCATGGCAAGAACCAATGATCCCGACAGCGCTAGCTCGCAGTTTTTTATTAATACAAAAATGAACTCATCACTGGATGCTCGTGGACAAAATGCTGGCTATGCCGTCTTTGGTATGGTTATTGATGGCCAGCATGTGGTCAAAGCGATAGAAAAAACGCCTACCGCAAAAATAGGCATGTATTCGGATGTGCCGGTAGAGCCGGTAATTATTCAAAGTGTCACTGTTAAAAAATAATTGTTGCGAGCACTAATTAGATGAGCACTTCCGGAACAACCGACCTCAGTGTCAATCTGAATAAAATCGCCTTGATTCGCAACTCCCGGGATACCGACTACCCCAGTATCACCGAACATGCACAAATCTGTATTGATGCTGGCGCCGATGGCATTACTGTTCACCCACGCCCCGACCAGCGCCATATTCGCGCTGATGACTGTTTTGATTTGGCGAAAATGCTCAACGTAGAATTTAATATTGAGGGCAACCCTTTCGCGCCTGCCATGGCTAGTAACCGCCGTGGTGTTAGCGACTACCCTGGTTTTATTGAATTAGTAAAAGAGATAAAACCGGCGCAATGCACGCTAGTGCCGGACAATAATGAGCAGCTTACCTCTGATCACGGCTTCGATCTCACTCAAAGCGGCGAGCAGTTAGCTCCCCTTATTGAACAATTACATGCCCTGGGTATTCGGGTCAGTTTATTTATGGACCCTGATCCACAACAAATCAAGCTGGCCAAAGCGGTGGGCGCTGATCGCATTGAGCTCTACACCGGCCCCTATGCCGATGCCTTTGCCACTGGCACCGACCTTGATACCGTGTTTCAACAGTTTTATCACGCTGCTGAGGTCGCGGCCGATTGCGGTTTAGGATTAAATGCGGGCCATGATTTGAATCTGCACAACCTGCCCAGATTCGCCACTGTCCCCCAATTACTGGAAGTCTCCATTGGTCATGCGATGATTGTTGACGCTATTGAAATAGGTTTAGCCAACGCCGTACAAGCTTATCAGCGCTGCCTGGGCAAGTAAGCTCCCGCTGTCATCGCCACCACATCTATTCAGGCACCACTACATCTAGTGGAATAACCGGCAATTTAGCGCTAAAACCACTACTGCCTTTCGCTTTCATCGCACCAACTCCGCTCGCATTATTCAAAGCAATCCACAATCAATTCATGTGGTATGGCTTTTGCTATCACTTTATTTCTGACAAAAAATCGTCATCCCTCGACGACTTTGCTCAGGCAATGTGTGCCAAATAATTAACAATAAAAGAACCGAGGAAACAGCAATGAAGGAATCTTCTACTCTATACAGCACCATTCGTGGTTTGTGTAAAACTACCGCCGGGCTTGCGCTTGGTACTTTGGTCAGTAGCGCCAACGCCGTCGAAATTTACCAGTCATTTTATTTCGATCGCGCAGTCTCTGCCGACAGTGACAACAGCAGTTACTCTACCTCATTTGATATCAACCACAGCCTTAGCACCATGCTTGGTGAGGTAAGCGCTTATAGTAGCGGCCAATACCTCGTCAGCTCTGGCTCGTTCTCGGTATCTTATTCGAGAGAATTGATAGACGTTGATCATGACGACTACACACTGAGTTATAGCGACAGTGAAAGAGTAGTAAATGCCGGTCCGCGAACCGGGAATTATGAAGGCACCGATTATGCCTATGTGGTGGAATATGCGCGTTCTGAGAATTATTCCGATCAAACCGGGACTAATAATCAAGCTGCCGATATTAACTTTGCCGGGGAGTCCGCAGTCACTCAATTTTGGGGGTATTATGGCGAACCTGAAACAGTGACCACACTGGAGTCCAGTACATTCCCTATAGGCACGAGCGGCCTGCTTGAAGAACACTATCTGGATCGTCATTACATGAGCGCGGGTGCGCAAGGCTCGCAATACTTCGATATCAGCCATGCGTTATTGCTAGCCAATGATGGCATTTTAGATTTTGATTTCACTGCGACAGTCGGGAATTTATCTATTACTCAGCTATCGCTAAATATCGCTTTCAGTGAAAACCCAAACTGGGTGATGACACCACCAACGACAGAAGTCCCTTTACCCGCCGCTGCATATTTATTTAGCACAGCATTATTAAGTCTGTCATTACTCAGAAAAAAATAACCACTACGCTGAGCAGCTTGTTGATTAATGACTAATTAACAAGCTGCTAGTTAAACCCAAGCGACAATATTGGCTCTCTTTGAAAATAAATATTCTCGTTCGAATTGAATGGCGTTGCAATCACTGATTAAACTCACAACCCATGGGAGCCCTTATTAACCATCTTAAATCGATATCTATTTGCGTTTAACACCAACCAAGCCAACTAACGCTGAGACAAACATCCAGGCAGCCGCTGGAACAGGTACGGTAGTAACCTCTGTAAAACTCACTGAATATGTATCAATAATCTCACCGGGACCTGGTATTCCGAGACCATAATCATAACTAACCGTAAGATATTGGCTTGAAATATTAGGATTAAAAATATTGCTAACCTCTTCATCTCCTGAAGTGCAGTAACCGTTGTTGCATTCAGTGGTAATGGATGATGACTCGATAATAATATCATAATCAAAATTAATACTAGTGGTAGTGTTTAGCTCCCAGTAACCTGTAGGTACGTAGAATTGAGTAAAAGACTCTGCAAAGAGGTTTGTTAAAATTACCCCCTTGGTGGTTACCGACTCTTCAAGATAAAAATTATTGCCTTCATAGTCCTCATCATATAAGACATTCACATAGGATTCAGATGTACCGAAATTACCGGAATAGGTAAAATTAAACGAGTTGTATTCCTGACTATCGAAGCCAGGCTCCAAAGATGGATTATAAAACTTTCTGTTTTCAACGTTTAAATTTAGACTATATGTGTTTTCGTTGATAATTAGCTGGCCTGATATTGGCCCATCGCTTGCCAGTGATGTTACACCTGCCGATGCAGCATAATCATAAGTATCGGTGCTAATTAAATTGGTAGACAAATTGTAGACTGTCGCTGCGTGACTGGCATATGAAAATAGTAAACCGGATAAAACTAAAATATTTTTTAACATGATGCATATCCCTATTTCTGGGAGAATCTTATTATTAATGTAATGTTTAATTTTTGTACTAACTATTATCCCGCCCTAAAGCAATAAATCAATAACGATTCCGCAAAAAAGTGTTTATAAAAACTACACAAAATAAATTTCCCTATGGATCTATCAACCAAAGGAAGCTAACCCCAATAATCCAGTAAAAATTTTCACTAGGGGTAACTTCTGCCGAAACATCTATTTCACCTACATGTAAACTAAATGACCACTCTCAATTCAAAAACGTTAATGTGTCTAACGCTTTCACGACATTTCTCTTCGGCAGTTCCGTGCCAAGAGCAGAAGTTAGCGTCTTAAAAAACTGGAGATTTGATCATCAACCTTTACTCTGAAACCAAATAATGAGTGAATCCATATTTCTGTAGAGGAATAGAGTAAATAAGGCCATGTAAATACACCGCCTTACATTGAAATGGTTAACTTAGTCTACGTAATCTATAAGAAGAGTTGGTCGATCTGAGAGTGCTTCTAAATCCTTTCGCACGGTAAAAAAGATACTATGTAAACTCAAAGAGCTGGCTATCGAAATAGATGAGAACCAATCATAGCAATTGATTATTTAGTCGAAGGAAAAACCGGTGCCCGCTCCATATTAGTCGGGATGTGTATTCCGTCCTCCATACTTAACAGGTAAGGCTGCTCAAACACTTGTTGCCAATGCTCGGTAATCATTTGCTGCGCCTGCTACAGGCTCAAGATTTTAACGTACACGCCGACTCGAAAAACCTTCTGTGCGAAACAACATCGGCGGAGCAACATCACTGCCCTGCTTATACAGCATAAATATAGTGTGTAACCGCGAATGAATTTCCTGTAATTATATTAATGATGCCTTGCAAAGCTAATAACTGACTAACGGCCTGCAGTTTTTATTGAATGTCGGTTAAATGCATCATCGAAGGCTCTAAGCCTGAAATGACGCTGCCATCCATATCAATGTAATAGCTCTCGACTAAATCCACACTAACAGAACTCTCAATCTGCTCTTTCGTAGCCGCTGCAGGGAAATACTGCATTCTCACAGATAAATCTGCCAACCTAGAAGATTTATTTGTCGCGCTAGCCGACGACTTAAAACCTGCAGGGTTTAAGAGTACAACGCGAACTTGGCCTGTACCGTCGCCATTCTCTACCACGTTATAGCTTAATTGAACATAAGGGTTATGGTTACTGGGCACAACGGTCGGCAGTAAACCGTTAGTGAAAAGCGAATCATCAGAATAGGTGATGACAAAATAAGCCCCCGCCACTGAGCTAATACCGGTTAAGTCATTTGGAGAAATATCAAACACATTAAATGACTGCTGATACATACCAAACTGCCGATTGTAGTCCACATCATAGGCTGACGTGCCAGCAACAATTTCAATCGGTATCGCTGCTAAACTGCCTTCTGTCAGCAACTTCGTGTCGGTTAATTTTGCTGAACTAATGTTAATCGTGGCACCGCCAATAGCAAGCGGAAGTGGCGTCGTATCATGAGTACCGTCATAGGTTAAAGGAACCGTGACATTCCATGCACCATCATATAACTCAATAGCCATGGGGTTTAATAAACCATCAATCACTGCAGCATTCAACGCACTGTCATAGGCTGGATAAGCCTTAAACATAGTGCTACCGGACAAGTTGTAAGTTTGTGAATTTGCATCAGTAATAGTAATCAATAAATCGTCAACCGATAATATCGGTGCTGACTGGGCATTACGGTGAATACCGCCCAAGCCCAACACAACAATGTCACCGGAGCGAGCATAACCGGGCACACTTTTATTCTGCACGCAGCCACCGAGCAACATGGCGGATACGCACAGTACAGTTAACCATATCTTGCTATGTGGTTTCATCGCTTTAACCCTTTAAATCGTTTGATAGTAGTCTATTTCAGTTTTCCCTTGAAAGATACAAGTAGCATTATAACAGTGCCTTATGCTTAACAATTGTTCTGTATCATCTGCCAAGGTCCAAAGCCGCTTAGATCCTAACACTATAGGAAGTAATGCTCCTAAGTAGCCGTCGGCTCCGGCTGTTTCGTGCCTTTTTGCGATATTAGCAGAAACAAAAAAGGCCTCAATACAAAAGCCTTGAACGCTAACTTTCTAGGTTTATTTTTTACGCTTGATTCCAGTCAGCCCAATTAACGCTGAGCCGAATAACCATACAGCTGCAGGAACTGGGACTTGAGAAACACTGACCAGAGTGGCGGAACCCTGATATCTAATTCCATCTCCACCCAATAGAGGCTCATTATAGATATCTCCATAACAAAAACCCAACATAATTGAACACTCATCAAGCGTTTCAGTAACCTCATGACGAAATGTAAACGCGCCATCAATATTTTCCTGAGCCTGTAATAGCGCTAAAAAATGATTTGCTGTGGAAATATCAGTAGACACTGGCAGAGAAGGTGCGGCAAAGTTGAGACTCATTACATTGTCGAGGTTATATTGCTGATACATCTGTTCACCCTCTGAGATATAAACATCGCTTTGGGTATTGGTCCTATATGTTGATTTAAATCCTAGAGAATTTAGCGACGACCCAAAAGCACTACTATCAGCCAGATATACACCCCCCGTTCGAGTTGGCGTAACACCTTGCTGCTGACCGATGTTATTAGCCGCATCAATACTGGCACCGCTCATTGAATTAATAACTACAGAACCCTCATTAACTGAGTCAATAAAATTCACATAAGCGGGTGGAACTTCGGTTGACACAGAGTACAAACTTTCATCATATACCACGGTAAATTGAAAGGCTGTGTTATTCGTAGCCGTCCATTGCAGGCCACCCGTATAATTAGCCCTAGAAACTTCGGCCGACACATTAAAGACTAACGTAGTTAAGCCCAAAGCATTGATGCTGAAAGTCGATAATATAACTGACAATGCCAAGACGGTTTTTTTATTAAACAGACTCATTGTGGCCTCTTGCTTTTTATTACTATTATTATCAGACGGCACACTTACCATCCTTGAGAAACTGAATCCGTAACACTTCCCAGAATAATCACATAGAGTTTCACCTCAAGCAAGCTGCAATAGGGTTAATATTAACGAGGGGCTGGCATGGTGGTGTAGGCCGGCTATGGATCAATACTAACGATTTACCTTACATGTAAACTAATCCTCAAGATCGGCAGCTATACCCTCAGCAACAGACACTCTTCAACCTAATGATTTTTCTTAGCTGCTTCCGACAGATCCAGATTTAGCTTCAGGCATAAAAAGCTCCGAAGCAATCACGGCTTAGGTTCTCAAAAATGCCAGTTAGCGACGTTGGTACGAGGTCGGATAGAAATAATACTTGCCATGACTCAGTGCGGGGTCGGACCCACTTTTGTGCTGTTTACAAAAGTGGCTCTGACCCCACATTGTGCCGCGATAAGATCGGCCCTATCCGATTTTCTGCCAGCGGGAATGCGCACGTAGTTGCTCGAGTCAGCTTTGGGGAAGGTAGCGCCCTGATGCGCAATAAAAAGTAACATTCGCTTTTGCGCCAGCAGAGGGGCCCCTTTTTTATGTCACTCCCGTGCAGGCGTATTGCTGTCCGGAATAAAGCTGAAACACCCCAGATAAGTTGAAGTCATCCGCGACTCCGATCGGGGATCCAGATCTGCAAGGTGCAAAATTGCTAGTTTCCACCGGGGATTTATTCAAAGTTCCTTACTCAGCGCTTCGTAACACTAGATTCCCGATCGGAGCCGGATATGACGAATAAAAAATTGAGTCTCTACTTTATCTCGACACGTTTTGTGCTACTAGTGCGGCTGAAACTCTAAAGCTGCTAATTTATCCCGGACAGTAGTGCGCGCAGGCGGGAATCTAGTTACTTTTAAATATGCTAACGTAATTAAAAAATGCAGACTGGAATCGAAGCGTTTTTGAAAATTAATCTGGAGTTATAGGCTTTTACTTTATAGCTCTGGATTCCCGGGACGGGCTAAAGGATAACAGCTGTGGATCAACTACCTGCTAGAATCATATAATCTGCAACTTTCGCTTCCGTAATAATATGAGACCTTAGCAGCCATGCGCTGTTAAAGCTGCGGCCTTTAACCAGGAATTTTTATAGAGCCCAGTAGTTTTTCAATATCACTGCGTCGAATAGGCTTGGTTAAATAATCATTCATTCCGGCGCTCATTGCACGCCCTCTTGCATCATCCATAGCATGAGCTGTAAGCGCGACAATAAGAGGTTGATTTAGCTGGGGGTAATTGCTGCGCAAATACTCAGTAGCCTGGTAGCCATCAACAATAGGCATATCACAATCCATTAGGATGAGATCATATTGCCCACCCTTCTTAGCGAACAGGTCCAGGACTTCTTGACCATTAGTACAGCTATCGGCATTAATGCCATATAATTTCAATAACGCCAAAATGACCTTCCGATTAACGTCATTGTCATCAGCAGCAATCACGCGCAGATGACCGAAATCGGCTCTTTCCTTATTTACCACGGATTCATCGTCTGCTGTATCATTATCAGTATGTACTAAAGGGAGCTCTATACGTATAGTTGTGCCTTCCCCAACAATGCTACTGACTTTAATTTCACCTTTCATTTGCTGAACGAGCTTTTTAACAATAGATAATCCTAGACCCGTCCCCTGTGCTTTTGGATTTTTCACTTTTGCGTCTATTTGTTTAAATGGTTCAAACATCTCCTTGAGTAAATTTGATTCCACCCCTGACCCCGTATCCTTTACCTCAAAATACCATTGGTTCTGGGAGTGCAAGCCAAAACTTACCGTTATTTTTCCTACCTCAGTAAACTTGATGGCATTACCCAGTAGATTAATTAAAATCTGCCTCACTCGATGGTTATCGAATCTAAGTATGGGATAAAAACCCGGGGCGTAATCAAGTGCAAGCTCAACCTGATGCGGGAGAGTTTTTCTGAGTAAGGCAAGTGTACTTGAAAATAGCTCGATGACATTAACATCGCTTTCGATCAGTAATAGTTCACTCGAATTTAATTTAGAGAACTCAAGCACGTCATTAATAATCGTCAAAAGAAGGTTGCCGGAAGTATCTATAGTATTTAGATATTCTTCTTGTTGATCGCTTAAAATCGTTTCTCGCAACAGCTCTACCATCCCGAGAACACCATTCATGGGCGTACGAATTTCATGACTGATCGTCGCCAGCAATTCGCTCTTAGCTTGGTCAGCCGACCTGGCTTCTCGCTCTCGCCTCTCAGCACGGATTTTATTCTGGTTGGCAATGGCTTGTGCAATCTGATCTGCCAATTCTCCGGCATAAGAAATATCTTCTGGTGACCACTGCCTCTGACGTCCAGTCTGCTCATTACAAATCACACCAACAATTTTTCCAGCAACCCTGATGGCGGCATCGAGCATTGATTTCACGTTATTAGCAGGAAGATAGGTGGGAGCAAATTCTGACGTTCTTGGATCGGTATACACATCATCAGCATCAATAGCTCGCCCCTCTACTAACGCTTTAAAATAGACAGGGAAATCTTTTTGAAACAACTTTCCCTCAGTAGTGAATCGAGCGCCCTCAGTCTCGTATAAGCACACCAGATCTATAGCGGTTTGTTCTTGTTCAAACAGCCAAACGCTTGCGCGCTCTACGCTTAAAACCCTGGCGGCTTCAATGCATACCTGACGGGAAAAGGTATCAACATCACCTTGTACCAAGCTTTCAGCACTGGCGAGCCTAATAAGCGTTTTTTGAAATTCACGTAAATTTTCTAATCTTATCAGTGCGGAGGATAATTCTTCGTTGGTCTTTTCTAGTCGGTTTTGAGTGCTGAGCAATTCTAACTCGGTTTTTTTTTGCTCGGTTATATCCGTTGCCACAAGTCCGAGTGCGATTATATGCCCAACGCATTTTTAATTGGAAATTTAACACTGAGAAAATGATGTAATTTATCATCAACTATGGCCTTTTCTTCGAAGTTGAATGACTCCCCGGTTTCAAATACCCGCTTGTCCGCAGCTACAAAATCATCAGCAATATGGTGAGGGAACAACTCATAATCACCTTTGCCCAACATACTGGCTTCCGACAAATTAAAGAGACGGTAATATTCCTTATTTGCCATTAAGTAATTACCGTTAACATCTTTAATGGCCAGCACTGCTCTGGCGTTATCCGCCATTGCACGAATAATATCCGTCTTGTACTTTTCAAATTCAACCTGACTATCAATCGAGTTATCGTTATCCACTATGGAACCCGCTTCTTGGTGATTGCCTGTATAGTATTGATTGTAGCAGTATCAAGCTTTATGTGACTGCCCGGTTGGGTGGATGTCCTGGGCCAAGTGCGTCCAGGGCTAAGTGCGGCCTTAGCAGTCCAATTCTAAAATTAAAGCTGGAGGCTATTTTGGATAAAAAGCAGTATAGAAAGATATACTATCCAGCATGTCCGTTATAGTTCGAATTTACACATTGATGGCAGAAATGCTGCTAAACCCGTTCGGACGGGAAATAAGAAACCATTTATACGGAAAGGGGTGGCTATCGAAATAAACGGGAACCCATGATAGCAATTGATTATTTAGTCGAAGGAAAAACCGGTGCCCGCTCCATATTAGCTGGGATGTGTATTCCGTCCTCCATACTTAACGGGTAAGGCTGCTGAAAGACTTGCTGCCAATGCTCGGCAATGATTTGCTGCGCCTGCTGTAGACTCAAGACTTCCAACGTACACGCCGCCTCGATAAAACCCTCTGTGCGGAACAACATAGCCGGAGCCACATCACTGCCCTGCTGATACGTCATAAATATAGTGCGTAACCGCGAATGAATTTCCTGTAACAGCACTTGATTATCCATTTACCCTGCCTTGAAAAAACTGCTGACGCTATCAAAGATCTTGTGCCAAACGAAACCCCAGCGTCACACTTTTATCCAGATTTTCACCATAAGCACGATAGAAAGACTGCGCCTCAGTTGCTCCGTAAAACCATGAACCGCCACGCTGACTATGTTCATCGCAATTACTCGAACCCCAGTGGCGTCCATCGGCTGGTGCGTTCTTGTAGTTGCGTGACCAACAATCCCCCAGCCATTCCCAAACATTGCCATGCATATCGTACAAACCGAAAGCATTAGCCTTGTAACTTCCAACTGGCGCGGTGGTTTCAAAGCCATCGCTGCAATGTTTATAACGCCAACCAATATCGGTATTTTGATCTGCAATGTTCGCGTATTCGCACAGGACATGCGCATCACTACCAAAACTAAAAGCTTTATCACTGCCGGCCCTGGCAGCGTATTCCCACTCAGCTTCACTCGGCAACCGCAATGCCAACCCTGTTTGCGCTGCCACCCACTGGGCAAAATCGACGGCGTCATACCAAGTGACATCAATAACTGGACGGTTACCACGACCCCATCGGTCTGACGGCAGCTCCGCACCGGTCATGCGCGCATACAAATCATACTGCTCAAAAGTGACTTCATATCGACTCATAGCAAAGGCGCGGAGTGTAACTGTGCGCACTGGCTGCAGCTCACTATCGTCTTCCAGATTGTCGATATCCCCCATCTGAAATTCACCCGCAGGCAGAATCACCATATTGGCAACCAACCGCCGAAGAATTTGGCGGTCAGCTTCACTAACGCTGCTCATATCCATGCGCTGGTAAGGGTTAGGCTCGTTATTTGGAGTAGCACACGCGCTCAACATCACGCCAAATAGAACCAGCCAAAGGGGTCGTAGAGTCTTGATTTCAATCATTATTACGCCTATTTGACCGCTTGCACCAAGACCCAGGGCGCTACTACCACCGCCCACACATTCGCCTGCTGCTGATGCCAAAGTTCGGCTTGACGATCATCGGCTTTAACAATACCACCACTTTCCAATAACTGGGTCACAGCAGCGCTATTATCAGTACTAAAGAGCTCGGCGACCACTATTAAATCCAACTCTGCGCTAACGACTACCACCGAGCCAGCAGCATAGAATCGCTGCAATTCTTCCCAGCTGATTTTAGCGGTTTCACGATTTAATTTGGTTCTTATATCTTCATTTTCAGCAGGGGCATTCGCGTTCACAACAATCAGCCTCAATAAGTGTAAGGTCAACAAACTGCGCGATTCTAACACGGCTGCCCCACCGGCCCAACGATTAGCACTGCCAATATGAGCAACTGAGTTGTATACAATATCTGAGGAAGACCCGATTTAAGGTGTCTTGGTTAAACAAAGGGGGGAATAGTAAATTTTCGGCTAGCAACCTCGGGAAAAAACAGACCGGTTTTAATTTAAGCATCTTATGCTGGCACATCTAACATTGATGCAAAGCTGTGGCAAAGCAAATTTTTTTATTCACAAGTTTTATATTTAAAGCCTCATGCCCACATCATCATGAAGGTACTGACCTGCATAAATACCCCCTTCATTAACGTGGCGAAGATACAACAATAATTCCATTTCGGCTTCTTCACGGCTTTGATAGGGGCCTCGTTGCAAGTGCTCACGAGTAGAAAAAAACCATTTTTCACATATGCAATAAAAGCGCTGTGCGCGAAAAAAATGACTACTTGTTTCGCCTGCTCTGTACTCCATAACTACCTCCAAGTACGAATACTGACAGCTCAAAGTGTAGGGTAAATCACTATTAAAAGTCACTGTGCTGCTATATTTATTTGATCTATAAACCACCCAAAAGCAAATTAAAATAATCTTCATAAGTGCTTGCTATACCAGCCAACAAAGCGCAGAGCGCCCTTTTATTGACCACGACTATATAAAGTTTGTTTAAGATTGTAGCGACACGGATTAGGCCCCAGTACAATCATTCCAATCAAAACCTCAACAATGACATAATCGCCAACAAACCCAGTATCAAATTTTATTCATTTTAAATCACCGCAGGCATCAACAATGAAAGCAAACTGTTTACAGTTCCCCGAATACGGCAGACCCACCGACGTACTGACTTTTAGCGAGCACACATTACCGGAACCAGGCCCCGGTCAGGCCGTGGTAAAAATACTTGCCATTGGTATGAACCGCTCGGAATTAAATTACACCATGGGTAAATATGTGCCTGCCCGCGCCTTCCCTAGCTGTGTTGGCCAGGAAGCCGTAGGCGAAATTATTGCCTTGGGCGCACCAACAAAAGAAGGCCCACAAGCCAATCCAGCCACACCTTTAGAAGTAGGTGCTAAAGTCGCGTTATTACCTGGCCGCGTCGACATGCAGAGCATGGGAACTTACCGGGATGTTGGTATCTATGACCAGGCAGCTCTCGCGCCCATCCCTGACGACTTTAACAATGAAGAAGCTGCTGCCTACTGGATGGGTATTCTAACGATGGGGGGCTGTTTGGAGCTTGCCGGACTCAACCCCGATAATGCAGCTGGCAAGAAAATCCTGATTACTGCTGCCACTAGCAGCATGGGCGTAATCGGCCTGAAACTCGCCAAGGCCTGGGGTGCGACTACAATTGCCACCAGCCGCAGTGCCGATAAAGCCGCACAATTGGCCGATCTGGCTGACCACGTTGTAATCTGTGACGATAGCGACAGCTTGATTGCCGGCGTCAACGCTGCCACCAAAAATCAAGGTGTAGATCTATCGCTTGATCCGGTAGGCGCAGCCTTTTACCCGGGTTTAATTACTGTCGCCGCTCAAGGCGGGCAAATAATCAGCTATGAAATGCTCACTGGTCGCGATGCCACTATCTCAATCCCGACAGTTATGATTAAAGATTTAGCATTGCGAGGCTTTGCTCTGTTCCGGGTTTATCAACAACCGGGCTTGTTAGAAACGCTGATCGAGCAAGGAATGAAATACAGTAAGCAAGTGCGCCCTATTGTTTCAGATACCTTTGCCTTATCTGATGCGGCCAGCGCCCTGGAAACACTGGAGACCTCTAACCATATCGGTAAGTTGGTATTGTTGCCGGCATAATTATCAGGAAACACATTAAAATAAAAATGTAAGAGAAGCCTATGTCCACTTCCACGATGCAAGACAAAGTCGTTGTTATTACCGGTGCCAACAGTGGCATCGGTTTATATACCGCTATCGGAGTTGCCAAACTTGGCGCCAAAGTCATTATTACCGCTCGCGATGAAGAAAAAGGGCGAAAAGCGTTAGTAGACATCAAACAGCTAGCCGGCGTCGATGCCGAACTTTTACTGCTGGATCTGGCCTCCTTTGCCTCCATCAAACAATGTGCGGCTGACTTTTTAGCCAAACATAGCAAGCTAGATGTGCTGATCAATAACGCGGGCTTAAGTTTATCGGAGCGTCAGGAAACTGAAGATGGTTATGAATATGTATTGCAGGTCAATCATATTGGGCCATTTTTACTGACCCGCTTATTGCTCGACTCACTCAAAGCCGCAGCGCCGTCACGCATAGTTAATTTAAGTTCTGCCGGACATTTCGGTGCCCGCAAAGGCATGACCTGGAATGATCTACAGCGTACGAAAAGCTATGGTGGCCAAGCGTATTGCGAGGCCAAACTGGGTACTATTTATTTTTCCAAAGAATTGAGCAAGCGCTATCAGCAAGATGGCATTACCGCTTATGCCGTAAACCCACGATTTGTTAATACCAATTTTGGTAAAGACGGCGACGCGAGTGGCTTTCTAAAATTTTTCTTTTGGTTAGGAAAATATTGGATGATGAAACCGGAGGATGGCGCACTCACCAGCATTTGGGCGGCCAGCAGTGATGATGCTCTGCAATATAATGGTTGTTATGTGCAGGACTGTACAGTAAAAGCACCCCAACCGATCGCTGAAGACGCTGAAGCAGCACAGCGCTTTTGGGAACTCAGCGAAGAGTGGATTGCCAAGGCAGTATAATCACCACTCTTCTAGCAGGTCTAGCAGGCAGTTACTCGCTCGAACTTACAATACCTAAACTTTGTAACAGCTCAACATCAGCAAAACCATCAGCCTGTAAATTTTTACTTTGTTGAAAGTTGCGAATGGCAGCTCGAGTCAACGAGCCCAGCTGACCATCAACCTCACCGGGATCAAAGCCCAGACCTTTGAGCTCAGCCTGCAGTAGGCTTATTTGCTCTTTAGTGAGTGGCGGGATTAACAGTGGCGGTTGCGACAACTTGCCAGCCCCATTTATCCGGTCGGCTAAATGGCCGACCGACAATGCGTAAAACTGCGAACGATTCCACTTCATGATGACATGAAAATTTTGATAGATTAAAAACTTGGGACCCTCTGCACCCGCTGGAATCAACAATTCAGCATCGATATCAAGATCGGCGAGCGCCTTACCATCGGCCTGCTCTACGCCCAACTGCTGCCATTCGCCCAAAGTCTGAAAGCTCCCTACCCCGGCTCGGTGATAAGGAAAGTGTGAAGGCAGCTGCACTTCTCTGCCCCAACGCAAGCTAGGCTGCCAACCTAATTGTTGCAGATAGTACGCTGCCGATGTCAGCGCATCGTCGGTACTGCGCCAGAGATCGACCCTACCATCACCATCACCATCAATACCAAACTTCATATACGCGGACGGTAAAAACTGTGTTTGACCAATAGCTCCAGCCCAGGAACCTTGCATCGCTTTTGCGTTGATTTTATGTTTGGCCATTAACTCCAGAGCCAAAAATAATTCTTCAGTAAAGAACTGGCTGCGCCGCTCATCACAGGCCAGCGTCGCCAACGTATCCAATATCGGCATCTTACCAATATGCCGACCAAAGTTAGTTTCCAGCCCCCAAAAAGACACCAGGTATTGCGCGGGAACACCATAACGCTTGGCAAGGTCGTTTAGGAGTAATTCATGCTCAACCATTAGTTCACGCCCGCGCCGTACATGATAGTCTGTTACACGGCGGGTAAAATAGTCAGCAAAGGTTTGCACAAATTCAGGCTGACTACGATCGTATTGAATAGTGCGCTCTAGCGGCTTTACCGCGCCCAAATCCGCAATTAAATTATCCGCCAAACCACGTTGCTTAGCTTCAATTTGTAAACGATCGAGACACTGGGAAAAAGACTCTGCTATTCCTTTCATAGAGAACAGTGACAATATTAACCAGGTTATTAGAATGTAACGTTGGCGATAAATATTATTCAGCACAATAAAAACCTAGGTAACAGCGTTGCGGGTGACGCCTGAAACCCTATTCTACAACCGCCTATCAATTAGGCAAATCCTGATAGTAAATAACGAGCAAAAAAAAGCCCCGTATGCTCGAGGCTTGTTCCAATTTCACTCTAGATGCTATTAAGCAACCTGATCAATATTCAAACCATGATTTTGTGGCTGGCCGTTTTCATCCACACAAACAAAAACAATTCGATCAATCCCAATAATCGTTTGCTTGCTTTCTTTGTTGCGAACCTCACAACAAACCGTTATTGAACTATTACCTACCGCAACCACGCCAAGCCCGAACTCAACAACATCACCCAATTCACCTGGGGCGGAAAAATTTATCTCCGACATAAACTTGGTGACGATGCGCTTACTGCTTAGCTGACAAGCAGCATAAATAGCGGCCTCTTCATCTATCCATTCGAGCAAACGACCACCAAATAAACGGTCTGCCGGGTTGAGATCTTCATGCTTAACTAAACGGCGACTAAAAAACTTCATTACTACTACTCCTATGAGAACCTATGTCGCATAGAGCAAGTATCACGCCAGCATTACAAATCGTTAATCTACAAGGGACCCTCAACGCGGACCGTAATTTTTTGCCCCAAAATAGAGCAAAAACAGCTTATTCAAATGCTTGAACGGCTAAAACCAGTGCTTACGGCAGACCTTGTTTTCAAAATGATCGCGCTGGACCTGGGCTATAATTATCTAAAATAAACCAAATCAGAGGTATAGGCAGCTCTTTATCAAAAGCTGCCGCCACCTACAAATACTGCTAATAATTCACAAGTATTCAGTTTGTTGCCCTTTTCTAGCACTTAATACATCCGGGACCCGCCGGCTCTTTCTGACTTGTATTTTCAGGCTTTTTATATTTTAGATCTTTAGCTGTTAACTGGCCGTTTAAATTGGCTCGCTGCGGTTTATTAGCGGGTTCTTTTTGATTTAGCTTGCTTGTTGATGGGCTTTTCAACGCTTCTCGACTTAACGTCGCATTTTCACCAGCTATGCCAGCACAAGGCAAAATCAGGCAGGATACAGTGAGAATTATAGATGTGATTTTATGTGTCTTCATTTTCGGCCTCCAGTAATTGTTAATGTCGACAGTATTCTGTCGCAGATTAGCAGAGAACGGTTCAATATTTTCCATTTATATTGCGTCTGGTGAACGTCGTTATTATTGGCTTCCTAAGAAAGCTACAGCTTGGGCTACTCGACTCGAGAGCCGTTACAAGCCGCTAAAATGCATCACCACGTCGTACTAAAACCCAATAGCTCAGTCAACCTCCCCCAATAGCTTGCCTACACGCTGATACCAGCTCTGCAACGTCACACATTCTGCGGGAATAGTTTCTTTAACCCATCCGGCAAAATCACAGACAACAAACACATCAATATCCGCAAAACTAAGCTGCTCACCCACAATAAATTCGCGTCCTTGCAGATGTTTTTCCATCGTGGCAAAAAAACCATATAACCGTTTTCTGCCACGCTCTATCAACGCCGGAATTTGCTCTATATTGATCGAACCGGGCAAAGCTCTATCTTTAAAAAAGTCGCCCTGATTACGTAACATTTCAGCGATGGGAAATAAACCATCAGTAAACACCCGATGATCCCATCCAAGCACTTGTGCTTGTTCCAATGCACTGGTGCCAAACAATGGCTTTTCTGGATACTTTTGATCGAGGTAAAAACCGATACTCACGGCATCAATCAAGGTTTCACCATCACCCAATACTAACGTGGGAACAGTACAAAAAGGATTGATTGCCTTAAAACGGTCAGTTAATTGTTCAGCTTCACCGAGGTTAACATTTTCGGTCTCGAGGGTTATACCTTTGTATTGCAGGAATAACTTCACACGCCGAGGGTTAGGCGCCACCTCATAGGTATACAATTTCATTGCTTGCTCCCCACTGACTTATGGACTCGAGTTAGTCCTGGTATCCGGTAATATGTTTAGCGGCCTGATAACCCATCGTCATGGCCGGTCCCAACGTAGACCCTGGGCCAGGGTAAGTAGGTAAAATAGCAGCGGAACAATTACCCACAGCATAGAGCCCGGCTATCACATCACCTTGCTCGTTGATTACGCTGCCATCAGGGTTAGTCACCAAGCCGCCCTGAGTACCAAAGTCACCCGCCTCAACTTTCATCGCATAAAAAGGCGCTTCATCAATAGCGGCTAGACAAGGATTAGGGGTAACCGTAGCATCACCATAGTAACGATCATACTCAACATCACCACGTTGAAACTCGGTGTCTTTTCCGGTTTTGGCATAGCCATTCATATTGGCAACGGTCTGCGCTAAATTTTCAGGGTCAATACCGATTTGAAGCGCTAACTCTCGAATGGTGTTTGCCTTGCCGACAAATTTTTGCTCATACCATTTTTTGGGAATACTCCAATCGGGTTTAGTATCTTTGGTCATTAACGGGCCGGCAATATAACTGCGACGGAAACGGGCATCGAAAATATGGTACATCGGTGCGCAAGAGTTAGTTTGCTCATCATGCACTTCAAATAATTTTTTCTGATACGCCATGTAGTTTTGTGATTCATTGGCAATACGCTTGCCCTGCAGGTTTACCATACAAGAACCCGGTAAAGATTTTTCCATAATCGACAAGCGCGGTGCCGGTTCATCAGGCGTCACAATGGTAGTACACCACCAGGCTCCATCCATTAACCGAGTCGCGGCATTTAGTTTCAAGCCTTCAATGAGGCCATCACCGGTATTAGTTCTAACGCCGGCACTCCATTCTTTATTGGTAGGCTTAGGTAAATACTTTTCTCTTAGCTCCTGATTGTGTTCAAAACCACCAGAGCCAAGGATCACTGCTTTGCGAGCCTGAACCCTAACCGTAGTACCGTGTTTATCAACAACGGCACCTATCACCTTGCCACTGTCATCGGTAATGAGTTCTTTCATCGCTGAATTTAACCAAAGCGGCATGTCGCGATCCATCATCGATAAGCGCAAACGCGCAATACCTGCGCTGCCCGTGCACAAGCGACGGGCAACGCGCGACTTTAGCATCCAGGGAACATCCAGCATCCAACTCAATATCATTTTAAACGTGGTACCGAACCAGCCGGGGGTTCTGGCCGTCAGCATTTGTGCCTCAACCTGAGTAAAGTGAATCACCCCGAATAAACGCATCATATGGTGGGACAGTGTTAAATTATCATACTCACCTTTTAATAAAGCGGAGTCTACCGGCTCTGGCTCCATCGACCGATGGCCAGGTTTACCTCCAGCAACATCAGTGTAATAGTCAGGATAATGCGCCAGAGTGACATAACGCATTTGGGTGCGTTCGTGCATAAAGTCAACCATCTTTGGCGCATTCTGCAGATAGGTATCTATCATTTCTTCCGGCACATCACCGGCCGGAATGGTATTTTTTAAGTATTGCTTCGCGTCTTCATAACTATCGTTGGCGCCCGCGGCTTTGGCATAGCGGTTATTGGGTATCCACACACCACCGCCGGAGACTGCACTGGTACCACCATATTTATCAGCCTTCTCAATAACCAACACATCTTTAGCGCCCATCTCATAGCAGCACAGCGCCGATGTCAATGCACCGTTACCTGATCCTACTACCAACACATCTACACTGTAATCCCAGCCATTTGCTGCTGTCATTCTCTTCACTCACTTTTTATACGTTAGGTAATGTTGCTAGAGAAAACTGTCGCAAAAAATGATACAGCTATCTCAAAAAAGATAATATCTTATTTTCAACCAAATGGGTCGCTTCGCGATGAACAAAATGCCCCGCATTCGGAATACTCAGAAGCTCAAACTGGCTGGTAAATGCTTTTTCGATGCCAACAAATTGACCCGGATCGATACTGCCATCGGCGTCACCGCTAATCCATAACGCAGGAACACTGGTTTGCTGAGACATCAGCGCCCTATCCCGGGCAGTGGAACCTCTAATCATCGCACGGTAATACGCCAGCGCAGCCTTCAAACCGCCAGCAAAAGCCAGGGCTTTTTTAACGGGTTGTAACTGAAACTCTGCTTCACTCCAATTAGGACACCAGCTTTTATACAAACGATCGATAAAGGCATAATCGTTTTTGGCTACTAAATATTCAGGCAGTTTGGGTAATTGGAATAACATCACATACCAGGATTTTCGCAATTGCTGCCAACTGAAAGTCGAATGATGTAAATGCGGCACCGCCATCACTACGATTTTATCGATCACTGCAGGGTTTAAATTAGCTGCAGTATAAGCTGTGAAGCCGCCCCAATCATGGCCAATCAGGGTCGCCGTTTCCTCACCTAAAGCCGCAATCAATTCCACAATATCCCGCGCAACAGTCGGTATTGAATAATCATCATCGATTGCCAACCCACTAGGGTAATAACCACGAAGAAATACAGATACCACTCGATAACCCTGCGCCGAAAAGGTATCCATCAGGTGCGTAAAACTATACGCCGTATCAGGAAAACCATGTAAACAAATCAATAACGGCCCCTTGCCTTGCTCTAAATAAGCTAAGCGCACACCGTTAACTGTTATAAAATTTATATCCAAAATAACTCTTTCGCACAGTAATTTTTTTTCGTCACTGAAATAATGACGGCAGTCGATCATAGCAAAACGCATAACCTGGCTTCAGCTTACCATTCGGTAATTTATTGCTGGCCGGCAAAAACATTGCATTATCCCCACCAAATACTACAATGTAACACGATGGATCAATAGCGCTACGACAGCCCCGCATAGTTTTGCATTGTTAGTAACAATTAAAAATAATTATGGATAAATCGGCATCCTCTTTTCTGTATCTCAGCAAGGGTCGCGTGTTATTAGTAGGAAATGCGCTAGACAGTGGAGAACACCGTCATCACGCTTTGCAGATTACTTTATCTATGGAAGGCCGCCCCCTATTGATCAAGCACCCCGGTGGTTTAACAGAAACCCAGTGCGCATTAATCAGACCCAATCATTTGCACCAAATTGACAACATCGACAGTTGGCGTTTATTAATTCTAATTGATGCCAATACGGATACTGCTAAAAAAATCACCTCTCGTTACCTGAAAAACTCACCCATCGCGACCCCCAGCCAAAGAGATATCAACTTCTGCAAGAAGCGATTAAAACATTTGGCGCATAAAGAAAAACCGATCACTCAGGTTTCAAAAGCCATGGACGACGTTCTAGCACGCTTAGCGGGTACTAACACCAAAACATCCACCATGGACCCCAGAATAGCGACTGCCATTAAGCTGATCCAGCAGGCGGAAAACCGCGACATCAGTGCCGATGAGTTAGCTGCAAAAATATGTTTATCACGCGATCGCCTGTCCCATTTATTTACCCAGGAAGTAGGCATACCGATAAAGCGCTACATTCTTTGGTACCGCTTATCACAAACCGGTTATAAAATTTTTGCTAACCAATCGCTGGCGGAGGCTGCAGCGGAATCGGGATTTTCCGATGCCGCGCATTTTAGCCGCGCTTTCCGCAGCATGTTTGGGATGACACCGTCGCATATTATGCGACGCAGCCAATCGGTGAAATTAATTGCAGATATTGACTACTAAGGTGTTAGCCAGCGATTCAAATCAGCGATGACTTTATCCATATTTTCAGTCACGTGAACCGTGTTGATACCCAAGTTAGCTGCAGCCTTTACGTTAGCCTCGTAGTCATCCAAAAAGAGTGTGTGCTCGGGGTCAATGTCACCGAGACGAGATAGTGCTATTTTAAAAATTTCCGAATTTGGTTTACGCACGCCCTCCATACAAGAGTCCACTACCAAGTCAAATAGTTCATCAACCGGCAACAGTGAACGCCAACCATCAGAAAACTCTTTAACATTATTGGTAATGATCGCAGTCGCATAACCGTCCGCCTTTAGCTGCGCTACTCGCTCTACCAATACATGACGTAAACCGCCATCCCTCGGCATCTTTGAAAACAGCTGGTAAATATCCAAGGCAATACCGTGATCACGCTCACCCTGTTGCATAATCAACGTTCTAGCTTGTTCCAGAGATATTTCTCCACGCTCCAGGCGATGCCATGGGTGATCGCCATCTATCGCGTAAGAACCAAATATAATCTCATTGACCTGGCCCGGCTTGGCGCCCAATTCCGCACCCATTGCCTCAAAGGCGGTAAAGGGTGAGGCGGTAAATACCCCACCAAAATCAAACATAACAGTTCTAATAGCCACAACTTTCCCCTACTTCACATCGTATCGATCAAATTGACTAAAAAAACCGTACTCAAATAAACCATAGCCCACCTCATCGCTGCCGACGATTTCAAATTTGGCGGCGTTATCGACCAAACCAAACATCCGTTCTTTGTCTGACTTCATATCCAGTGAAAAACTTTCCACAACTTCTGGGCCTTTATACATGCCGTGTTTCCAATCGGCTTCCAATCCATAACCCGTACCAACCATGACCCAGACATGAGTCAACGGCGTAACATTTACCTCAAAAGCACCGCCCGGTGCTTCCGGGAAACGAATCACTGACCGATCAATAAACGTGACATAAGGGCTTTTCACTACCAAGTGATGATCGTGTTCTGGTCGCCCCAACCACTCGGGTTCACGATTGGGGTCTTGCCACACTTTCACCGCTTCTTCCAATTGCCGGTGGCCATTATTATGTTCATGACAGATATACAAAATAGAAAAATCATCAAATTGCATCGGTGCGTAATTCCACATACCTTCCATCACCGGTACTGAGGCCTGAATCCCCTGTGGCTCATGCTCACCAACAGGGCGAATTCCCCAGGAGCGATCGCGACTGCCTTTCCAGCGGTCCGGTGTCACTTGGTAGGTTTTCTCACCGACCCGTAAGGTGCCACTCCAGCAACCGGTTTGGGCGAAACGGAGACTATCGAATAACACCCGGCCATGGCGACGAATATATTGACGCGGCTCTTCAAACGCCGGCATTGCGCCTTCCCATACGATATCCATCGCAATCGGGTGTTCGGCACTGTCTTCTACGACAAAACGGATTTTTTTCAAGCCTTCTATGACTTCTATGCGCAACGGACCGACCGACGTATCCATTCGGTCATCACCTAACTCCCGGGATGCACGGACCACATGGTGATCATCTCCTTGTCGCACAACTACAAAAGCATCTTGTACCCCCAGCGACGGATATTGCCCCATCCCCATCACCATAAATAATTCATCGCTGCTGGAATGCAGATTAAAATAATAGCGATCGTAAAAATTGCGATCAGAGGTGCCAACATGACGAATTGTTTCAGCAATTTGATGTAAGGGGTAATCATCCATTTGCGACAACATGGGATATTCTCCTGATACTATGAATTATTTTTGATTGATGTTAATCATATCCGGCAGCCTTGGTAGGGTATAGTTACCATTGATTAAGACATTAATCGCCAATATCTAACTAGCAGCCGGTACAAAAGGAAAATAACAATGGACTCATTAAAGCGTTGTAGCTGGTGCGGCGACGACCCGATCTATCAGCAATACCATGATCAGGAATGGGGCGTGCCAGTGACTGATGATAAACAGTTATTTGAGTTTCTGATTCTTGAGGGTGCACAGGCGGGTTTATCATGGATTACCATTTTAAAAAAACGTGAGGGTTATCGAAAAGCTTTTGCTAATTTTGATGTCAAAAAGGTCGCGCGATTTAGTGATGCCAAGCTGGAAAAACTCTTACTGGATCCATCTATCGTTCGAAACCGTTTAAAAGTCTTTGCGGCCCGCACTAATGCCCAGGCCTTTATCAAAGTGCAGCAAGAGTTTGGTAGTTTTTCCGACTATATCTGGGGCTTTGTTGATGGCAAACCGATTCAAAATCGCTGGCAATCCATGGCACAGGTACCCGCGACCAGCCCGGAATCTGACCGCTTAAGTAAAGACTTGAAAAAGCGCGGTTTTAAATTTGTCGGCTCCACCATTATCTATGCCCACATGCAGGCAACGGGCATGGTAAACGATCACATCAAAAGCTGTTTCCGTTATCCACAGTTAAAATGAACCGGCTAATTTTCAAGCGGCTTAGGTGAAAATAGGGATATTTTGCAAGTACAGAACTTCCGGAATGTAAAAAGTACCAACTTTTGTGGTGGCCACAGCACCACTTAGGAAGTAAGATTCACTTGCCGTCGTGGTGTTAGAAAAGTTTAAGGTTTTAAGAGGCGCTAAGCGCCTCTTTTTTTCGCCTGCAGAAAAGTGACCCTCTCTAAGAGCCCCGTCTTTACTGGCTATACAGTAATGCAGCCAAGGCCTTGCGCTGATCCGAATTCAGCGGATATACCGGCATTGGTGGCGTTGGTGTGACAAAGAAATCAGCCAACTCATCCAGCGTATAGCGTTGAGCCAACCCCTGCAGCGGCTTGATAGTACGCATTGCGGTAGCGCGCTCCGGGTCATGGCAATTAGCACAGCGGTATTGTAAATAAATTTCCTGTCCCTGCTGACGCAATGCAGCTAACTCTGCGTCACTATAGCGCGCCAACATTTGTTGCGGATCGACCGCAACCACCGTCTCGGCAACAGGCGTTGCCAACGCCGCCGGTTCGGTCCCAGCCCCTGCTAACGCAACCCTGTACACCGTCCCGGAATAATCATCGGAGATATAAATATCACCGTTGCTGGCCTCTACAACATCCGCGGGCCGACCAATCACATCAGTCTCGCCCTTAAAACCAGTGAGAAAATCCTCCTCGACAATGCTGCCGTCTTGCTGCCAGTGCAGGGCAACCACTTTATAACCATCGCGCTCGCTGCGATTCCATGAACCGTGCAATGCCACCAATGCCGTACGTTGAAAATCCGGACGCGAGCTGTGCTTCAAAAAGGTAATGCCTAAAGGGGCGTTATGCGCACGAAAATCATGAGCGGGCGAAATCGCTGTGTCTAACAAGGCATCTTTGCCCGGGCCCAAATCCGGATCCAACTGACCATCACCATTGATATAAGGCCACCCATAAAACCCGCCAATCTCAATTTTGTTCAACTCACAGGGAGGAAAATCATCACCCAATAAATCGCGGCCATTATCTGTTGCATACAGCGCGCCGTCCCAGGGTGCCCAATCCAGCCCAACACTATTACGCAAGCCTGTGGCAATTATTTGCACGTCGCTGCCGTCCGTCTTCATCCGCATCATCGTTGCACGCTGCTCATCCTCTTCTTCACAGACGTTGCAACTTGAACCCGATGTTAGATACAGCCAGCCATCAGGGCCAATACCTATCGATTTAGTCCAGTGATTGCCGCTATCACTAAACCCTTCGGCGATACGCATATATTCGCCGCTAACCGTTCCAGTCTGCTGATCGAAAGCAATTTTACCGACCGCAGTAGATTCCGCTACGTACAACCAATTATCGGTTAATGCCAGACCATGAGGCTTAACCAAGTCCTTAAGCAGGACTGTCTCACCATCGGGCCGTCCATCCTGATTGGCGTCGCGCTTAAGCAATACAATGTCGCCGGAGCGGGGCCGACTAATAATCAAATCCCCTTGCTGACTTATCTGCATAAAGCGAATTTTGCCCAAATCACCGGCATAAATGCTCAATTGAAAACCCGCTGGCACGTTAAAACGCTGCTCAACTTCACTGGCTTGAGGGCTGGCAACACCGTAGCCCACAATCGCATTTAGCAACATTTTCGCACTGGTGGCAGCTGCATCTGAACCAAACTGGATAAACATAAAGGGCGCGGCAGCCACCAAAACAATAAGCAGCAGTAACACCATCAACACGCGTTTAAAAAAAGTTTTCATAGAATATGGCTTCGTCATTGAACAATTTATCTATTGTAACTGGATACACGCTGGTAGCCAGCCCTCGTAATGCTTATGTTAGAATAACGGCAGACGTCTGTTAAATTTAAACGAGAATGATACATGCCCGAGCTGTCCCCCACCCTTGAACTCACTTTTGATTTAATCCGCCGCCAATCAGTCACCCCGGAAGATGCCGGCTGCCAGGCACTTATGATCAAAAGACTCGAAGCGATTGGCTTTACCATTCATCCGCTGCGCTTTGATGATGTGGATAATTTTTGGGCGGTACGCGGCGACAGTGGGCCACTCTTATGTTTTGCCGGTCACACTGATGTGGTGCCAACCGGACCGGTGGCACAATGGCAATATCATCCTTACGAACCCTGCATCGTTGATGGCATGCTCTATGGTCGCGGCGCCGCTGATATGAAAGGTAGCCTTGCTGCCATGGTTACCGCCTGCGAACGCTTTGTGGCAGCACACCCCGATCATCAAGGCCGCATTGCTTACCTGATCACCAGTGATGAGGAAGGTATTGCTATCAATGGCACCGTCAAGGTAATGGACTGGCTGCAATCCCAAAATGAAAAAATTGATTGGTGCATTGTTGGCGAACCCTCCTCTACCCAACACGTCGGTGACACCATCAAAAACGGCAGGCGCGGCTCTTTAGGCGCGGTCTTGAAAGTAAAAGGCATTCAAGGCCATGTTGCCTACCCACATTTAGCTTCTAACCCGATTCACTCAGTCGCACCGGCACTAGCAGAACTGGCCGCCGAGCAGTGGGATAATGGCAACGATTTTTTCCCTGCCACCTCATTTCAAATTTCCAATATCAATGGTGGCACCGGTGCCACCAATGTGATTCCCGGTGAGCTGGAAGTGATCTTCAACTTTCGCTTTTCAACAGAGTTAACAGAGCAACAACTACGTCAACGCACCGAAGCGATTCTGGAAAAGCATAAGGTCAATTATGAACTAACATGGAACCTCAGCGGCCAACCGTTCCTTACCTCTGAAGGAAGTTTAATTGATGCCACCGTCAAGGCTATTCATACAGTAGCAGGCATTGATACGGAATTATCGACTGCAGGAGGTACTTCCGACGGACGCTTTATTGCGCCCACTGGTAGCCAACTAGTCGAACTGGGGCCAGTCAATGCCACTATCCACAAAGTCGACGAGTGTATCACTGCTAAAGACCTTGATACCTTATCAACTATGTATGAAGGCATTTTAAAAAACCTGCTAACCTGATCAGCGCATGCAAGTTATTTGCCCGCTATGTCAGTCCCCCATGCAAACCAGCGACCATCGCTGGTTTTGCTGCAATAACCACAGTTTCGATATTGCCAAACAAGGCTATTGCAACCTGTTAGCTGTACAACACAAAAAATCTCGAGAGCCAGGCGACAGTGCTGACATGGTGGCCGCCCGCCATCGTTTTTTATCCGGCGGTTATTATCAGGGTATCAGCCAACATGTAAATCAACTGGTCAGCAGCGTAATCACTGCCGAGCAATCGCCACATATATTGGATGCAGGTTGTGGTGAAGGTTATTACACCGATGAACTGCGCAAACAGCTTGCAGCTGATGGTATTGCCAGCGATGTGATGGGTATCGATATCGCCAAGCCCGCAGTACTGCAAGCAGCAAAACGCAATAAAAACATTCGCTGGTTTGTCGCAAATAGCAGCCGCATGCCAGTGGCTGATGACAGTGCCGAAATACTGCTCAGTTTATTTTCGCCAATACCAGCGCTGGAATTTTACCGCTGCCTAAAACCCCAAGGGGCATTAATCCTCGCCACTACCGGCGACCAGCACCTGATCGAACTGCGAGAATTACTCTACGACACCGTTAAAAGTGATAGTTATACCGCAGACGCATCGCTGCTCGAACATTTCACTTTAAACAAAAAAATCACTGTTACTGAAACAATACAGCTGAGCAGCACGCAATCCATTAAAGACCTATTGGCAATGACCCCACACTACTGGCGAGTTTCGCCAGAGCGCAAACAAGTGCTGGATGAACTATCCTCTTTACAATTAACGATTGATGTTCAACTCCATCTCTACAATCCAAAACTTTGAGTATGAAAGAAAAATTAACTGACATCATTGCCGACCAACGCAAAATTTTAAAACTTTACGGTTTGGGTGCGCTATTATTTTTTATTGGTATTGGTTTTATTCAGTGGGCAGATAAATTAATCCCCCCTTCGCTGCAACAAGAAAGCTTTATGTTATTGGGAATACTTATTGCTGGCAGCGGTTTTAGCATCGCTATGTTCAGCCAAATATTGCTTATCCTGCACCGCTTTCGAAAAATGGGGCGTAAAAATTAAGCCCGTCTCATTTAAGCAAGGCATGATCTGCCGGTAATTGTCGGGAAATCCACAGCGCCAACTTATGCTTCATCGCGGGTTCTTTCTCATCACCCTTTGCTAAAGGCTGAATTAATTTATCGTGTACCAGTAAACGGTACAAATATTCAATTTTATCGTGCGAAGAATCTGTGCCTTCAAATTTTGCCACACCACGCTTTTTGGCATAAACCTCGCCCACCCGAATCGCCTCTTTCACCAACTCGGTTTCATTTTTTAATTTTTTCATTAACTCCCCTTCTATTAAGCAGGCTAACCAATCAGCGCACCACGAGCAATGCAGCACGGTAGTGCTTCAGTCCTAAACCAATCAGAATCGCAGCCAATGGATAAAATATAATCGCCACCACCGCTAGAGAATAACGCAAAGCCAGATCATCCTGAAAGATAAAATCGGTAAAAAAAGCGACGAAACTGCCGCCCAGAGCCAAACCGAATAAATTAGTCATAAACAACATCAACGCCGAGGTCTGCGCCCGCATGCGATTCGGGGTTATCAATTGCAACCCCGCCATAGCCACTCCAAAATGGGTGTAATGAAAAAAAATTACCGGCACTGTTAACCATAATGCGATCTCACCGGAGGGCATTAACGGCGCAGCAACGGCGGGAATAATCAGCAACAACGCCACCAACATCACCAGCCGTACATTGGCATCCTGATAACCACGATTCTGTAACAGCGTTGAAAACCATGCACCGGATAAAGTGCCTGCGGTGCCAGCCACTATAAAAATAGTACCCAGAATTCCACCCGCCTCGGTTTTGGAAAGTTGATAAGTGCGAAATAAAAACTCCGGATACCAGATCAAAGTGCCATAACCAATAATCGACATTGCCGAAACGCCTAACATCACCGAGCTATAGGCCTGCCAATGCGTCCGCCAATAAGCCAACACCTGCTGTAACGGGATCGCCTCCTCCACAGATAGCTGCTCGCCCTCTCCTTCACTTCCACTTCGGCGCGGCGGCTCTTTAACAAATAACATTAATATAACGACTAAAAAACCGGGCAGACCCACACCCACAAAGGTAATTTGCCAGGGTTTCATCGCCGAGAGCAGCGGCCACTGACTTAAATCCATCAATACCAGCTGGTCGTAAAGCCAGCCACCAATAATGTAAGAACCACCACTACCCAGCGTAATACCCATCGCAAAGATGGCGGTAGCCCAACTTAATCGCTTTGCGGAAAAATAATCGCCCATTAGCGAATACGCCGCAGGGGATAAGGTTGCCTCACCGACCCCGACACCAATACGGGTAATAAATAAACTACCGAAATTTTTCGCCAGACCACACCAGCAGGTCATCAAGCTCCAAAATAAAACACCCCCGGTAATAATCCATTTACGACTATAACGATCTGCCAGCCAGCCAATAGGTAAGCCCAGAAAAATATAAAACAATGTGAAGGCCAGGCCATGCAGCAAACTGAATTGAAAATCGCTAATGGCAAAATCTTCACGAATTGGACCAACCAATAACGCCAAAATATTGCGATCAATAAAGGAAAGAATATAGGCGACTAATAAAATAGTGAGTACATAGTTTGCATGTTTACTATCTACTGTATTATCTGCCTCACTCATTACGCGCTCTTTTATAATATTATTTTAGTTTGACTAATGCAGACTTCACCACAACAAAATCGACTTAACAAAAGGCACTGTCAACCGTCTTTTTTGCTCCAATGACGCTTTATCCAATTGCTCCAGCACTTGCATCAAAGCCTCGGTATCCCGTTGGCAGCGATAAAAAATAAATTGGGCGACGTCGTCACTAAGCTGCAGTCCACGCCGCTGTGCCCGAAACTGAATAACAGCTAATTGTTGAGCGTCGTTAAATGGCGTGATTTGGAACAACATTCCCCAACTCAAGCGCGACGATAAATCAGCTAATTCAATGTTAAGTTCGCGTACCGCACAAGGGGCACTGACCAATAAACAGACCTGTTGATCGTTTAACCGATTAAATAAATGAAATAATTGCTGCTCCCAATCACTGTTACCTAACACTTGATCAATATCGTCTAGACAAACCAGAGATAATTGTTCCAGACCTTCCAGTAACTCGGCGGGGTTATATTCATGCAATTCTGACAAGGGTAAATAGACTGAACTCAAGCCCGCTTTATCAGCCTGATGGCAAGCGGCCTGCAATAAATGCGAGCGGCCGCTGCCTTTGTCGCCATAATAATAAATATAGCGCTCACCGCCACTCAGTTGCCGCTGCAGACTGTCTACTAACACGCCATTATCTGCCACGTAAAAATTTTCAAAAGTAGCATCATCGCGCAACTGTAACGCCAACGGCAATTGTTGTGACAACACACTCATAACAACATCAACCTGTCACAAAACGCGGACCTAGTCATCAGGACTTTTCTTCCGCCGTATACAAATCACTTTCTTTATACGTTCTATGCAACTGACGTAACAACACCATAATGACCGCCGCTACCGGCAGTGCAAGTAAGATGCCGGTAAAGCCGGCCAATTGACCGCCAGCCATAATGGCGAAAATAACTGCCACTGGATGTAAGCCAATACGATCACCAACAAGTAACGGCGTTAGCAACATGCCCTCTAACATCTGGCCAACAGCAAACACTCCTGCCACTTGTAACAAGGCAATAAACTCGTGAAACTGAAACCAACAGGCGATGCTGGCAGCAGTGATGCCAACAATAAAACCCATATAAGGTACGATACTGGCCAAGCCGGCAATCAGCCCCAATAGCAGAGCCAAGTCCAGACCAACCATGGACAACCCCACGCTGTAAATAATTGCTAATGCAAACATCACTAATAACTGGCCACGAATAAATGCGCCGATAATTTCATCACACTCAGCCGCTAATTTGCTTACCATCGACTCAGTATTGCGCGGTAGCAAATCGTGAATACGTGCCATCACCACATCCCAGTCGCGTAGAAGATAAAAGGTGACCACCGGTATTAACACCAGATTAGCCATCCAGGTAAGCATGGCGACACTGGAACCCGCTATTTTCGACCAAAAGGCTTTTAATAAATTACCCGCCGTGCCCCAGTGACCGCTGATGGCCGCTTTTAATTCTGCGGCAGAAATTGGCTCAACACCAACGCCAAACTGCTGTTGCGCCCAAGGCAACACTGTCTGCTGAAACTGATGTAACCACTGGGGTAATTTAGTGGCTAGCATATCCAGCTGCTTACCAACCAACGGCACCGTCAGCAGTAACATTAAAGCCACTACCAAAGTTAAACCGACAAAAACGATCGATACCGCCAAGGTGCGACCAATACCCCGCGCTTCTAATCTATCCGCTAACGGGTCGCCCAGATACGCCAATAATGCACCCACTAAAAATGGGCTGAGTATCGGCTGCAATAAATAAATTAAAAATATGGCCAGCGCCGCTATGGCAAAACCCCACCACCGTTGTGAATCCGTCATTGGCTAAATCCTTGTTGGTTAGTTATTGGCTTACAGTTTTTACGGTACTCGCGGGCCAGTGATAATCTAAATCAAGAACATAATCGCCCTGATAATTAGAACCTAACGATTGCTGTAAGCGACCATCAAGCACAAAGGCTTGCTGCAACTGACTTAATAAGCCATCAGCCACAATCCGCACGATAATTTCATCACCTTCAACGGCTACCACATTAGCATGCCGAATCGCTGCCACTGATTCCAGATACTGAATGGCGCGGGCATAAGCAGTAAAGTCACTGACGCCAGTCATGCGCAATAACAAACCGTTATCAGAAATTCTGACCGGTGCTACCGCATACTGATCCCCTAATAACTCTGCCACCTGATCCAGGGCTGCACCGATAAAATCATTGATATTATCGGCATCCCCATCAAAAGATACCTGCTGCTGGTCATAGCGAAAATACCAACTGCCTAACAGCTCACCACTGGTGAGCCGGCTCACCCTGCCGAATAACACAGTATCGGTACCATAGCGCTCCGCTGCTGACTGCGCTCGCCAATTGGTTAACTGCCACAATTCATCGGTAGATACAGCGACCATATCCTCAAGATCCAACGTAGGTAATTTAATCGCCAAACCTCTACGCCGCGCATTAGCGGTAATCGCCGCCACAGTCGGAGCATCGCGATCAACGCCCACTGAGCGACGTCCCTGACTGTCATCCATCACCAGCCACAGCAACACCGTCGGTCGGTTACTGGACCACAGTGGCAGACCCGCTTGCCGTAACTCGGCATCCACCAGCTGCTGTTCAAATTCGATCACTGCATACAATTGCTCACCGCCATCCACTAATGGACTGGCGCGTTGCTCGTAACGAAATTGACGAGTAAAACTGCTAGCCCGACGAATAGCTGCAACGATTTGTGGCTGCTCTAATGTATTGGTATGCCCTGATACGCGAATAAAGACTGTTTTTAACCCGGCCACCGTGGCCTTGCTTAGCGCCTTACTGGATTGAGAATCAACCGGTACTGCCACATCATAAAGGCCGGCAACGGGTTCAGCGTGGATAGAAGCTGTTAGGCATAGACATAGTGTCGCCACTATCATGGGTATAAAGGAGAAAAAATGACGGCTAGAAAACAAGCGGAGCGTTCCTGAGTCTGTAGCAATGAATGCGTTATTGTAACTATTCGCGCCATTGTAACAATGTCACCGCCGCTGCACAGTAGCAATCGGCCGAGATGAGAATTTATAGTCGAATTCCATCTTTATTCAAGCTAAAATGGCGCGCCTTTTTGGGCCATAGACCAGACCTTTCATCCACCCAGCCACAACCAACAGTAGAGCCGATTAATTTATGAGCGATCAGAGCAGCAAACCGTCCACTACATCCCTCAGCTACAAGGACGCTGGCGTTGATATTGAAGCCGGTAACGCACTGGTTGAACGCATCAAAGATGTGGCCAAACGTACCCGTCGCCCCGAAGTCATGGCTGGTCTCGGCGGCTTTGGCGCGCTGTGTGAATTACCCAGCGGCTATAAACAGCCGGTATTAGTCTCCGGCACTGATGGTGTCGGTACCAAATTACGGCTGGCAATGGACCTGGGTATTCACGACACGATTGGTATTGACCTGGTTGCAATGTGCGTTAACGACTTAATTGTTGCCGGTGCCGAGCCCTTATTCTTTCTCGACTATTACGCCACGGGTAAACTCAATGTCGACACTGCTGCCGCAGTAGTTACCGGCATTGGTGCTGGCTGTGAATTATCAGGCTGCTCGCTGGTTGGCGGTGAAACGGCAGAAATGCCCGGTATGTACGAAGGTGAAGACTACGACCTCGCTGGTTTTTGTGTCGGCGTCGTCGAAAAATCAGAGATTATAGATGGCAGCAAAGTTGCGAGTGGTGACACCCTGATTGGTATCGCCTCCTCGGGGCCACACTCCAATGGCTATTCTTTAATTCGTAAAATTATTGAAGTCAGCAATGCCGACCTCAATCAGGATCTGGGTGGCCAAACCCTGGCCCAAGCCCTGATGGCACCGACCCGTATTTATGTTAAACCCATCCTGCAATTACTGAAAGACACAGCCGTCAACGCGCTATGCCACATCACTGGCGGTGGCTTGCAGGAAAATATTCCGCGGGTCTTACCCGAAAACTGCAAAGCGGTTATCGATACGCAAAGCTGGCAACAGCCTGCAGTGTTTAAATGGCTGCAGCAAAACGGCAATGTCGACCCAATAGAAATGTACCGCACCTTCAACTGCGGCGTAGGCCTGATTATCGCGGTACCCAACGCCACTACCGAGCAAACGTTAGCCATGTTAAAGACGCTTGGAGAAGAGGCCTGGGTCATTGGTCATATTGCCGATGCCAGCGCCGATGAAGCACAGGTTGAGTTACAAGGGCTGTAACCATGGCTAACTCTAGCTCTGGGACCAGCGTAAAATGCCGTCTGGTCATTCTTATTTCAGGCAGCGGCTCCAACTTACAATCCTTTATTGATGCGGCTATATCAGGGGATTTAAATGCGGACATTGCCGCTGTGGTCTGCAATCGCCCCGGCGCTTATGGGCTGGAACGCGCCGCCAATGCTGGCATCGCCACCGAACTGATCGATCACACCCTTTACGACAGCCGCGATAGCTTTGATGCCGAACTAGTGCAACGCATCGATCGTTTCACCCCGGACCTGATTATCCTCGCTGGCTTTATGCGCATCCTTACGCCGTCATTTGTGCAACATTATCACGGTCGCTTATTGAACATTCACCCGTCTTTGTTGCCCAAGTATCCAGGTCTGCATACACATCAGCGCGCACTGGATGCCGGCGACGATAAAGCGGGAGCTACGGTTCATTTTGTTACTGAACAACTGGATGGCGGCCCAGCTATTATTCAAGCCAGTATCGATATCAGTGAGCAAGATACTGCTGATGACATTGCCAAACGGGTATTGGTACAAGAGCACCAAATTTACCCGCTAGCGGCGCAGTGGTTTGCTGAAGGTCGCTTAACTCTCAGGGACAACAGGGCATTACTCGACAATGAAGAGCTATCTACCGGCGGCTTTCAATATACTAAGCCGTAAACTCCAACTTACCGCCCTACTGCTGGCAACTTCTGCGTTGACCAATCAAGCTTGCGCTGAATATGAGTTAAGTCCTTATAAAGCCAGCTATAACGCAAAAATCAGTGGCATTAACGCAGAGCTACAACAAACACTAACGCCAGCGAACAAACAGCAATGGCGAATGCATAGCGAAGTGTCTGCGCTTTTTATTACTATCGATGAAGAGGCACTATTCAGCCTCAAGAACGATACTGTTACTCCTCATACTTATCAATATACCAATCCACTAAACAGCAAGCGCAACAGCAATCTGGTTTTTAATCCCAGCGGTAAAAACGTTAACAACACCCTTATTTCAAGGCCACCTTTTGCTATACCTGCTAGCGCACAGGATAAACTGAGCTTTCAAACCCAGCTACGCCTGGACCTCAGCAACGACCCAACATTCAAGCAAAAAGATTACGCGCTGGTAGAAGCCAAGCGAGTTAAAACCTACACACTAAAAGTGTTAGCTGAAGAAACCATTACCACTCCTGCGGGGACGTTTAAAGCAGTAAAACTGGAACAGCGACGGGATAACAATGAAGAATACTCACTTATTTGGCTTGCTGTTGAGCATGAGTATTTTGTGCTGCGGATAGAGCGTATCGAAGAGGGAGAGACCGAGTTTCTTATTGACTTAAAAGCGGCTGAAATTGCAGGGGAGAAAATATAACTGGCCCGGACTACTCACACAACTAACGCTAACACACTGGCTAACACACACCAAATCACAATATAGAGTAGTGACAGTCGCAACAACTTCAAGCCAGCAAAAGCCACACCGGCGATTACACAGTCCGTTATGGAAGTAATCCCCGCAGTAAAAACCGGATCGTAAAGTGCCGCCGCTAACATTCCGACAACCGCCGCGTTAACACCCGCAACTGCATTCAACGCTAATGGCTTTATCGCAATCATTTGCCACAACGGTAATACCGCAGCGACTAATAATAAGCCGGGTAAAAACATAAACAGCAAGGCCACCCGGCACCTAAGCCACTTGCATGTGCCGTGGGAATACTTGCACCGAGATAGCCGGCAAACGCAAACATTGGCCCAGGAATAACTTGTGCCGCACCATAACCAGCCAGAAAATTTTCAGCACTTACCCAACCTGAAACTACCACAGAGCTTTCCAGCAGCGGCAATACTACATGCCCCCCACCAAATACCATCGCGCCGGCCTGATAAAACGTCCGGGCGATAGCCACTAAGCCAAATTCTGCCGGAACAAAAGCTAATCCTAAACACAATAGAAATAACACCAATAACACCAAACCAAAACGACGACCATAAGGAAGCTGAATTATTGGCTGCATGCTGCTGACCGTCTGCCGGCAAAAAATCATGCCTGCAACTGCACCTGCAACTACTACTAGTAGCTGCGCCCACACACTAACTATTAACACCAGGACTGTTGTAGCCACTAACGCTAAACCTCGGCGATACCAATCCGGGCACAGCTTTTTAGCCATCACCCACACGGCATCAGCCACTACCGCACACGCCAACAACTTCAAGCCATGAATCGCCGCATCGGCATTACCCTCTGGTATTGACGGCAACAGCCATGCAAAAAACACCAACAACAACGCGGAAGGCAGCGTAAAAGCCACAAATGCAGCAATAGCTCCTAACCAACCTGCCCGTAACAAACCCAGTGCAAAACCCAACTGACTGCTAGCAGGCCCCGGCAAAAACTGACAAAGTGCTAACAACTGACTGAAGTGACTTTCGCTCACCCACCCTCGATGCTCGACTAACTCCTTATGGAAATAACCCAAATGGGCAACGGGGCCACCAAACGAGGTTAAACCTAATTTGAGAAAGGCCATGAAAACCTCGACAACACTGCCAGAACCGGCCGTTGATACTTCGGTTTTAATTGGAGTTTTGATTGGTGTTTCGGACATTAAAAAAGATTTCCTACACCGCGACACGAAAGAGGCCGAATAATAACGATTACATTATGACAATGTCACCGCAGCTAAATAAATAGTTAGCACTTCAATCGTGCTTGGGGGGCTCAGTCATCATAAAAAGCTAATTCGCAGGCAAGTCCTCGAGCAGGGCTCCCGTGGCCGGTTGAAAACGCACCAAAATAAAGGCCATCCAACACAACACCATTGCAGTAATTGCGGCTGCAAAATAAGGACTGTGGTAATGCAATTGCCCAAACATTACCCCGGACAATGCGGTAGTAATAGTACGCGCCAACATGCCCGCAGCAGAATAGACGCCTAACACCATCCCGCGCTCATGTTCCGCAGCACAGCGCGACACTAGCGCTTGTGCGCAGATCATTATTATCCCGGCACTCATCGATAACAACATCATCAATAGTGTCACCCACAAAGCACTGCCATAATTTCCCGCGATCGTGATACCGTAACATGTCGCCGCCATCGTCAGCGCAGCGACCATCATTAAATGCCGCTCGCTAAATCGCTTGGTCAATGGACCTATCAGTACCGCCGAGGTAATCACATAGCTCATACCGCTGGCTAATAACATTGGCAACATGCCATTAGGCCCCTCAATAATTGCAAACGCTTCAGCCCACAATGGAAATATCGATTCATAAAAACCACTGGCCAACTGATACAAGCTGCCACAACTGATCAGCACGACTAATAAATAACGGTGGCGAATAGCAGCAATTGACTGCAGCAACCCAGGCCTTTTTTGAGTGCTTACCTGCTGCCGCACATGCTTGGGTAAACTTTCTTTTACGAAAAAAATTAACGCAAAAAAAGCTGCCAACGATAAGCCCGCGGCAACTAACGCTGGCGCTACAAAGTTGGCGTCAGTAAAGGAATCACCACCCAACCAACTCCCAATTGCCGGACCAATAACAAAGCCAAGCCCCATCACCGCCCCTAATAATCCCATATATTTAGCGCGATCCTGATCACTAGTGCTATCAGTGACATAGGCCTGTGCCGCAGAAAAATTGCCCGCCATAACGCCACTAAAAACTCTGGAGAACGCCACCATAAAAATGGTTTCTGCATACGCCAAAATAACATAACCGATAACCGCACCTAATAAACTAATGGCCATAATAGGCTTGCGACCATAGCGATCGCTTAAACGCCCCAATACCGGAGTAGCGATAAACACTGCGCCGCTATAAAGCGCCAGACAGAGCGTAATCATTCCCGGCCCAGCCCCTAAATTAGCAGCATGGAAAGGAAATATAGGAATGATGATACCGAAACCAACGATATCCAGTAACACCACAAACAACACAATCCACACAATGAAGACTCCCTGTAATAATGTAATATTTTTTTAGTTATTGATATATTTAGATAACCACTAACTTTCCAATATGGCGTTAATAGCATTAGTATAAAGTGACCGATTACTAATTTTTTCAAGCATCGCCGTATCCGGGAAACAATCTAAATCTCCCTGACTTGAAAACTGTGGACTATGACCACCACAGCAAATATCAAAAGCTAATCGGTCGTCGCTGTACAAACCCCGATGAATCATCCCCGCAGAAAAAACCAGCAAATCGCCGCGCCGCAAACGTATTGTTTCTGCTGCTGGCAAATCATCGCTTACACTATAACCTGCCGCGCCCATACGAACACGGTACTCCTGCTCATTATCCCAGCGCCGATGAGTCCCAGGGATCAGCTGTATTCCGGTTTCATCGCGTAAAGGTAAGCGAAAATGCAATAAGATTTGCTCGGCTAACATCTGCTGCTGTTGCGCCATCGAAAAATCACCGTATTGAATATCCCGGTGCCAGTAATTTTTTTGCTGCGCGTTTGCTGGATTAAAAAATAACTGGGTATTGGCAAAAAACAGGGGGCCAGCAACAATATCTGCCAATATTCCCACCAACCTATCGTCGGCAATAAATTGAAATAAGGTCAAGCGCTCATCATCTGATAAAAAATTACGATGACTTAGCCCTGCGCTATTAACGGCTGTTTGTTGATAATGTTGCTGGTGGTGCTCAATCCATGCCTGATGCGCCCTGAGTATAATTGGCTCAATGGCATCCATCTCAGCATCAGCAAATAACGCAGGCACGATAACAAAACCCTGCCGCTGATAATTATTAATCAAATTAGCCACGCTATTTAACCGCCTCCCTGCCCCACACTCTTCGGTACTCGCTGCCATAATTGGCTCTACCTATCAGGTAACCTGATTATTCACAATGTACTCGTATCCCAGCCATCAAACCACCACCGCATATTACATTGTTTGAGATATTCGCCAACCTTCTTACCCGTATAACTTTATGTTCCGACATAAAAAAACCGCTAATAGAGTAGCGGTTTTTAATAAACGCGTTTGTTACCAAACGTTCAGCATTTTAACTACTTAAGCATCCAGACTTTGATAGTAATCCATCAGAATCTTGGCGCATTCAGGGCGCGAAAATTCAGGTGGCGGCGCAATACCGTTACCTAACATTTCACGCACCTTGGTACCTGACAATAAGATAAAGTCGTCTTTTTCATGATCAGGTGCATCTTTCATCATGATCACTTTATTCAACTTCTTGGAATAAGCGGTGTGATCGGCACGATAGATTTCAATTTCCAAAGCCCCTGCAGGTACTTTTTCATCAAAGATGGTCTGCGCGTCAAAACCACCGTAGTAATCGCCAACACCAGCGTGGTCACGGCCCACAATAAAGTGAGTACAGCCACAGTTTTGACGGAAGACTGCATGCAGTACCGCTTCGCGAGGACCGGCATATAACATATCAAAGCCGTAACCAGTGATCATCACGGTATTAGCGGGGAAATACACCTCAACCATTTTACGAATACAGGCATCACGCACGTCGGCTGGAATATCACCAGGCTTCAATTTGCCCAGCAACATGTGAATCAAAATACCGTCGCTGCCCAGATCTTCCTGCGCCATGCGGCACAGTTCTTCGTGAGCGCGGTGCATTGGGTTACGGGTCTGGAAAGCAACAGCTTTATTCCAACCACGTTCAGCCATTTCATTACGGATTTCAACTGCGGTGCGGAAGGTATCCGGGAAGTCAGTTTGGAAATAACTGAAATTCAATACCTGAATAGCACCAGACAACATGATATTGCCTTCGCCTTTAAAAGCTGCAACACCGGGGTGATCGCCATCCAGAGTACCGAAAATATTTTGCGCCATCATATCGATTTGATCTGCACTTACTGTTTCAATCGCATCGATATCCATAATCGCCAGCACAGGGTTGCCTTCAACGTTAGGGTCGCGCAGAGCGATACGCTTGGCATCGCCGATAGCACTGACATCACTAACCATGTTGACGATAGGCACCGGCCAGAATAGTCCGTCAGTGGTGTGAAGCGTATCAGCCACTGACAAAGAATCAGCCAGATTCATAAAACCGCTTAACGGTGTAAAGTATCCAGCACCCAACATAACGGCATTACCGGCAGCAGCTGAACTGATTAGCAATGATGGCAAAGTGGCGGCTTCTGCATTTAAAGCGTGGTGTTTTTCTGTGTCATAGACGAATAATGGTTTTAGTTCGTCGGCACCATGGGGTTTAATCATTTTTGCTTCCTTTTAGACAATCAAGCTTTTGCAATAGCAAAAGCCTTTTAATTCAGAGTTGTATAAAGCGTTACACAGCTGGAGTATTACGCTGACAATAAACCGCGCTCTTCTAGTAAAGCCATCAATACATTGACTTCTTCTTCCAAAGACATTTCATGGCTATTCAAAACCACTTCTGGTTTCAATGGCTCTTCATAAGGATCTGAAATACCGGTGAAGTTTGGAATCTCACCCGCCCGGGCTTTTTTGTACAAACCTTTTGGGTCACGCTCTTCAGCCACATCCAGCGGCACATCGACATGGACTTCAATAAATTGCATACCCGCGGCTTCGTGTAAGTCGCGTACCAAATCACGATCGGCGCGGTAGGGGCTAACAAAGCTGGACAAAGTAATCACGCCCACGTCGACAAATAATTTTGAAATCTCGCCAATACGTCGGATATTTTCAGTACGATCTTCGGCGCTAAAGCCCAGGTTCTTATTGATACCTAAACGAATATTGTCGCCATCTAAACGGTAAGTCAGTTTACCTTTGGCGGTAAGCGCCTGCTCTAACGCTACTGCCACGGTGCTTTTACCGCTGCCGGACAAACCGGTAAACCATAAAGTGGCGCCTTTTTGATTGAGTAACTTGTTACGGTCTTCGCGGGTGACATCACCCTCATGCCAATAGACATTGGTTGCTTTTTGTTCAGTCATGATAATTCCAGTAAGCTAGAAATAGTCGTGTTGAGCACAGCGCCCGTGTTAGCCAAATGTTGCTTCGTAACCATGGCCAGTGGCGCTGTGAATTCCAGAGCCTATACCTAGGATTGATGCCCAGAAGCAACAATCAGCCGCATAGACTTGCAGGATTGGCGCACATCATAATCCTTTTGTTAAAATTTTCATCACCCCAAAGGATGAAATTAATAAATCACCTTTATATCAAAGACTTAAATTCATGCAAGCGTTACACTAAGTACCACAATCCAGACACAAGGCCGGAATCAAACGTGCAAATACCCGCCACCATTAACCAGCTAATTCACAGTATTTATCATGGCGTGCTGGAAAAAGAGCCCTGGAGCGACTTTCTCAACCAAATCAATCAATTATTTAATGCCGACTTAGCCGTGCTGGTAGTTGCCCCCAAACGGCAGGCCGGCAACAACTATTTACTAAACCGTGTGGTCAACAACCAAGCCGACTCAAGCGGCACTGCCAACCATTGGATAGCACTAGACCCCTTCCAACATATTAGTGACGATCAGGCCACACTGCTGGATGAGCTGGACCATGCCAACGCCATTGAAGAATTACCGTTTTACCAAGCGCTGATCAAACCCACCGGCATGCGCTATATCATGGCAATAAATATTCCTGCGCAAAGCTCTGCCGACTTACTGTTAAAATTGCGCATTGCTCGTGACACCAGCAAACCCGACTTTAGTCAGGACGAAATCGATACGCTTAATAGCCTGGTCACCCATATCAAACTGGCGCTGGATTTTCTGGATCAACGCGCCATTAAACAAATTGAACGCAATGCCTTCGCCGACGCAATTAACCAATTTATGCTGGGAACGTTAATTCTGGATCGCAAAGGAAAAATTGTCGCGTCTAACCGTGTCGCCAGAGATGCCATCGAACATAACCCACAAATAAAAATCAGCGATGGCACGCTGGTGTTAACCGACAACAAAGCAAACGAGCAACTCTATCAAGCACTGGCCGATATCAGCAGCGGCCACCACAGCCAAAAACCGATACCTACCACCATCACTACCAATATGATTCAGGGGCAGGCCGGTGTTCAATCACTTGGGCTAATGGTACGACCGGTACGACCAGAAGATGCGCTGGCACACCCTGTACATGCTCATGCGGTGGTTTTTATCAGTGACGTACAGGGCACGCCGGAAGTCTCAACCGATACCCTGCAGCAGCTATTTGGCTTTACTAACAGCGAAGCCAGGGTGGCCGCCTACTTAGCCAATGGCCACACTATTCCGGAAACCGCCGAAGCGCTGTCAATTTCCATCAATACTGCTAAAACCCATTCCAGAAATATTTATGAGAAAACCGGCGTCAATAAACAAACCAAGTTTATTCAATTAATTTCAAATAGTGTGGCGAGAGTGTCTTGATTTTCGTACAAATGCTACAGATACAAAAAAGGCCTCAACTATGGAGGCCTTTTATTGAAAAATATCAGAACTTAACGCTTACGCTTAAAGCCAAGCAAGGAAATCAGAGCAGAACCGAATAACCATGCGGCGGCAGGAACGGGAACCTCTGCTGGTGCTACAAAAGATTCAGAACCCCCACTAGCAAAATTAATCACATGCAAACCAATCCTTAAATCCGTGCCCATCGCATCGATGGTATCCGCATAGGTTTTACCGTTAATCAAATCAAAAGTAATCGTTACTTGATCAACTCCACCAGCATTAACACCTTTTTTTGGGGCAGGATTATCTGCATCAGCTGCAAAGTCAGCCACGAAGCTCACTGTGGGGTCAAGACCACCGGGAAGGTTAGGCGGGGTCGCACCTTCGCTAAATTCTACCCCAGCGGTACTATTGATGGCGAAAATACCCAAAAGAGTACCGTCATCAAAATAAATTTCTGAAATGGTTGATTGCGCAGCACCCGCATTAGTAAAAGTAAAATCAACTTTCTGAACACCGGCAACTACACCGGCATCGGTAACATCAACCACTAACTGGGTTTCACCGATCGTGCAATCACCCACATTATTTCCGGTGATACAGGTAAAGTTATAGGTTTCAGCAACTGACGCATTAACCCAGCCGAAGACAATCACGGGCAGTAAAGCCCATAGTTTTATTGTGCGCATCTTACCGTTCTCGAGTTTAGGGGGTTCTATAGCTTAAGAACCTTATTATTTTTTATAACACTGACAACAAGTACAAAGCGGATCAGAACTTCAGGTTATTGTTTTTATTACTATTTTCACCTGAATTAGATGCAATTATCGTGCACATATAAAGTTATACCATTAAATCATAGACTTAGACGCTTAGCTTATATGTAAGACAACTCTGGCTTGGCAATAAATTCGACACTTCACCCAGTCATCCCTACTAATTGCACCAACTTAAGGCGCGCATTTCATCGTCAATCAATGAAGCGCTGGCAGTAATCAGCAAAGCGCTGCCGTAGAGACGATTCACTATACCCATACTCTTCCAGCGTATATTCATGGGAAGGGCGGTCGCCACGCTGGTTATCTTCACGGTGCTGTTCCATCGCTGCCCTCGCCTCATCAGTAAACTCCATACCGATAAAGTCGTACATCTCTTGAATGACTTCAAAGGGGCGTGACACAGTATCTTTAAACCAGGCATCAAAAAACTGTGATTCATTGCCTTCACGCGCTTGCATGGTATGTGCAACACCCCGGGCAAACACATCACACACCTCATCGGCAACGGTTAATTTATTGGGGTTTTCGCTCCCCATTAACCACAGGTTGTAATAAAAACTGGCGGTAGACGGAATGGTGACAACCGGGTCCCGATGGGTAGCTATCACCTGTATTCCCGGAAACACTTTTAATAAGGTGGACATAAAATGCAAGTGGTGTGGCGCTTTCAATAACCAACGTTCAGCTGTTTCGCCACGGCGTTTCTTTTGCCACTGCAAAAACTGTAACTGTTTTTTTAGGTACTCATACGCTGGTGTGTTATCAGCCTGAGCGACATAGTCACCATAAGTCGGCACATGAAAAAAAGAATTGGGCACATAACTATAAAAGCTGTGCTCCAGCAATAAAATCTCTTCATCCGCACCTACCGGGTCCATCGGGTGAATCGATGCCAGCTCCGGATTAGCCGCGAGCATTTGTTCAACTTCAGCGGTCGCTTCGGCAATACGCTGATCCTGACCATTAGCATCCCAATCCATATAAGGCGCCGGATTGCGTACTTCATACCAGAGCGGCGCATAGAAACGGGAGTCGCTGGCCAGAATGCGGTGCAGCATAGTGGTACCAGTGCGGGTCAAACCGACAATCACCGTAATGGGCAACAACTCTTCATCCAGAATTTCCGGGTATTGTTTAATCCACTGTTCCATACGCAGACGATTACGCAAACTATTCATTGTGCGCTGATGCTGCATAAATCGGCCAAGCTGATTGAGGTTGGCTTCATCCTGTAACGATTTAATTAAAATTTCAAAAGGCTGGCGAAATGATTCATCACCAAAATCTGTCAACCCTTGTTCGGTGGCAATGGCTTCCTGCAACAAGCTATCTGTCTCAAGATTCACTTCAGGAATTGCATATTCATCAGTCACTAGTGGTAACTCCTATTTAAATCATCGGTGTAAATATTATTATTGCTTGTTGCTAGGCCACTATAAATCGGCAAATTTAACAACTTCAGCATCAACTGGCGGATGGTCATCAGCTTCTATCCAGCGAAACAACATACCACCCTGATCATGTCCTGTTGTATTCAACCAATTAGGGTATTTTTCTCCAGGATTACTATGGGCGACAACAATCGTCACTGAACCATCAGCATTATAACTTGCAGAATGCTTATTGACTGAAATAGTGTAATAACGATAATCCAGCGACTCCATCCAGTAGTTAGACAGTTGAAAATTCCAGGTTGAACAATTGGGAATCTTTTTGGCCGTTACCACCAAGGCTTCATCTGGCGCCAGTTTCCAAAAACTTTGAAAATAATGGATGCTGGCATCCCCACCAGCTTGCTGGCAACGCAGCTGATTATCAGAAGGGAGTTTATTGATATGCTCGCGGTAAATTTCCATCCAGTCGACAAATAAATTGGCGGTACCTTTGACAAAATTAACGCTGCGATTAAGTTGTTCTATAAAGGCCAATGGCTGTAAATAATTATTTTCCCGCGCAGAGATACACTCTATATGCAATTCCGCCGGCACTTCTTTGTTGCGATCATTAAACGTCTGACGCACCACCATATTACTGGTGTCTTCACGCATCGGCAGCCAATTGCCCTCTTGCTTGGTACTGCTAACAATAATTTCAAACGTACCATCTTCATTAATCTGCATATCCCCCACTTCCAATTGACCGCTGGGTTCCATGGTGCCGGTAGTGGCATAACTACCAGCCTTGGTGCCAAAACTGATATACGGCACCGTACCGCGAGTCCCGGTGATACGGTAATCCAAACGGCCGTCGAGATTGACGTTTTGATAGATATTATCGGGATTATCGTTGCCAATTTTTATAGTTTCATTGGCGAGCTGAAAAAAACGGGGGAAACGCGGATCACTGGATTCTATATTGCTTTCCAGGCCAGCTCGCAACAAGCGCGTTAAATATCGATAACCCTCTGCGCGATTAAACACATCGTTTGGTGTTTCACTGCGTAGAATAATATCGCCCGCTTCTTTTAAACTGTCGCAAAAATTTGCCCAGGCGCTACCATCAACAATACCCTGTTCAATAGCCGTTTTATCACTATTGTCACTCATAACACACACCCCTAACCAATAATGACTTTATTGTGCAGCCAAGGAATTTGCAGCACACCACCCTAATGGGTGAAAGGCCTCATTTGAGCTTGCACTAGACCCCGCTGCAGCTGCGAAACAAGCCTACTAATAACAATAGCGCTATTAAAATCATGGCAACTCGGGATAGCTGTGACTGCTGCTCTGGCTCCATCGGCTTGCCAAAGCGCTCCGTGAGTTTGACGACTATAGCCAAGCTGATAAACAGGACTAACAGCACCAGCAGTAAATTACTCATTAAGCGGTTTTCCTTGTAGCAATAATGTCACGCATATCTGCGTACCACTGTGATGGGTTATCAATCTCGCCGTCCTCACGCAAGGGTGGGTAAGCCAGACCATTGCTGCGACAAAAATCACGAATTTTGGGATGCGCCCATTCAAAAAATAATTGATCGTAGCTCGCCTGATCAATCCGCTGCTGACCATACAAACCTTGTTGCTGCCGTTGATGCCGTGCTTCATTTAGAATAATCCCGGCCGCCACCGAAACATTGAATGACTCCACCATGCCAACCATAGGTATGGTGATATGGATATCCGCCAACTCACTACCCAATTCACTGAGCCCCTCTTTCTCAGCACCCAATAACAAAGCTGTAGGCTGGCAAAAATCGACCTGATGATAATCTACCGCCTCAGCCGATAAATGCGCTGCGACCACTTGAAAGCCCTGCCGTTTTAAATCATCTACGGGCGCCGATAATTGTCGATGACGATGCACCTTAACATAACGATGACTGCCCAGCGCGGTGCCACGGAACGCCGTGTAATCCTTATCACCAATCACACAGTGCACGTCACCAACCCCCACAGCATCAGCAGTGCGTACAATCGCTGACAGGTTTCGACCTTTATGAACATAATCGGTAACAACCGTCAGATCAGGCTGGCGACGAGCAAGAATGGAATGGATCTTGTGATAGCGTTCTGGCGTCATAGTTGAAATCTTCAGTAGCAGTGAGCAACGCGATTATAGACAATCACCAAGGGACATCTCAAACATTGCCGCCAGTAAAAAATCAGTCCCTGGCCGATTTAAAATGCGACTTAAGCGTGTAATTGTAACAACATGATGCGGCACAAAGCGGGGACAGTTCAGAATTTTCGTTTTCCAGAAAACTGATTCTGCCCACCTGAACAGTGCTCGTTGGTACGGCGGTAGCTATAACTGCCACGGGCAGGGGATGCTAACCCGGTCTAGCGCCCTCTATTTAGTATGCTGCCCCACGGTCAGAGGTGTATCGTTTCGGTTTCTTGATAGAGTGTTGAACCATTTATTCAGTCACTACGACATAAGTGTACATTCACACAAACTATGTCGGGAGCAATACATCATGACTGCTGTTAAAAAACTATTTATCCCCTTAATCACCACACTTTTATTGCTGACTCAGGTTACACCAAGCTATGCGGGTGATGCTGAAATTACGCTAAAGGCGAGAGCTACGGAGTCGGCAACGACGGTGCAAAGAGCAGCAGTAAAACCTCAGCGCACAAGAAGCAACGCCAATATGCAGCGAATGTTGCGCGAATTAAAACCGATGACGGTGCCAGTAGGCGGAAATCAAAATCAAATAGGCACCAAGCCACCCAAATATGAAGTGGCTGATTGTACCGGCAGTAATGGCCAGTCTATGGCTTGCTGTTCCTGGTCACCCGGTAGCGGTGGTTCTAGCTGCGATATGTTTCTTGCGCTATGTGATTCCCATGACGGCTGGACAGGTACGGGGAACAGCAATGGTGCCACCTGCCAAGGCGAGGGCACAGTTAACTAAACCCGTGAAGGCCGAGCAGTAACTTGCAGTGCCAGCTCGGCCATTGGTCGAGCTGGCAAAGTCATAAACTTAAATGCAGAAAATTATATCAGGCCTTAATCAAATACTCGGAAGTCGGCATCACATCGATTTTATCGAAATCAATAAACCGAACCACACTGTCAATCATCGCTTTAAGATTGGCATCCTTCCTGGCATCATCTTCATCGCCATCTTCCGTGTAAGCATCATAAAACGCATGCTGCGACGTCATCGCTTCGGGAGGAAAGTTCTCTTCGATAATGGCAGCAATTTCAGGGCCCGCCTCAGTCAACTTTCTAGTCACCACATTTTGCCGGTAACCAAAAGTCGATTGCGTATCTATTGCAATTTGGGTGTGACTGTTGTGCCAGATATCCAGCCACTGCTCATACGTAAGTCGCTCTGGCCGCTGTAAAAAAACCACTTCATTCATACCATAAGTGCGTTGCCCTTCCACTGCAGGGTGCTTGGTATTAACAATAGATTCTGACTCGGTGACCAAATAACCATGAAAGGTCTCGACCGCTGCTGCAATGATTGTCTCCTGCTCGGCCCGAAACACCGAACTATCCAGCCACAGGGTCAACATCGCATCCATCGACGGCTGAATATTTTGTTGGCGCAAACCTTTAGCCGGCTCAACATCTTCATCAATAATCGACCAACGCAATTTTAGGACACCGCTAGCCAGTAATTTCTCGCTAACCGAACCTAATAACAGCTGCCGAAATTCGGCGATAGATTGCGACTCTTTTTTCCAGACTGGATACAGCAGCTTTTCCACAAAACTCCCCCGCTTAATGCATTCCCTGCTTATCGTATGGCGCACCAGTTGCTTCAGCACCATCCACAATTAAATTCTGTCCGGTGATATAGCTAGCCTCATCGCTACATAAAAACAGCGCTGCATTGGCAATATCTAAAGGCGTACCGGTCCGCTTCAGCGGCAACGTCGCCGCCATGCCATCAGAAATTTCTTTAGTAGTGGCAGCATCAACACCCAACGCATTTCCGATTAACGGCGTATAGACTCCACCCGGAGAAACACAGTTAACACGAACACCATACTGTGCTAATTCCAAAGACAAGGTTTTTGACAACTGCAATACAGCCGCTTTGGCAGCCTGATAAATATGGGGACCATAACCAGGAGTAGTCGCAGAAATACTGGCAGTGTTTAATATGACACCATGGCCCTGTGCTTTCATTACTTCACCGGCATACTTCATACCGAGAAAAACACTTTTAGTCAGCAGCGCAAAAGTAAAATCAAAGCCATCTTCTTCAATCTCGAACAAAGAACCACGGGCACCAAACGCACCAGCATTATTATGAAGAATATCCAGCTTGCCAAACTCGGTCACGGTAAAATCCACTAAAGATTTTACACTCTCCGCATTTGTCACATCCGTCTGTCTAAAACGAACATTGGCACCCAGCTCTGCCACTGCCGCTACTCCGGCATCCTGATTGATATCGGCAATCACTACCCTAGCACCTTCGGCTAAAAACAATTCAACTACACCGCGACCGATACCACTTGCGCCACCAGTAATAATGGCCACTTTGTCTTGTAAACGTTCCATAAACTTGCTCTCTTGAGATACCACATACAGCGCAACAACGCGCACTGACTAAAGGCGCTCAGTGAACCACAGATGTACGCTGAAAAAAAGGTGCTTTGATTACCGCTTTGTTATCAACAGCGGCCACATACGAGTGCTTAACGATCGAAAAGACCCTATGCATATTTACCCGTGGCAGCTACCGTGTCAGCGAATAACTGTGCAAGGCATTTTGTAATTGCGGATCGTCGGGGTATTTTTCCAGCGCAGCCTTTAGTTCGTTTAACGCTTGCTGGCGCTGGCCACTCTCATAGAGCGCTACCGCATAGACATAGCTATACTGGGAGTCCTGATGCCCCTGTGCTGCCCGCTGTAAATACTGCAACGCGTTATCCAAACGTTGATTACGTACTTGTAATAAACCCATCGCAAAATTTGCTGCCAAACTATTTCGATCAACGGCTAAAGCCTGCTCCAATAGTGGTAACGCCTGCTTGTCCAAACCCTGCTGACGATAAAGGTCAGCCAGATTCAACAATGCCGGAATAAATTGCGGTTCCAGCACTAATGCCTGCTGATAAGCTGCAGCCGCTAAATTCAATTCACCAAGCGCTTGCTGTACGACACCGATTTGCATCTGCCCCCCGGGTATATCGGCATTGTGCTGCAGCGCATGGATATAGTCATTTGCGGCATCAGCTAATTGCTTACGGCGCTCTATATCGGCAGGTTTAATACCAGCAAGTAAGCGAACTGCCTGAAACCTGACCGCCGCCACCGGATCGCTTAGCAAGGGCCACAAATCCTGCTCCCGTTGCGCTAAAGGCAGAGACTCGAACACTCTTACCGCCGCCTCACGAAGCATCGCCTGCTCGGAGCCGAGTGCCACCCGCGCTGCGTTCAACGCATATTGGTTGGGATAATTGACTAAGCGCTGTACCGCGGAAGCGCGAACAATAACCGCATTGGTATCTTCATTCGCTATATTGACTAACCTCGGTAACGCTTGGGCATGATAATTATCAGCCGCAGCAAATGCTGTCGCAAAATGTGTTTGTTTCGCACGCGCAGGATACCAACGCCGAAACTGTTCAGCGGCCCAACTTACCGACTGATCCTGATGACACTGATTACAGGCGTTGGGCGGTTGCCCGGCAGCTAAACTTAACGATAAATCGGGGCGCGGAATACGTAAACTGTGATCTCGCCGTGGATCAACCTGCATATAAGTGGTCTCCGGCATATGGCAGTTCACACATTCAGCACCACTGCTCGACTCAGCATGGTGGTGATGCTGTGATGTATCAAAAACATCGGGCGCATGACACTGCGCACAGAGCTGGTTGCCCGGCGCTTTTAATTTTAAGCTATGGGGATCGTGACAATTACTGCAGACCACGCCACGCTGATACATTTTACTTTGCAGGAAGGAGCCATAAACATAGACCTCATCGCGGATCTGACCATCAGGATAATACAGCGGCGCATCTAGCATACGCAGTTGATGATGATCGAGAAAATCCATTGCCTGCGGATCATTATTATTCAACACCGCGCGACGAGAATGACAATGTGCGCACTGATTAATTTGTTGATCAAAAGCCTCATTGCTTAACGGAATGGCCGTCGCCGTTGCTTGCCCAACGTCGCGTCGCCAGCCTATTCCTGAGTTTAATGCTTGCAATAAACCTTTATTTTTTTTAGCCAACGACGGCGTCGCATTTTCATTAGCCCAATCCAAATGCTGTTGTCCTGGGCCATGACAGGCTTCACAGGCCACATCAATCTCGGCCCATGTAGTTTGATAACTATTTTGGCTAACGTCGTAATTTTTTTGTAAGTGGGTGGAGTGGCATTCAGCGCAACCCGCATTCCAATTCTGGCCTTGCCGGGTCCAGTGCAATACATCGTCAGGGCCTGACGTGTCAGGATAGAGATGAAACCAACGTTGACCGCCCTGCTCCTGACTGCGACTGTCCCATGCAATAGTAAAAGCCTGCAATCGCCCATTATCCAAGCGGATCAAATATTGCTGCAAGGGCTTTACCCCAAACACATAGTCAATTTTAAAATCTGCAGGCTTACCATCGGCACCCTGAGTATTCACCCAGAATTCACTACCTTTTTTAAAAAACAGGGAGCTAACATTGTTAATGCTAAAGCGGGTGTTGGCGAAATTGCCTAATACCGTTTGCGCGGTAGCCGGCTCCATTGCCAAATCATGATCAGAGCCCCGCCAAAGTGTTATTTGCTCGCTATGGCACTCGCCACACGCCGCCGCTCCTACATAACCTTCGACAGCTACTTGTTCACCCCATGCACAGTGATGAGACAACAGAAAAACACTATATATGCTGCGCAACAAGCACCTTAGTAGCAGTACTCTATCCTGACTCAAATTTTGAAAAAGGTTAATCATTACTCTGAAAATCAAAAAACTACACCTACCTACTGCAACTGTTTACGACGATCCTCGTCGGTTTTTAATAATAAGGCTTCGGCATCTTTAGCCTGCTGCAACGTATCTAACTGGTGCTGAGGAATAACACCACTGCTATTTTCTTTAGCTGCAGCGGACGGAACTGTCGTCGCCTCTTTATCTGACGTGGAGCAACCTGCGATTAATCCCAGACTTAATACTATTCCGGCAATACATCCGGCCCATCGATAATTACTTTGATTATTCATGATGATATTCCCTGGTTTGTCTGCACAGCGATCAGTTTTCATTTTTCCGGGCTAAAACACAAGCATAAAAAAACCGCAGCTAAACCGCGGTTTTTATCACACTCAATAGAGTATTTCTGACTAAGCAACCTTATTCGCTTTTGCCATCACCCACCATAACAAACCAGGGAATAACCGCCGCCACCACACCATAAATGCTGCATCACCCGGACGAACAACCCAACGCCCTTTCTCTATCGCCGTCTCGACGGCATCAACTATGGATTCAGGGCTGGCCATTCGACCACTGTCTTTAGCCCCCTGTAAACTACCCGGTCCATGCTCAATAGCCTGCTTCACTAATGGCGTATTCACCATTGGCGGGCACACTAACAAGAAACGTATGGGGCTGTGTTTATTTTCATGGATGAGCACTTCGGCAAAGGTGTTAGTCGCTGACTTGGTAGCGCAATAGGCGCCTAAATTGTGCGTCAACACATCTCCAGCCATAGAACCGAACATAATAATATCACCCGTGCCACGCTGCTCCATTAACGGCATCAGTGTTTTAACGATATTGACAGTGCCACCATAATTAATCGCCATCATTTTTGTAATATTTTCCGCGGGCATATCAACCAAAGACTGACCAGGCATAATCGCCGCACAATGGGTCACTCGATCGATGGGACCCATGGTCGACTCAACCTCAGCAATTAATTGCTGTACCTGAGCCAGGTCACTGACATCACATTTAAACGGCGTAATATTGATAGATTCTTCAGCCGTTTCGGATAAGGCCTTATCGTTTAGGTCAACAATGGCTACGCTTGCCCCTTGATTTGCCAAGCGCAATGCAGCAACGCGCCCCATACCACTGGCCCCACCCGTTACCAAGGCTACTTTGCCGTGAAACGCCATACTACTCTCTCCCAAAAATTAAACTGAAAAATACTATTTATTATGTTTTCAAAATGACGGCGAAGTGGTTTCGGGTCAAGTGAAATTACTTTCATCTTTTATCCACTTTAGGCTTGAGCTATTACTCACTGCCACCACAGTTAAATAGTTAGAAAAGGATAGAGCTTATTCAGGTCGCCATTAGCACAATGGTTCTTTACCGTCCTTTACACAACACAGGATAAAACTATTGAACACCATTAACGCTTCGAGTAACGTCAACCCGTTAATAAATCATTCAGGGAGCTACCACCAATGACCGCCGACACCTCAAAAGCCGCTACACGGATTCGCTCACTTGCATTAATCCTACTGGTACTAATGCCACTGTCGGCATTAGGGACCCGTTTTGGCTTATGGCCATTCACCATCGGTTTGCTACTGTTATCAGTCTCACTTCTGGGTAGCCTGATCATTCAAATTATCAATGCTATTTGGCTATTGCGTAAGCCCAGTGCCGGTACTAAATCCGCCTTGCGCCTCGCCAGTCTCTTTGCTCTGCCACCACTGGTACTAATGGCTACCATGATGAAGGGAGGAGAAGGTAGTCGAGCAGGCATTCATGACATCAGTACAGATTTAGATAACCCACCGGTATTCGTTGCCGCTGTCGCAGAGCGAGGAAGCGAAAGTAACCCACTGGAGTTTAAAGCTGAAGTGGCTGCTATTCAGCGCACTGCATTTCCGGACATTGACACCCTCACGACCAAGCAAGCACCGAAGCAGGCATTCACCAAAGCCTTGGCTGCCGCAGCAGCGCTCGGTTGGGAAGTCTATGCCCAGGATCAGCAGCAAGGGCATATAGAGGCTGTCGATACCACTTTCTGGTTCGGCTTTAAAGATGACGTGGTGATTCGCATTCAACCGGCAGTCGATGGCAGTAATATCGACCTGCGCTCGGTTTCCAGAGTGGGCCGAGGTGACATGGGGGCAAATGCCAATCGCATCCGTGCATTTAATAGCCAATTCAACGCACTCTAGTCCCATTCTAGGCCCCAAAAAAATCTATCAACGCCTCGTTTCGGGGCGCACTTCAACCCAGACAAACCGGACTAATTATCCTCGGTATAAATACCAAAATAGGTGGAATTACGTATGGGATTTCTTCCGCTTCAGCATAAAGTAGTGAACCAGACTTAGTATTTTAAAAAATGCCGCCCTGAGTAGTTAATGCCCCGACTACTTTGAGCTTGTTGTCTACCCGTATTAATCATTCAGGCCATCCTGTGAATTGGGAACATTTCTCCTATAAACCAACCGAAGCTGATCAACAGAGCGCACCGTCGCGACGTGATGCGCTTAATAACTGGCCACTAGTCAAAACGTTAATTGCCTTACTCCTCGTGCTGCTAACCAGCAGTAATACTGCTTATGCTAGCAACAGCGATGCAGCCAACGAACCGCCGCCATTCATTATTGCTGAAGATGCCCCCAGCGCCGACCTGACTCACGCAGTAAAATGGCTGGAAGACAAAAGCCGAACATTCACTATCGATAAAATTTCCAGTGCCGACTTTATTACCCGGTTTCAACCGAACAACGCACCACTAATCAACCATGGTTATACTGACTCCGCTATTTGGTTGTATTTACCCATTAACCGCCAAGGTGAAAGCCCTGACACAGTCGCCGCTCGCCTTTGGCTACTGCAAATAAATTACCCGCAACTGGACCTGATTGATATTTATGCCCGTCGACAGGATAACAGCATTAGCCACCTGCAATTAGGGGACAGTCTCCCCTATCAACAGCGCCCCTACAAAGACCCCTCTTACATTGCACCAGTAAGCATCGCTCCAGGAGAGACAGTAGAGATTTTTATTCGTGTAACAACGTCCGGATCGATGCAGGTTCCTCTTCGCTTGCTCAGCACAGCTGAAATACCCTCGCACATTTCGGGAAAAAATACTGCCTATGGCGCGTTCTATGGCGTGATGCTGGTCATGGCCATCTATAACCTGTTCATCTACCTTTCTACCCGTGACAAAAGCTACCTGTATTATGTTTTATACGTACTGAGCTTCAGTCTATTTCAAAGCGCTATTTCAGGTCATGGCTTTGCCTACCTATGGCCCAACTCAATGAACTGGAACCAACTAGCCATTCCGGTTTTTATCTCATTATGCTGTTTGTTTGCCTCTACATTTTCCCGCTACTTTTTAGATCTGAAAAGCTATGCTCCCACGCTTGATCTATTATTAAAAGCTAATGGCTTGGTGGCTCTAGGATTATTTTTCAGCAGTTTATTTTTACCTGTTGGGCTTAGCACTGAATTAACTATTATTAGCGTTTTCGCTACCACTATCAGTGTGCTTTCAGCCGGACTGATCAGCCTAAAACATAAATTTTGGGCTGCGCGATTCTTTGTACTTGCCTGGTTTTCGCTTATCCCTGGTTCTGTGATGCACGCTCTTGCAGCAGCGGATATCATTACCGCAAACGCAATCACCCTGAACTCGGATCTAATCGGCTCTTTATTTGAAGTCATTTTGCTATCACTGGCGCTAGCAGATCGTATTAACGTTTTGCGCAAAGAAAACCAGGAAATTATTTTACAATCCCAGCAAAAACTTGAATTTGCCAATACCCAATTAAATAACACGCTAGACCAGTTAGAAAAAAGCAATCAATTAAAAGATCAATTTCTCGCTACGATTAGCCACGAATTACGCACCCCGATGAATGGCGTGGAAGGCTCACTAAATCTTATTGACAGTGACAAACTCAAACCTCGACAACAGGAATATTTAGCCTCAGCCAAACTATCAGCTCGCAATATGACTTCGGTAGTAGACTCCATTTTATCCTTTTCAGAAATGCAGTCCGGTCAACTGATTGTTAAAAAACAAATCATCGATCTAGCATCGACACTACAACCACTAGCTAATGAATCAGAACTGCGCTGCCAGCAAAAAGGACTCACCTTTCAGTGGCAAATCGATCACAACCTACCTAAAGCCATCAGCACCGATAGCGATCAACTTATTTTGATCCTGAAACAATTGATTGATAACGCCATAAAATTTACCTCGCAGGGACAAGTATCAGTCAATATCAGTAGCGGCATGGATGAACACAGTCAACGCGAAATGCTGTCATGCTCAATCATCGACAGCGGTAGCGGTATTGCTAAAGAGCAAATTAATCAGATTTTCACCCCCTTCCAACAGTTAGACGCTAATGATAATCGTCAACACAACGGTCTGGGGATTGGGCTAGCGATATGTAACCAAATTGCTGCATATATGGGTGGCAAACTCTGCGTACAGTCGCAACCAGGTAGTGGCTCTGAATTCACCCTATTGATACCACTAGTACCAGCTTACCCACAAGATACAACGATTGACATCACCGCGCCCGAAACTCAACAACGCCAAAAAACAGTGTTAATTGCTGAAGATAATCTGGTTAATCAAATGGTACTGAAAGCCATGCTGCAACAAATGGGTTGCATGATAATTACTGCCAATAATGGTGCTGATGTATCACAATTACTGGATCAGCAACCGGTCGATTTAATTATGATGGATTGCCAAATGCCACTAATCGACGGTTTTGAAGCCACCCGAAGAATTCGCAATAGCCAATCGGTGTACAGTAACATTCCAATCATTGCGGTAACAGCCAATGCCATGAGCGGCGATAGTCAACGCTGCTTGAACGCAGGTATGAATGACTACATCAAAAAACCAGTGGATCGCATTGTAGTGGAACGTAAAGTAAAGCAATGGTTGCGCAATGGAAAAATCGCGGCGGTTTAACCGACAACCAACCTATCCCACCAGCCCTCTTTTTTCAAAATACGGTAAATATTTTTATCTATTCGCCGTTATAATCCATACAATTTGAATCTAACAATTTTTTGCGCTGGAGTGGTAGTAATGGAATTAAAAATTTTTCTAACGATTTTCACCACAGTATTTATCGCTGAGCTCGGCGATAAAACGCAACTGGCAACGATGCTGTATGCCGCCGATAAAGACGTTAGCAAATGGATGGTATTTTTTGCCGCCTCAGCTGCATTGATCCTTGCTTCAGCTATCGGCGTTATTGCCGGCCAGTGGTTAAGCCAGCATATCGATGAGCGGCAGTTATCTAGCATTGCAGGCATTGGTTTTATTGCTATTGGCGTTTGGACGCTGTGGCGATAAAAGGCCTAAATTACTTAGCAACAATAATATTTCAACGCTGATAGCAAAGAAACGAACAAAAAAGCACCAAAACCTCAATTCAACCCTAAGAGAATTGTACAAACCAAAAAAGCCCAACTAACCTACATAAGATATAGAAAATACTGTCTTCTTTTGTATGAATGTGAAATATATAAATCCGCTACTTGAATCCACCATCACTGTGCTATCAACAATGGCCATGGTGGAAGTGACCGCCGGTAAACCCATGAAAAAGCAAGGGTCCAATACTATGGGTGATGTCACAGGTATGATCGATTTATCCGGTAAATCCACTCAAGGTTCATTAGCCATCAGCTTTTCCAAGCCTGCTATCCTCGACATCACAGAAAAAATGTTAGGTGAAGCGGTAAGCTCTATAGATGAAACCGTTGTCGATGTGGTCGGTGAGATCACCAATATGATTACCGGCAGCGCCAAACGTATTTACTCGGAACAGGGGATGGAGTTCGATTTAACCCTCCCTTCCATGCTGCTTGGCAATGACAAACCGCTTAATCACAAAGTCAAAGGTGATGCTATCGTGCTGCCTTTTAACACACCCGCAGGTGATTTTTATGTGGAGTTCTGCTTCAACTAGACGCTTGCACCACTCCTGCTCGCACAGCGCCTTCACTACCAGCTCAAATTAAACCCGCCTTAAGTTGTTTCACCGCGTAGTCACAAGCTCTGGCAGTTAATGCCATATAGGTCAATGAGGGGTTCACACAAGACGAGGACGTCATCGCGCTACCATCTGTGACAAACAAATTTGCTACCTCATGCGCCTGATTCCATTGATTCAATACCGATGTTTCGGGGTCACGCCCCATCCGCGCCGTGCCCATTTCATGGATAGCACCACCGGGATCTTCCATAGAATCCCCACCGAATGCAAAGGTCGCACCAGCAGCATTTAACATGTCTACTGCCTGCGAAGACACGTCCTTGCGCATCTTCAATTCATTGTTATGCCAATTAAAATTAAAGCTTACCTGCGGAATACCGTATTGATCTTTTTTGCTCGGGTGTAAAAACATGCAATTATCTTTTTGCGGCAATGTTTCTCCAAATCCCATCAGTGCCATAGCCCAGGTTCCGGGTTTGCGCAGCCGAGCTTTCAATGCCGTTCCAAAACCAGGCGCCTTGTAGGATGCACTCCAACCCATCCTGAACGCCACACCCTGAAAACCATAACCACGAACAAAATCAGTATTATCCTCATCTTTCACATTGCGAAAGCGGGGTATGTAGACATTATTTGGACGATTCCCCGAATAAAATCGATCTTCCATCCCCGGTAAAATAGCAAACCCACCCAAACCAGAATTATGATCCATCAAATACCGCCCAAGTGCACCACTACCATTAGCCAAGCCGTTAGGAAAATGTTCAGACGTTGAATTTAATAACAGCTGCGTGCTACCTATAGTCGAGGCACACAGAAACACCAATTTACTTTTAAACGTTAATTTTTCATGACTCTCGGCATCAATAACATTCACAGCAGAGACTTTGCCCGTAGTAGCATCATACTCTAACGACTCAACCACACTGTGAGCACGTAGCGTTAAATTTCCAGTCTTTTCTGCCGCGGGCAAAGTAGAGCTTACACTGGAAAAGTATGCTCCTACTGAACAGCCACGATGACAGGGCCCGCAATAATGACAACTTCCACGACCATTTAACGGCTGCGTTAATACTGCCGCCCTTCCCATTATCATTTTGCGACCCGGATAATTTTTTTCTATCCCGGCTTTAACAAATTTCTCCCCGCGTTCATTTCCATAGTAGGCTGAAATTCACCATCGGGTAACTGTGGAATGCCTTCCGCCTGACCGGTTACACCGATAAATTTTTCTACGTAGCTATACCAGGGCGCAATATCAGCATAACGAATCGGCCAATCAACTCCGTGGCCATCTTTTTTATTTGCTTCGAAATCCAGGTCACTCCAGCGATAAACTTGTCGTCCCACATAATTGATTTACCGCCAACACGGCCACCGCGCATCCAAAGAAAAGGATTATCTTCATTCAAGTCGTAAGGATTTTCTCTATCGTTCAACCAAAAGTGCCGGGTTAGTTCATTGAATGCATAAGAGGTGCTTTGCACCCGGTAATCCTGTTGGTAAAGCTCCCGCAAGGGTTTACCTCGAAATGGGGTTTGCCATGGTGGTACATGCTCACCAATATAATCCTTACCATGCTGCAGAGGCGCTCCTCGCTCCAACACTAATACACTCAACCCTTTTTCAGATAATTCTTTAGCCGCCCAGCCTCCTGAAATACCAGAGCCTACAACAATTGCATCAAATTCTGTGGTATTCGGTAATGTCATATTTTCGCTTCCGGTAATTACTGATGTGTTTTCTTAGACCAATAAAATAGCTATTACTTAGTCAATCAAACTTGGCCCACCCCAGTTGCGAGTGTCTTCAGTGACTGGAATGTCGCCCTTATAGGTCATAGGCATAGGGTTATAACGTAACTCCTCAGTGGCACCGATTTCCGAGGTGTAATAGCCAACTACCACTAATTCTTTTAACTTGGGAAAAAAGGCTTGGCGATCTTCTTTAAGATTGGGCATCAGATCAATTGCATCCATCAGCGGCGTGGCCCCTCCCTGCAATTCCATTTGAGTTAATACCAAATCCTGCATCTCATCAGTTAGCTGAATATATTCACGGCCTAATTGTTGCCGGCTCAATAAATCTGCCTGCTGCAGTCCAAACAAAAAATCTTGCGCTCATTTTCGGTATACCAATCGAACACTATCTCTTCGATAAAAGCCGGCACTCCTGCGGCAATAGCACCCGGGGTATCTGTGGTTGGAATAATCCGCTCAGACATCATGCTAACCAGCTGACGCTGGACATCAGAAAACCCAGTACCAGCAGCGCGAAGTTTCGGCTCTGATTTCAGTGCCATTGCCACCGATGGAGACAAACTGCCCCCCAGCATTAGCATCAATGTTTTCACCGCATCACGACGCTTCATTGCACACACCCTCTGGTTGTTCAATCATTAAAACAAGGATAATACTTCCACCCAATATAATGACAGCCATTGTAAACATGAATTATTCAGCATTATCATCCATAAAATAGAAATTATCCGTGTCAATTTCTATCCAATATATGGATAATTCCACTACAACTATAATCCGTAACCCTATTGATGAGTATCAACGAGCAAGCATTAGCACTACTGGATCTCGCTAACGGCAAGCGCTTAAGCAAGGCCCGCTACCTGCTTGCCGTGCGCCCCTTACTAGGCAACAGCTACCCACTTGTCGATAGCGCAACGATGCTCGCCTTACAACCTAGCATCCAAAACACACTACAACACCAGCCTTCAATGCCCGAAGTATGCGAGCGCTGGCAACAACATTTATTTCGCCATAGTATTACCACCGCTGCTGCGAATACGTTAATCAGGGAGTTATTAAGTGCCATTGAAGATGTTAATCAGCTAACCACTCAAGCCATTGTGGGTAGCAAAACCACTGCCACCAAAGACTCCATCAATGATTATCCGGTGCGCCGCCCACCAAAAGAATGGTTGGACACTGCACTTAACCACCAAAGGCTCAGGCCGCTACAACTGCGTCAGGCAGACACTTGACAGCCGCGTCGGTAGCTTAATGTTATTTAACCCTGACGCTTACTTCGACCACCGGCGCAACCCGACTGTGACGAGTGGCAACATCTTTGGATGCTGTTTCAAGTCGACAATGAATGGCTGCATTTATTAGCGTGGCCGGAGATTGGGCCCGGCATATTCGGCTTTGCACTTAATGATAAATCACTAATTAATCAATGCGCACAACTTTTTCAGGAGATCATTTCGCAGCAAATTACCATCAAAAAATGGGCCCGGAATTATGCAAAAATCTATTTACAACAACTTCTAATTCGCTGCTATCAAACACTCCCGGACGACAGTACCAAAACTATCGATCCGCGTATCAAAAAAGCTATTAATTTCATTAGCCAACACTACCGCAGTCATTTTTCAATTGAGTCACTGGCGGAA